>NZ_JBFPGY010000293.1:0-22180 GCF_041083715.1 Sphaerotilus sp.
CTGGTGACACTGGACATCGTGCCGGACGAGTTCGAGCCGAACGCCACGCTGCGTGCGTTCGATGCCGATGGAGGCGAGCTGGCTCGGCTGCGCGTCTCTCCGGCCTTCAAGCTCAACGGGGCGTCGGCGCAGGCCTGGGTCGAGGCGGAATTCGCTCCGCCTTCGTCCGGCCGCTGATCGGCCAGAGTGCGCCGAGTTCCAGCGCGTAGGCGTGTGGAATGAAGCGCTCGAAGCCGGCGCCGGGGTAGTTCGTCAGCTCGCCCACGTAGAGCCTGCCGTCGACGATGTAGCAATCCACGCGCAGGAACTCGAAGCACTGCGCCAGCCGCAGCGTGATGTCGATCATCTCCGCGAGGCACGCCGGCCGCGGATCAGGCGGGTGGTTCTGCAGCGACAACCGTGCGGACAGCAGTTGCCAGTCGGTGTCGTACAGGTTGCGGGTGTGTTGACGGAAGCGGCCGCGGTCAACCTGGATGAAGCGCACGGCGCCGCCGATCACATACAGCTTGTAATCGGCCGGCACGTCACCATGGCCGTCCGTGAGCAGCGTCTCGGCGATGATCTTGCCGCGTAGTCGGTCGTAGCACCACTCGCGGTTCATGCGGCTGTATTCGGTGTCCAGCCAGCGTTGCAGCGTCAGGCGGGTCTGGCACAGATTGATCTCTTCGCCTGTCCGCAGAAACAGCACCTGGCCGCTGCCCACCGTCGGCTTGAGCACGCACGGGCGTGGCAAGGTCCTGATCGGAATGCTGGCCACATCCGGCCACAAGCCCAGCGTCGGGACGAGGTATTGCCGGCCGACGGTGCGCGCCACGTGGTCGCGGGTCAGTGCCTTGTCGGCGGCGATGTGCAGCAGCGGCGAACGGCACCGCAGCATGTAGGCGTGGATGTGCTCGTTGATCGTGCGCGGGTGCTCATAGTCCGGCCATGCGCCGAAATAGAGCCGATGGCCGATGGCCAGATAGCGGCGGTCCGACAGCAGCGCGCCCAGCCGGCGTGCCAGCAGCAGATCCGGTCGGCGTATGCCGAGCAGGCGGGACAGGAGATGCCGTGTCCGCGACGACAACGATGGCAGGTTCGCTGCGGCTGGCTGGAACGAGGCAGTGCGCGGGTGGTTCATGCGGCGGCGGCAGTCAGTGACAGCGAGGGTGTCAGACCACGTGGGTGCGCAACTGCCGGAACCAGCGCCGGATCCGGCCGGAGGTGTTGGAGATGGCGATGCGGGGCGCCCAGGATGTCGGCACCAGCAGCACGACGAGCAGCCAGAGCTGTGCGGCGCGGCGCTCTGACCAGGTGTAGCCAGGACAGGCGGCCAGCGAATCTGCCTGCATCCGCATGAGGGAGGCCAGGGTGTCCTCTGGATAGGGGTGGCGCTCGGGTTCGGTGCGCAGGGACAGCGCGCGGCTGCGCAGGTTCCAGGGGGCGTGCAGGGGCGGGCTGTCGAGGACGATGCCGTCGTGGCGGGCCAGCAGCGCCAGCGTGGTGCTGCGCCGATGGGCCTCGATGCGCAGCATGTCGCCGTGGCGTGCGGAGATGTTGCCGAAGCAGCCACGTGCGCGGTTGGCGGACGAGTGGATCCGGTAGCAGCCGAGCGGACGGGGCGCGTTGACGACTCGTCCGTGGAAGGCGCTCAGCAGGAATGGCGGGGTGTCGGCTGCCCGGCGCCAGGCGGGGGTGTCGAGCGGAAAATAGCGCTCGATCGCCGAACGCCGGTACAGGTTGCCACTCGACGGCGGGCCACCGTAGGTGCCGAAGCGCTGGATCAGCGGCCGGACATCCCCTTCATGCAGCAGGTAGGGAATCTGGCGGCCCATGGGGCGGCCATCCTCGGTGATGCACTGGAGCTGGAACTGGATCTTGGCAACGTCCTCGGCCATCAGTGTCCGGCAGACCGCCAGCGCCTCCGGATCGAGCCGATCGTCCGCGTCCAGGAAGAGCACCCACGCGCCGGAACTCATCGACATGCCCGCGTTCATGGCCGACGCCTGTCCCAGGTTGTGCGGGCTGCGCCAGGACCGGATGCGTGTGCCGTACCCCGTAATCACTTCCCACGAGCGGTCCGTGGAGGCATCGTCGCAGACGATGACCTCCACGTCCGGACCGGCCTGGGCAAGCGCGCTGTCGATGGCGTCGCCGAGGTATCGGGCGTAGTTGAAGTTGTTGATGAGGATGGAGATTCGCATACAAATTCAGTAGTTACACAAGGATACTGTTTTGGTCTGCGAATGTTGCTCCCATGTCTCGGGCCGCTCAGGCACCTGAACGAAGGGGGTTCAGGTACCTCCAGCAGCGTCCGGATACAGGCCGTGGACGCGTGCGAAGAGCCGGGTCAACCCGAGCAGCACGTCGATCTGCGGTGTGGGCAGATCGACGCGCCGGCCGATTTCCTGCACGGCGGTGACGATCGCGTCCAGCTCGATCGGTCGGCCGGCTTCGACGTCCTGGAGCATCGATGTCTTGAACGCGCCCAGCCTGGCGGTGATCAGGTGCCGGTCCTCGGGACGTTGCGCGATGTGGCAGCCGATGCGCTCGCCGATCTGTGCCGCTTCCGCCATGGCGTCGGTACAGAACTGGCGAGTCAGCGGGTCGGCCAGCACGCGGTCGATGGTAGCGCCGGTGAGGGCCGAGATCGGGTTCATCGTCAGGTTGCCCCAGAGCTTGTACCAGATGTCGGCCCGCACATCGGCCGAGTCCGTGGTCTCGAATCCGGCTGCGGCCAGCAGCGCCGCGACCCGTGCCGAGCGCTCCGAATGTCCGCCGAACGGCTCGCCGACGATCAACCCTTGCCCCATGCGGTGCTGCACCAGCCCTGGCTCGGGCGATGCGGTGCTGGCGTGCACGACGCAGCCCAGCACCTGGCGCAGCGGAATGGCCGCGCGGACGAGGCCACCCGGATCGACGCTGTCGAGCGGCGCGCTGCCCAGATGGGGCAGACCCTCGATGAACCACCACGGCACGCCGTTCATGGCTGGCAGCACCACGGTGTCCGGGCCGAGCAGGGGTGCGATCTCGCGCGCGACCTGCGACAGCGCCGGGCCCTTGACCGCGATGATGACCAGATCCTGCACGCCCAGATCGGCAGCGTGTGCCGAGGCCGCGGCGACAGGCGCCTGCAGCCACTGGTCGCCCTCGCGCAGGCGCCAGCCATGGGTGCGCAGTGCCTCCAGCGTGGCACCGCGCGCGATGGCGCTCACGGACGTCTGGCCGGCTGCGGCGAGCCGGGTGCCGATGAAGCCGCCGATCGAGCCGGCGCCGATGATGCAGATGTTCTTCATGTCAAAAGCTCGGGGTCAACTCACGATGTAGGCCGCAGCCCCGGTGGCGATCAACACGCCTTCGTCATTGTGCAGACGCATCTGGGTCGAGCCGACCCGGCCGCCCAGCCGCGTCACCTCGGCGCTGGCGATGAAGTGCCGACCGATGCCCTGGCGCAGATAGTCGATGCGCAGATCGATCGTGCCCATGCGTCCGAAGCGGTGCATGACCTGGTCGGCGGATTCGTCGGGGTGTTTTTCACCGATGGCGGTGGTGAGCGCAAAGCCGCCCATGGCGTCCAGCGCTGCGGAGATCACGCCGCCGTGCAGGCGCCCGTAGAGGAAGTGCCCGACCAGTTCCGGGCGCATGTCGAAGCGCAGGCGCGGCGACGCCGGGTCCAGCGACTCGACCTTCAGTCCGAGCATGGTGTTGAAGGTGATGCGGTGTTCCCAGAGTTCGGTGATGGCCTGGTGGAGGCGCGTTTGTTCTTCGGCGCTGCGGCGCCGGGGGGGCTGGGCGTGGGCGGTGGTGTGCGGCATGGTGCCGGGATGGTAGCGGGCCGTGCGTCTGCGCTATCGTCACATGCATGACGCCCCCTGCTCGATTTGACCGCTTTGACCGGCTGGACGCGCTGCGCGGTCTGGCGATGGTCTGGATGACCGTGTTCCATTTCAGCTTCGACCTGAACCAGTTTCGGCTGATTCCGCACCAGAATTTCTACGCGGATCCGCTCTGGACGCTGCAGCGCCTGTGCATCGTCACGCTGTTTCTGACGTGCGTCGGGCTCTCGCAGGCGGTGGCGCAGTCACAAGCGATGGCAACTGACCGATTCTGGCGCCGGTGGAGGCGGGTGGCCGGATGCGCGCTGCTGGTGAGTGCCGGGTCTGCGCTGATGTTTCCGCACAGCTGGATCAGCTTCGGCGTGCTGCATGCGGTGGCGGTGTCGCTGCTGGTCGTGCGCTTCGTGCGCTTGCCGGCTTGGGGGTGGCTGCTGGTGGGACTGGCGGCGATCGGGCTGGCGTCGGGTGTGGCGCACCCGGTGTTCGACACCCGCTGGACCAACTGGGTCGGACTCGTCACGCACAAGCCGATCACGGAAGACTATGTGCCGCTGCTGCCCTGGCTGGGCGTGGTGGCCATCGGGCTGGGCACTGGACAGTGGCTGCTGGCACGCCGCCCGATGGTGTTGCAGGGCCGGTTGCCGGCGGTGCTGCAGCCGCTGGCGCGGCTCGGGCGGTGGTCGCTGAGCTACTACATGGTGCACCAGCCAGTGCTGATCGGGCTGGTGCTGGCCTGGACTTACTGCGCGCCGAACTTGTAGTCGGTCTTGGCCTTGGTCTTCAGGTCCTCGCGGAACTTGGTCATCTTGGCTTGCTGCAGACGCTGCGAGAGCTGCGGCTTGACCTCTTCCAGGCTCGGGAAGGTCGCGGCACGCGAGTCTTCGAGCATGATGATGTGGTAGCCGAACTGGCTCTTCACCGCGGTTTCGGTGAACTTGCCCTTTTCGAGCTTCACCATGGCCTGCGAGAACTCGGGAACGAAGTTGCCGGGGGCGGCCCAGTCCAGGTCCCCGCCGTTCGGTGCCGAACCCGGGTCCTTGGAGTTGGCCTTGGCCAGGTCCTCGAACTTGGCGCCGGCCTTGAGCTGGGCGATCAGGGCCTTGGCCTCGTCTTCCTTCTCGACCAGGATGTGGCGCGCGCGGTATTCGGTGCCACCGCCGGTGCCCTTGAGCTTGTCGTACTCGGCCTTGATTTCAGCGTCGCTGACGGCGTTCTTCTTCTGGTAGTCGTTGAACAGCTCGCGGATCAGCAGGCTCTGGCGCGCCACGTCCATCTGGCTGCGGTATTCCTCGCTGCGCTGCAGGCCACGGGTTTCGGCCTCCTGCACGAAGATCTCGCGCAGCACGAGTTCGTCCTTGACCTGCTGCTCCAGCTCCGGCGTGCGGGGCTGGTTGCCCTGCTTGGTGACCTGGGTCATGAACGATTCGAAGCGCGCCTTGGGCACCGCCTTGCCATTGACGATGGCGATGTTCTGGGCCGAGGCCAGCGCCGGCAGCAGGGCAGCCGCGAGGGCGACGGCGGACACGGCGAACGAGAGCTTCTTCATGGAATGCGGAACCTTTTGAAAACAGAGGACGGACATCGACGTTGGTTCAGGCGGTTTCGGCTTCGATGGCCAACGCATGGATGCCCTGGGGGATCAACTCGGCGACGGCATCATACACAAGCCGATGTCGGGCAATCCGGGTCAGACCGGTGAACCGTTCAGAGCGGATGCGGACCCGGAAATGCCGTCCGGACGCCGCGCCGACATGCCCGGCGTGGAGGTGACTTTCATCGATCACCTCCAGCCCGACGGGGTTCAAGCGTTGCTGCAATGCCTGCTCGATGGCGAGGGCCGAGACGCCCGGTATCTGGGTGGTGCGCATGCTCACTCTCCGTCCGGCGACTTTAGGTGGCGGGTCAGGTAGAAACCTTGAGCGACCATGAACACGAACATCAGGCCCATGCCGCCGAACGACTTGAACGAGACCCAGGTGCTGGTGTCGTAGTGGTAGGCGACCCAGAGATTGAGGACGCCCATGAAGCTGAAGAAGGCGATCCAGGCCAGGTTCAGGTTGCGCCAGGCGAAGGCGGGCAGATCGATCTGGTCGCCCATCATGAGCTTCAGCAGGTTCTTGTTGGCCAGGATCGGGCTGAGCCAGAAGGACGCGGCCATCACCCAGTACAGCACGCTCGGCTTCCACTTGATGAAGGTGTCGTTGTGGAAGTAGATGGTGGCACCGCCCATGACCGTCACCAGTCCGAGGCTGATCCACAGCATCATGTCCACCTTCTGACCGCGCAGCTTGAGGTAGAGGACCTGGGCAAAGGTGGCCAGGATCACCACCACGGTGGCGAGCAGCACCGGCGCTTCCTTGGCGCCGACCGCACCGCCGGCGACCATGAAACCGAACCAGTCGGTGGCAAGGGCCGCGGCTTCATCAGCCCGTTTTTCGGCCTGGTTGAAGGTCAGGAAGAACAGGACGATGGGCAGGAAGTCGAGGAATATTTTCATCAGGGGTCAGACGGGACGGGCTTCGTTCGGTGCAACACCTGGAAGGTCAGGGTGCGTCGGGGCCGAAGTCTATAGAAGCCGAGTTGATGCAGTACCGCTCGCCCGAGGGTGCCGGCCCGTCATCGAAGACATGACCGAGGTGGGCACCACATTGTTGGCACCTGACCTCGACCCGCACCATGCCGTGGCTGTGGTCCACCACGCGTTCGATGCGCCCCTGTTCGATCTCGGCGCTGAAGCTCGGCCAGCCGCAGCCGGCGTCGAACTTGGTGCGCGCGTCGAACAGCAGTGCATCGCAGCAGACGCAGCGGTAGGTGCCGTCGGTCCAGTGGTTCCAGTACTTGCCGGTGAAGGCGCGTTCGGTGGCGGACTGGCGGGTGACGGCGAACTGCGTGGCATCGAGCTGCGCCCGCCACTCGGCATCGGTCTTGGTGATCGGATAGGTCATGGAGGGGCTCCGTGAATCAGTCAGGGCGGCATCAGGACGAGCAGGAAATTTCGAGTGACTGCGCCCAGTCGGGCGGCAGGTCCGCATAGGCGGCGTGCGCCGGCTGCTCGTCGAACGGGTGGGACAGGACCCGGTGCAGGCGCTGCACTTCGCTGTAGTCGCCGGCTTCAGCCAGCCGGATCGCTGTTTCTGCGAGGTGGTTGCGCAGGATGTAGCGCGGATTGACGGCCTGCATGCGCGCGCGTCGTTCGGCGTCCGTGCTGCCTTCGGCCAGCAAGCGGGTGTCGTAGCGGATGATCCAGGCGTCGAAGGCGTCGGCATCGAGGAACAGGTCGCGCACGGGCTCCGGTAGCGCCGCGCCGACCACGCCGATGCGGTGGTCGCACAGCAGGCGCCACGTCAGCGTGTAGTCGATCTGGTGGCGGGCCATCAGGCGCATCAGGTCGTCGACCAGCGCCTGGTCACCCGCCTGTTCGGTGGACAGGCCGAGCTTGGCGCGCATGCGCCGGCCGAGCTGGCGGGCGAACTCGTCGGGATAGTGCGAGAGTGCCTCGGTCAGCACGGCGGTGACCTGCTCGGTGTTGCCTTCGACCAGCGGCACCAGCGCCTGCGCCAGCGCGTGCAGATTCCAGTAGGCGACCTGCGGCTGGCGCGCGTAGGCGTAGCGTCCCTGGTCGTCCGAGTGGTTGCAGACGTGCATCGGATCGAAACCGTCGAGGAAGCCGAAAGGGCCGTAGTCGATCGTCAGGCCGAGGATGGACAGGTTGTCCGTGTTCATCACGCCGTGGCAGAAACCGACGGCCTGCCAGTCCGCCAGCATCCCCGCGGTGCGGCGTGCGACCTCGGCCAGCATCGCTGCGACGGGCTGCGCGGCCTCGCGGCACGCCGGGTAATGGTGATCGATGACGAAGTCGGCCAGGCGGCGCAGCGCGGTGTAGTCGCCGTCGCGCACGTGGTGGCAGAAGTGCTCGAAGTGCCCGAAGCGCAGGAAGCTCGGCGCGACCCGCGTGACCACGGCGGCGGTCTCCGCGCGCTCGCGGCGCACCGGCAGGTCCGACGCGGTCAGCGCCAGCGCGCGGGTCGTGGGGATGCCGAGGGCGTGCATGGCCTCGGAACACAGGAACTCGCGGATCGACGAGCGCAGCACCGCGCGGCCATCGGCACGCCGGGAGTAGGGCGTCATGCCGCTGCCCTTGAGCTGCAGCTCGCGCGGGCCGTCCGGCGCGTCGACCTCGCCCAGCAGCAGCGCACGGCCGTCGCCAAGCTGGCCCGCCCAGACGCCGAACTGGTGGCCGCTGTAGACCGTCGCGGCCGTGGCCATGCCGGGCCAGGGGGTGCCGGCGCTGAAGGCGGCCAGTGCGCCGCCGTGCTGCCACCAGTCGGCAGGCCAGCCCAGGTCCGCCGACGCGGCTTCGCTGACAGCGACCCATCGCGGATTCGGCAGCGCGTGGCCGGGTTGCCGGTGGGCGAAGGGCAGGCCCATGCCGGTGTAGCGGTTGATCCAGCGCAGGTGTGCAGGGTCGAAGGGAGGGCGTTCCAGGGGCAGCGCAGCGTTCATGGCGGCAGTGTAGCCAGCGACCTTGGCGGCGACCGCGACAGGGGCATCGAGGGTCTTTCTGGAAGTCATCCGAGCGACATTTGCCGAGGGTTAAACGCTAGCGCGTGCCGCGGGTGGATTTTCTATAGTCGAGCGGATAGACCCCTCCACAACAAGGAACCCCGACCATGAGCACCCTGACGGGCCAGATGATGACGATGCCGCTGATGATCTCGTCCTTGCTGGTGCATGCCGCACGGCATGCGGCTGACACCGAGATCGTCTCCAAGCGCGTCGAAGGCGATCTCCACCGATACACCTACCGCGATGCCGAACTGCGCAGCCGCAAGGTCGCACAGGCCCTGGCCCGCCTGGGCTGCGTCCCCGGCGACCGCGTCGGCACGCTGGCCTGGAACGGTCACCGCCACTTCGAACTCTATTACGGCACCTCCGGTTCGCAGCTGGTCTGCCACACCATCAACCCGCGGCTGTTTCCGGAGCAGATCGCCTGGATCGTCGGGGACGCGGGCGACCGGGTGCTGTGCTTCGACCTGACCTTCCTGCCGCTGGTCGAGAAGCTCGCCGCCCAGATGCCGACGGTGCAGCACTTCGTGGCGATGACCGACCGTGCCCACATGCCCGCGCAGACCGGCATCTCGAACCTGCTGTGCTACGAGGAGCTGGTCGAGGCCGAATCGGGTGACTACGTCTGGCCGGTGTTCGACGAGCTGTCGGCATCGAGCATCTGCTACACCTCCGGCACCACTGGCAACCCGAAGGGGGCCGTCTACAGCCACCGGTCCACCATCCTGCACGCCTTCGCTTCGACCATGCCGGACGCGATGGACTGCTCTGCGGCGGACGTGATCCTGCCGGTGGTGCCGATGTTCCATGTCAACGCCTGGGGCCTGCCGTACAGCGCCGCGCTGGTCGGCGCCAAGCTGGTCTTCCCAGGACCGCATCTGGATGGCAAGTCGCTGCACGACCTGTTCGAGTCCGAGCAGGTCACCTTCAGCGCCGGGGTGCCGACGGTGTGGCTGGGGGCGATCAACTACATGAAGGCCAATCACCTCAAGGTCACGACCCTGAAGCGCACGGTCATTGGCGGCTCGGCCTGCCCGCCGTCGATGATGCGCACGCTGGAAGACGACTTCGGCCTGGAGGTGATCCACGCCTGGGGCATGACCGAGCTGTCACCGCTGGGCACGCTGTCCAAGCTCAAGGCCAAGCACAAGGCACTGCCGGCCGAGGCGCAGCACCGCCTGCTGGAGAAGCAGGGCCGCGTCATCTACGGCATCGACATGGCCATCATCGGCGACGACGGCACCGAGCAGCCCTGGGACGGCAAGACCACGGGCGATCTGGTGGTGCGTGGTCAGTGGGTCGTCAACGGCTACATGGGGCGCCCGGAATCGCCGCTGCAGCAGATCGGCGGCCAGGACTGGTTTCCCACTGGCGACGTCGCCACCATCGACCCCGATGGCTTCATGCAGATCACCGACCGCAGCAAGGATGTCATCAAGTCCGGCGGCGAGTGGATCAGCTCGATCGACCTGGAGAACATCGCCATGGCGCATCCGTCGGTGATGGAGGCCGCCGCGATCTCCTGCGCCCACCCGAAGTGGGACGAGCGCCCGCTGCTGGTGGTCGTGCGCAAGGCGGGGCAGTCGGTGACACGGGAAGAATTACTGGCGTTCTACGATGGCCGCATCGCCAAGTGGCAGATCCCGGATGACGTGGTCTTCGTCGATGAACTGCCGCACACCGCGACCGGAAAGATCCAGAAACTCAAGCTGCGCGAGCAGTTCAAGCACTACGTGCTGCCAACGATCTGAGCCGGGATGACACCACCGGGCAAAGACTATCCCCGCGCTTGTCCCGATCGCGACAGGCGTTAGTGGTAGTCCCTGACGCGGGGCCGGTGGGCTTGCATCACTATCTCGCCACCCAGCCGGACGGACCGGCGCACAGCAAGGAGACTTCGACATGACGACCCGCGTTCACACCCGAGTTCAGCCCCTGGGCCTGGTGCTCAAGGTCGGCGCCCTGGCGGCGATGACGATGTTCGCGTCCGCCGCGCTGGCCCAGAAGGGCGAGACCGTCAAGATCGCCTGGATCGACCCATTGACGGGCCTGATGGGGCCGGTCGGCCAGAACCAGGTCAACAGCTTCCGCTTCTTTGCCGAGAAGTTCAGCGGTGCAGGCAATCCGGCGGGGGTCAATTTCGAGGTTGTTCCGTTCGACAACAAGCTCAGTCCGGCCGAGTCGCTGACCGCATTGAAGGCCGCCATCGACCAGGGCATCCGCTATGTGACGCAGGGCAACGGCTCGGGCGCGGCGGCTGCGCTGATCGATGCGATCAACAAGCACAACGAGCGCAATCCGGGCAAGGAAGTCGTCTACCTGAACCACTCCGCGGTGGACCCGGACCTGACCAACAGCAAGTGCAGCTACTGGCACTTCCGCATGGATGCCGACACCTCCATGAAGATGGAGGCGCTGACCACCTTCATGAAGGACCAGACCGACATCCACAAGGTCTACCTGCTGAACCAGAACTACTCGCACGGCCAGCAGGTCGCCAAGTACGCCAAGGAAACGCTGGGGCGCAAGCGTCCGGACGTGCAGTTCGTCGGCGAGGACCTGCACCCGCTGGCCCAGGTGCGCGATTTCGCGCCCTACATCGCCAAGATCAAGGCCAGCGGTGCCGACACCGTCATCACCGGCAACTGGGGTTCCGATCTGTCGCTGCTGCTGAAAGCCGCCAACGAAGCCGGTCTGACCGCCAAGTTCTACACCTACTACACCGGTGTCACCGGCACCCCGACCGCGCTCGGTGCGCAAGGCGATGGCCGCGTGTACCAAGTGTCGTACAACCATTACCACATGCCCGGGCAGATGGCCAAGTGGCGCGACGAGTTCAACAAGAAGTTCGACGCGGACTTCTACACCGGCAGCGTGATCCACATCTACACCGCGCTGGGCGAAGCGATGGCCAAGGCGAAATCGACCGACCCGGTCAAGGTGGCCGCGGCACTCGAAGGGCTGAAGTTCAAGAGCTTCAACGGCGACGTGGAGATGCGCAAGACCGACCACCAGCTGCAGCAGATGCTCTACATCACGCGCTGGCAGAAGGCCGATGCAAAATACCCGTACTCGCCCGAGAAGACCGGCTACACGCTTGCCCCGGTGGCGCAGTACGAGGCCTACGTGGCCAGCACGCCGACGTCCTGCCAGATGAAACGGCCGTCCTGACCCAGCGCAAAGAACCTGACCGAACGCCTTGGCGCCGTGGACCAACTCATCATCAACCTCCTGAACGGCTTCAGCTCCGGGCTGCTGCTGTTCATGCTCAGTTCCGGCCTGACGCTGATCTTCAGCATGATGGGCGTGCTGAACTTTGCGCACGCCAGCTTCTACATGGTCGGCGCCTACATTGGTTACGCGCTCACGGGCGTGGTCGGCTTCTGGCCGGCGCTGGTGCTGGCGCCGCTCGTGGTGGGCGCGTTGGGGGCCCTGTTCGAGCGTGGTGCGCTGCGGCGGGTGCACAAGTTCGGGCATGTGCCGGAGCTGCTGATCACCTTCGGGCTGTCGTATGTGCTGCTGGAGGTCGTGCAACTGGTCTGGGGTCGCACCTCGGTGCCGTTCTCGCCACCGACACAGTTGCAGGGCTCGGCCTTCACGCTGGTGCAGTCCTCGCTCGAAGGCATGCGGCTGGTCTGGGGCCAGGCGCCGGCCGAGCTGTGCCAGAACACGGCCAGCGTGGTCATCAGCTGTTCGCGGTTCCCGATGACACGGGTGTTCATGATGGGCGTGGCGCTGCTGATGCTGGTGGCGCTGTGGGCCTTGCTGACGCGCACCCGGATCGGTCTGGTCATCCAGGCCGCGCTGACGCACCCGGAAATGGCCGAGGCGCTGGGCCACAACGTGCCGCGGGTGCTGATGCTGGTGTTCGGCAGCGGCTGCGCGCTGGCCGGGCTGGCCGGCGTGATCGGCGGCATCACCTTCATCACCGAACCATCGATGGCGGCGGTGGTCGGCTCGATCATCTTCGTGGTGGTCGTGGTCGGCGGCATCGGCTCGCTGGCGGGGGCCTTCGTCGGCTCGATCCTGGTCGGCCTGCTGCAGACGCTGCCGCTGACGGTGGATGGCTCGCTGGCCACCTTGCTCAATCAACTCTTCGGCGCCGGCATCGGCCCGTCCACCCCGGGCTGGCCACTGCTGCGCATCACGATGGCGCAGGCCGCGCCCATCCTTCCGTACCTGCTGCTCGTGCTCATTCTCATCTTCCGCCCGAAGGGGCTGCTCGGCACGCGGGAGGGCTGAAGCATGTCGACACCTTCCGAATTCCATTTCAAGCCATGGAACGTCGGACGCTGGGTCGTCTGGGGTGGCTTCGCGCTGATCCTGCTGCTGGCGCCCAGGCTGTGGACCTCCGGCTTCGCGCTGACGATGCTGTCGCAGATGGGCGTGGCGATCATCATCTGCCTGTCCTACAACATGCTGCTGGGGCAGGGCGGGATGCTCAGCTTCGGCCACGCGGTCTACGCCGGCCTCGGCGCCTACCTGGCGATCCACACGCTCAACCGGGTCGGTGCCGGCACGCTGGGTCTGCCGGTGAGCCTGGTGCCGCTGGTGGGCGGGCTGGGCGGGCTGGCCTTTGCGGCGCTGCTGGGTTACGTGTCCACCAAGAAGGCGGGCACGACCTTCGCGATGATCACGATGGGCGTGGGCGAGCTGGTCTGGTCGATGTCGCTGATGCTGCCGGAGTTCTTCGGCGGCGAGGGCGGCGTGTCGTCGAACCGCGTGGTCGGCCCGCCGGTGCTGGGCATCACCTTCGGCCCGCAGATCCAGCTCTACTACCTGATCGCGGTCTACTGCTTCGTCTGCACCGCGCTGATGTATGCCTTCACCCGCACGCCGCTGGGCCGGATGCTCAATGCCGTGCGCGACAACCCCGAGCGGGTCGAGTTCATCGGCTACAGCACGCAGCGCATCCGCTACATCGCCTTCATGATCGCAGGCTTCTTCGCCGGCATCGGCGGCGGGCTTGGCGCGCTGAACTTCGAGATCGTGACGGCCGAAGTCGTCGGCGCGCACCGCTCGGGCGCCTACCTGCTGTTCGTGTTCCTCGGCGGCGCGACCTTCTTCTTCGGCCCGATCCTCGGCGCCATCCTGATGGTGATCGCACTGGTGCTGCTGTCGGAGCTGACGACGGCGTGGCTGCTCTACCTGGGTCTGGTCTTCCTGTTCATGGTGATGTATGCGCCGGGCGGGCTGGCCAGTCTCATCATGATGAATCTGCGGGTCGCGGCCTTCGGCAAGCTGCGGCGGCTGTGGACGGCCTACCTCGGTCTGTTCGGCACGGGGGCGGCCGCGCTGGTCGGCATCGGCGCGATGGTGGAGATGGTCTACCACCGCCAGCTCAACGCCGCGCTCGGCCCCGAGCTGCGCTATCTGGGTGCCACGCTGGACACCGAGAGCGTGAACACCTGGGTGGGCGCGGTGTTCGTGATGCTGGTCGGCGTCGGGCTGTTCGAGCTGACGCGGCGCGAGTTCGCTCGCCAGTGGGGCGATACCCAGGGCGAGATCGAGCAGGAAATCAAACGCCGGGAGGCCCTCTGAGCACCGCTTCATCCACCGCGCCGTACGCGGTCGAACTCGACAACGTCCACAAGTCCTTCGGCAAGACGCAGATCATCCGCGGCGCGCAGTTGCAGGTCCGCCAGGGCGAGCGGGTGGCGATCATCGGGCCGAACGGCGCGGGCAAGTCCACGCTGTTCAACCTGATCAGCGGCCGACTGGCCCCGACCAGCGGTCAGATCCGCCTGTTCGGCGAGCGCATCGAGGGCAAGGCGCCCTACGAGATCAACCGCAAGGGGCTGGCGCGCAGCTTCCAGGTCAGCAACCTGTTCCCGAAGCTGAGCGTGTTCGAGAACATCCGCTGTGCGGTGCTGTGGAGCCTGGGCTACCGGTATGCGTTCTGGAAGTTCCTGTCCGAGCTGAAGGACGCCAACGAGCGCACGGACCAGTTGCTGCACCAGCTCCACCTCGACAGGCGCCGCGACGTGCTGGCGATGAACCTGACCTATGCGGAGCAGCGGGCGCTGGAGATCGGCCTGACGATCGCGGGCGGCTCGCAGGTGGTGCTGCTGGACGAGCCGACCGCCGGCATGAGCCGCGGCGAGACGACGCGCTTCATCCAGCTCATCCGCGAGGTGACCGAGGGCCGCACGCTGCTGACGGTGGAGCACGACATGGGCGTGGTCTTCGGGCTGGCGGACCGGATCGCGGTGCTGGTCTACGGCGAGGTGATCGCCTTCGACACGCCCGAGGCAGTGCGCGCCAATCCGCGGGTGCAGGAGGCGTATCTCGGCTCCGTGCTCGCCCAGGGACATTGAAGGTTCACCCACCGCATCCATGCTCGAACTCGACAACCTCCACGCCTACTACGGCAAGAGCCACGTCCTGCACGGCGTGTCGCTGCGCATCGAACCCGGCGAGATCGTCGCACTGCTCGGCCGCAACGGCTCGGGCCGCTCGACCACGGTCAAGACGGTCATGGGGCTGGTGGACGGGCAGGGCTCGGTGCGCTGGAAGGGCGAGGAACTCCTGGGGCGCAAGGCCTACGAGATCGCCCACCGCGGCATCGGCTACGTACCCGAGAACCGCGACATCTTCCCCAAGCTCACGGTGCACCAGAACCTGATGCTGGGGCAGAAGGTGGCGGGCAAGTCGGGGCGCTGGTCCTTCGACGACATGTACACCATGTTTCCGCGGCTCAAGGAGCGCCAGTACACCGAGGCCGGCGTGCTCTCGGGCGGCGAGCAGCAGATGCTCACGCTGTGCCGCACGCTGATGGGCGACCCCGACCTGATCATGATCGACGAGCCGACCGAGGGGCTCGCGCCCAAGATCGTCGAACTGGTGGGCGAGTACCTGCGGGAGCTGCAGCGGCGGGGGATCAGCGTGCTGCTGGTGGAGCAGAAACTGACGATCGCGCTGGAGGTGTCGCAGCGCTGCCTGCTGATGGGGCACGGGCGGATCGTGTTCGAGGGGACGCCGGGGGAGCTGAAGGCGAATGCCTATCTCCGCAAGGAGTGGCTGGAGGTGTGAGCCACCGGCCGGGGCTGGCGCCGTCACCGCGGTGGGTCTAAGCTGTATCGGCGGTTGGATGCCTGTCGGGGGCTTCTCCACGGTCACTTGGGTGGATGGGGCTTGCCCGAGGGTTGTCTCCAAAAGGACAGGCGGTGGGTGCGGCCGGCTTCTAGACTTGCCTGCAACAGGCCGATTCTGATTGCTCACGAGGAGAACCCCATGACCGCCCATAGCGCCCGACACGGCAGCGTCGCCGTCATCACGCTGGACAACCCGCCCGTCAACGGCCTCGGCTACGACACCCGCCGTGCCTTCGCCGCCCATGTGCAGGCGGCAGACGCCGATCCGGCCGTCACCGCCATCGTCATCACCGGCGCTGGCAAGGCGTTTTCCGGCGGGGCCGACATCAAGGAGTTCGGCTCGCCCAAGGCCATCGCCGAGCCGAACCTGCTCAGCCTGATCCGCCTGCTGGAGAACTGCGGCAAGCCGGTTGTCGCCGCGATCCACAGCGTCTGCATGGGCGGCGGGCTGGAGCTGTCGCTGGGCTGCCATTACCGCGTGGCCGCACCAGGCGCCAGCATCGCGCTGCCGGAAGTGAAGATCGGCCTCGTCCCCGGCGCGGGCGGCACGCAGCGCCTGCCGCGGGCGCTCGGCGTGGAAACCGCGCTGAACATGATCGTCTCGGGCGACCCGGTGAAGAGCGAAGTCCTGGCCCAGGTGCCGGGGCAGAAGCTGATCGACCGCATGATCGACGGCGACTTGCTGGCCGGCGCGCTGGCCTTCGCCGAGGAAGTCGCCGCCGTGCGCCCGCTGCCGCTGGTGCGCAACCTCCAGGCGACGCACCCCGAATCCGACGCCTACTTCCAGTTCGCCCGCAACACCGCCAAGGCGATGGCGAGGAACTTCCCCGCGCCTGCCCGCTGCGTCGACTGTGTCGAGCAGGCGGTCAAGGCGAAATTCGACGCCGGCATGGTCTACGAGCGCGAAGCCTTCGTCGCGCTGATGATGACGCCCGAGTGCAAGGTGCTGCGCCACGCCTTCTTCGCCGAACGCGCCGCCAGCAAGATCCCCGATGTGCCCGAGAACACGCCGCAGCGGCCGATCGCCAAGATCGCCGTGATCGGCGCTGGCACGATGGGCGGCGGCATCAGCATGAATTTCCTGAACGCCGGCATCCCGGTGGTGATGCTGGAGATGAAGCAGGAGGCGCTGGACCGCGGCGTGGCGACCATCCGCAAGAACTACGAAGCACAGGTCAAGAAGGGCAAGCTCAAGGCGGACAAGTACGAGCAGCGCATGGCCCTGCTGACCACCACGCTGCACTATGCCGAGATCGGCGACGCGGACATGGTGATCGAGGCGGTGTTCGAGGACATCGAGGTCAAGCGCGTCGTGTTCGAGCAGCTCGACGCGGTGATGAAGCCGGGCGCGGTCCTGGCATCCAACACCTCGACGCTGGACGTGGACAAGATCGCCAGCTTCACGAAGCGTCCGCAGGACGTCGTCGGCACGCACTTCTTCAGCCCCGCCAACGTGATGAAGCTGCTCGAAGTCGTGCGTGGTGCGGCCACGGCCAAGGACGTGCTGGCGACCGTGATGGCGCTGGGCAAGAAGATCAAGAAGACGTGTGTCGTCTCGGGCGTCTGCGACGGCTTCATCGGCAACCGGATGATCGAGCAGTACAGCCGCCAGGCCGGCTTCTTGCTGGAAGAGGGCTGCACGCCGCAGCAGGTGGACCGGGCGGTCGAGAAGTTCGGGTTCGCGATGGGGCCGTTCCGCATGGGCGATCTGGCGGGCAACGACATCGGCTGGTTCATCCGCAAGCGCCGCTACCAGGAGAAGCCGCACATGCGCTACAGCAAGACGGCCGACCTGCTGTGCGAACTCGGCCGCTATGGGCAGAAGACAGGTGCGGGCTGGTACGACTACGTGCCGGGCCAGCGCAACGCGATCCCGAGCGCGCTGGTCGAGCAGATGATCGCCGACCACCGCACGGCACTGGGCCTCGCGCCGCGCAAGATCAGCGACGAGGAGATCGTGCACCGGCTGGTGTACTCGCTGGTCAACGAGGCGGCGAAGATCCTGGAGGAAGGCATCGCCAGCAAGGCCAGCGACATCGACATGGTCTACCTGACCGGCTACGGCTTCCCGCTGCACCGGGGCGGGCCGATGTGCTATGCGGACACGCAGGGGCTGTTCAACGTGGTGGAGGACATGAAGCGCTTCGCACTCAACCCGCACGACGACGCCGACTTCTGGCAACCCGCACCGTTGCTGGCCCGACTCGTGGCCGAAGGCCGCACCTTCAACAACGCCTGAACCAGCGCCGCGAGGAATCCCCATCATGACCAATGCAGTGATCGTTTCCACCGCACGCACCCCGCTGGCCAAGAGCTGGAAGGGCGCGTTTAACATGACCCACGGCGCCACCCTCGGCGGACACGCCGTGGCGGCCGCCGTGCAGCGCGCGGGCATCGACCCCGGCGTGATCGAAGATGTGATCATGGGCTGCGCCAACCCCGAAGGCGCCACGGGCTGGAACATCGCCCGCCAGATCGCGCTGCGGGCCGGCCTGCCCATCGGCGTGTCGGGCATGACGGTCAACCGCTTCTGCTCCAGCGGCCTGCAGACGATCGCGCTGGCTTCCCAGCGCATCATCGCGGGCGAGGGCGAGGTGTATGTGGCCGGCGGCGTGGAGAGCATTTCCTGCGTGCAGCAGGAGATGAACCACCACATGTTCATCGACTCCTGGCTGCAGCAGCACAAGCCCGAGATCTACTGGCCGATGCTGCAGACCGCCGAGAACGTGGCCAGGCGCTACGGCATGTCCCGGGAGCGCATGGACCAGTTCGGCGCCGAGAGCCAGCAGAAGGCCTGTGCCGCGCAGGCCGCTGGCAAGTTCGCCGATGAGATCGCACCGATCACCGTGACCGCGGGCGTGGCCGACAAGGTGCTGGGTCTGCGCACGAAGCAGGTCACCGTCAGCGCCGACGAGGGCCTGCGCGAAGGCACGACCTATGCCTCCGTCAGTGGCATCCGCTCGGCCATGCCGGGCGGCGTGGTCACGGCCGGCAATGCCAGCCAGTTCAGCGACGGCGCAGGCGCCTGCGTCGTGGTGGACGAGCGCTACGCCGAGCGCCATGGCCTGAAGCCGCTGGGGCGCTTCCTCGGCTTCGCGGTCGGTGGCTGCGAGCCGGATGAGATGGGCATCGGCCCGGTCTATGCCGTGCCGAAGGTGCTGGCGCGGCTCGGCCTGACGGTGGACGACATCGGCCTGTGGGAGCTGAACGAGGCCTTCGCGGTGCAGGTGCTGTACTGCGCCGACAAGCTCGGCATCCCGATGGACCGGCTGAATGTCAACGGCGGCGCCATCGCGGTCGGCCACCCCTACGGCATGAGCGGCCAGCGGCTGACCGGCCACGCGCTGATCGAAGGCCAGCGCCGCGGCGCCAAGTACGTCTGCGTGACGATGTGCATCGGCGGCGGCATGGGCGCGGCGGGCGTCTTCGAGGTGCTGTGAGGACGATGCGATGAGCGGGCTGCGCCAGACCCTCGATTTCCTGCTGCACGACTGGCTCGGCGTCGAGTCGCTGACGCTGCGCCCGCGTTTCGCTGACCACAGCCGCGAGACCTTTGCCGCCGTGCTCGACATCTGCGAACGCATCGCGCGCGACAAGTTCGCACCGGCCAATCGCCCGGCCGACGTGGAGGAACCGCGCTTCGATGGCGAGCGTGTCCACTTGCCGGCCAGCACCAAGGTGGCCAGCGACGCGTATGTCGAATCCGGCATGCTGGCCGCGGCGCAGGACTACGACCTGGGCGGGATGCAACTGCCCTGCGTCATCGAGATGGCGGCCAACAGCTTCTTCTCGAAGGCAGGCATCGGCCTCGGTGGCCACATGCTCACCAGCGGCAATGCCAACCTGCTGATGGTGCACGGCACCGAGGCGCAGCGCCGTGTGTTCGCCCGCCAGGAATTCAGTGGTCGCTTCTTCGGCACGATGTGCCTGAGCGAGCCGCAGGCCGGCTCGAGCCTGTCCGACATCCTCACCCGCGCCGAGCCGGACGGCGGCGACAGCGCCAGCGACCCGCTCGGCCCGCGTCACCGGCTGCGCGGCAACAAGATGTGGATCAGCAACGGCGAGCACGAACTGGCCGAGAACATCGTCCACCTCGTGCTGGCGAAGATCCCCGGCCCGGACGGCAAGCTGGTGCCGGGCGCCCGTGGCATCTCGCTGTTCATCGTGCCGAAATGGCTGGTCGGTCTCGATGGCGAACTGACCGGCGAACGCAACGATGTGGCGCTGGCCGGGCTGAACCACAAGCTCGGCTACCGCGGCATCCCGAACACGCTGCTGAATTTCGGTGAGGGCAAGTACCCGGTGCGCGGCGCGGCCGGCGCGATCGGCTATCTGGTCGGGCGGCCGGGCGAGGGCCTGCGCTGCATGTTCCACATGATGAACGAGGCGCGCATCGCGGTCGGCCTGGGCGCCGTGATGCTCGGGTATGCCGGCTACGAGGCCAGCCTGGAGTACGCGCGCGGCCGTCCGCAAGGGCGTGCGATCGGACCTGGTGGCAAGGATGCGGACCAGCCGCAGATCCCCATCATCCGCCACACCGACGTGAAGCGGATGCTGCTCGCGCAGAAGAGCTATACCGAGGGCGGACTGGCGCTCGCGCTGTACTGCGCGCGGCTGGTCGATGAGCAGCACACCGGCGATGCGCAGGCGGCCAAGGACGCTGCGCTGCTGCTGGACATGCTCACGCCCATCGCCAAGAGCTGGCCAAGCGAGTGGTGCCTGGAGGCGAACAGCCTGGCGATCCAGGTCCACGGCGGCTACGGCTACACCCGGGACTATCCGGTGGAGCAGTACTGGCGCGACAACCGCCTGAACATGATCCACGAGGGTACGCACGGCATCCAGGCGCTGGACCTGCTGGGCCGCAAGGTGGTGATGGACGGCGGCGCGGGCTTGCGCGCGCTGGCCCGACGCATCAACGGAACCATCGAGCGCGCCGCGCAGCACGCGACGCTGCATCCCCAGGCGACCGCGCTGGCCGCTGCGCTGCAGCAAGTCGGCACGGCGACCAAAGCGGCCTGGGCGACCGGTGTACCTGAGGAGGCACTGGCCAATGCCGTGCCGTACCTGCAGGCCTTCGGGCATGTCGTGCTGGCATGGACCTGGCTCGACGTGGTGCTGTCGGTCGATCCGGTCACGCCCGAAGGACAAGGGCGCCTTGCGGCGGGCCGCTATTTCTTCCGCCACGAACTGCCGCGCATCGACGCGTGGCTGGCCGTGGTGCGCACCCGCGACGACACCTGCCGGACGATGCAGGAGGAGTGGTTCTGATGGGCACCCCGATGCAACGATTGTTTGACCTGACCGGACGCGTGGCCCTGGTGACCGGCGGCTCGCGTGGCCTGGGCCTGCAGATCGCCGAGGCGCTCGGCGACGCGGGTGCCAGGGTGATGCTGACCGCCCGCAAGGCCGGTGAACTCGAAGCCGCCGCCGCGCAGCTGCAGGCGCGTGGCATCGACACCCGCTGGGTCGCTGCGGATGCGAGCACTGCCGACGGCGTGGCCAGGATCGTCGACGACACGGTCGAGCGTCTCGGCGACATCGACATCCTCGTCAACAATGCCGGCGCCACCTGGGGCGCCCCGGCCGAGGACCACCCGGTCGAGGCGTGGGACAAGGTGATGGACCTGAACGTACGCGCCGTTTTCCTGATCAGCCAGGCGGTGGGCAAGCGCTGCATGATTCCCCGCAAGTCCGGGCGGATCATCAACGTGGCTTCGATTGCCGGGCTGTCGGGCAACAGCGGGATCATGACAACCCTCGCCTACAACACCAGCAAGGGCGCAGTGGTCAACTTCACACGGGCACTGGCTGGTGAATGGGGGCGCCACGGCATCACGGTCAACGCGCTCGCGCCGGGGTTCTTCCCGAGCAGGATGACGCGCGGCACGCTGGCCCATTTCGGCGAGGACACACTGGCCGCCAAGGCGCCGCTGCACCGGCTCGGCGATGATGACGACCTCAAGGGCGCCGCCGTGCTCTTCGCCAGCGCTGCGGGCAAGCACATCACCGGGCAGATCCTGGCGGTGGACGGCGGCGTCAGTGCCGTCCATGGCGGTTGATTCGACCCCGACCTGAACTGACCTGATGCAATTTCCCGTTGCCATTCCCTTTGTCGACCACCTGGGTTTCGAGCTGATCCGCTTCGACGGCGGCGAAGCCGAGATCCACGTCGAGCTGAAACCCGAGTTGTTGAACTCTTTCCTGGTCGCGCATGGCGGGCTGTCGATGACGCTGCTCGATGTCGTGATGGCGCATGCCGCGCGCAGCGTCCAGCACGAGAGCGGTGCAGTGACGATCGAGATGAAGACCTCGTTCTTCCGTCCCGGCGAGGGCCGGCTGCGCGCGGTCGGCAAGTTGCTGCACCGCTCGGCGACGATGGCCTTCACCGAGGGGCATGTCCACGGCGCCGATGGCCAGCTCTGCGCCCATGCGACGGGCACGTTCAAGTACGTGAAGCGCCTGCCCGCGGCGGGGCGGGAGATCAAATCGCTGCAGCGAAGACTCGACGGTACCGGATCCGATTGATCCAGAAAGAAGCTCCATGTCCCTGACCAACCACCAGATCCTCCTCGCCGCGCGTCCCCAGGGCGAGCCGACCACCGACAACTTCCGTCTCGTCGAAACCCCGGTGCCCGAACTGGCGGAGGGCCAGGTGCTGGTGCGCCACCACTACCTGAGCCTGGACCCCTACATGCGCGGCCG
>NZ_JBFPGY010000294.1:0-6846 GCF_041083715.1 Sphaerotilus sp.
CGAACCACTGCATCAGCTCCGGCAGCAGCCGCCCGATCAGGTCGGTCTTGCCCTCGTCCACATGCTGGCGGCGCACGTCCTGCAGCACCGCCAGCACCTGCGTGTGCTGCATCGAGTGGCAGTTCTGTGGCGCGAATCCGAGCGCGGCCATCCAGCGGTCCTCCTGTGCGAAGTGCTCGATGGTGTGCGCGACAAGCGCGTCGTACCGCGGCAGCAGCACCGCATCCGGCTGGCCCAGCGCTGCCTCGACCTGGATCAGGTGGTCGACGAACTCCCGGTGGGTGGCGTCCATCTGGGGCTGGCGGGTGAGCAGTTCGTCGTTCCAGGCGATCTCGGGCATGGCAGGTTTCTCGTCGTTCTTCGGGAATACGTGGTGGTGCGGTGGCGCGGTGACCGCGCCGAGGCGCGCACCCTAGCAGACCTGCCGGGGCGCGAAGTTGACCCGGCGCAAGTTGCAGGAACTGAGCACCTTCTCCATGGTTTGCAAGGCCATCCGCTTGCCGTTTGGCAATGGTAGGATGGCCAGATGGCAAACACACTCCTCGATGCACGCAACGCCGTGCGCCAGGGGCTGCCGTTCTCGGTCTTCGAGTCGGTGGCATCGCAGCTGGACATGGCCCCACAGCAGATGACACAGGTGCTTGGCATCCCGCTGCGCACGCTGGCGCGCCGCAAGACCGAACACCGCTTCACGCCGCAGGAGTCCGACCGGCTCTACCGGCTGACCCGCGCGGTGGAGATGGCCACCGAGGTGCTGGGTGACGCGGACAAGGCGCGGCGCTGGTTGAAGTCGCCGAACCGGGCCTTGGGTGGCGAGGTGCCCTTCGACCTGCTCGACACCGACATCGGTGCGCACCAGATCGAAGAGGTGCTCATGCGCCTGAACCACGGCATCTTCAGCTGACACCGGGGTACCCGTGAGAATCTGGCGCATCTGCCGCCAGCCGTTTGTCGCCACGGCGCTGGATGGCATCGGCGGGCTTTATGCCGGTGGCCGCTGGCACCGCCGCGGTCGGCCGATCGTCTATGCGGCGAGTTCGGCGGCGCTGGCCGCCCTGGAAGTGCTCGTCCACGTCGATCCGCTCGACGCGCCGGACGACCTGCGCCTGCTGACGCTGGAGGTGCCCGACGACCTGCTGATCGAGCAGGTCGACGTGGCAGCGCTGCCTGCGCGGTGGCTCGCGGTGCCAGCGCCGGATGAACTCGCCGCGCTCGGCAGCGACTGGCTCGCCAGCCGGCGCAGCGTCGCGCTGAGCGTGCCGTCGGCGGTGATCCCGATCGAGCGCAACCTGCTGCTCAACCCGCTGCATCCGGACCTGCTGCGTGTGCGGATCGTCAGCGACACGGCCTTCACCTTCGATCCGCGGTTGATGTAGCGGGTGCCGCTCAGGGGTACAGCCCGCGCTCCTGCCGCGCCATCAGGATGCGCTCGCAGGCCACGGCGAAGGTGGCGGTGCGCAGCGTGATACGGTGGCGGTCGGCCATGTCCCAGATCTTGCGCAGCGCCTCGACCATGATCTTGTCGAGCCGGAGATTGATCTCGTCCTCGGTCCAGAAGAACGACGAGAAGTCCTGCACCCACTCGAAGTAGGACACCGTCACGCCGCCGGCGTTGCAGATCACATCGGGCACGACCAGGATGCCGCGCTCGGTCAGCACGTCGTCCGCGTCGAACATCGTCGGGCCGTTGGCGCCTTCGAGCACCAGCCTGGCTTTCAGGCGGTTGGCGCGGGCGACCGTGATCTGGCCTTCGAGCGCGGCGGGGATCAGGATGTCGCAGTCCGTGTCCCAGAAGGCTTCGTCGTCGATCCGCTCAGCGCCGGTGTACGCGCCGACGCCACCATCGCGCCGCACGACCTCCATCAGATCGGCCATGTCCATGCCGCCCGCATGGGCGATGGT
Source organism: Sphaerotilus sp. (assembly GCF_041083715.1). Classification (GTDB taxonomy): domain Bacteria; phylum Pseudomonadota; class Gammaproteobacteria; order Burkholderiales; family Burkholderiaceae_C; genus Sphaerotilus. The sequence goes on from NZ_JBFPGY010000294.1 coordinate 1,903, forward strand.
GCCGGTGTGGTCCTGCACGGCGACGACCTTGGCGCCTGCGCTGGTGAAGAGTTCCGCCGCGGCCGAGCCGACGTTGCCGAAGCCCTGCACCGCGATGCGTGCGCCGTCCAGGTTCAGCCCGATGCGCCGCGCCGCCTCGCGCCCGGTGACGAACACGCCGCGCCCGGTCGCCTTGACCCGGCCGAGCGAGCCACCGAGGTGGATGGGCTTGCCGGTGACGACGCCGCTGGCGGTGGCGCCGACGTTCATCGAGTAGGTGTCCATCATCCAGGCCATGATCTGCGGGTTGGTGCCCACGTCGGGGGCCGGGATGTCCTGCTGCGGGCCGATGACCAGCCCGATCTCGCTGGTGTAGCGGCGCGTCAGGCGCTCCAGCTCCTTGGGCGAGAGCTGGCGCGGATCGACCCGGACGCCGCCCTTGGCGCCGCCATACGGCAGATTGACCGCGGCGTTCTTGACCGTCATCCACGCCGACAGCGCCATCACCTCTTCCAGCGTCACGTTCGGGTGGTAGCGCACGCCGCCCTTGCCGGGGCCGCGGCTGAGGTTGTGCTGCACGCGGTAGCCCTCGAAGTGGCGCACCGAGCCGTCGTCCATCTCGATCGGCACATCGACGATCAGCGCCCGCTTGGGGTGCTTGAGCGTCTCGGACCAGCGGGCCAGCGGGCCGAGGTAAGGCAGGACCCGGTCGACCTGGAGCAGGTAGGTGCCCCAGGCGCTGTGGGCGGAAGGGGTGATGTAGGACAGCGGTGCATGCATGAGAAGGACCTCGTCTGTTGGAGCTTGGTGGAGAGACGGATCGCGCTTCGGACCGGGTGGGTCTTGATCGATCTCGTCTTCCGACGTGACTCTAGGGGGGAGGCTTCGGATGCGCTCGCCGGGGTCATGCGTTCTGTGCATGACCCTGAAGGGGCGGTCTGTGGTGCTGTCCGTGCCGGCAAATTCCGGCTATTCGGGTCAACCCCCGAACTCGTCACCCAGTTCACGGGCCCGCGTCCGGGCAGCCTGCAGCGCGGCGATGAAGCTGTCCTGCAGGCCGGCGGTGTTCATGGCGGTCAGTGCGGCGTAGGTCGTGCCGCCTTTGGACGTGACACGCTCGCGCAGCGTGGCGGGCGTCTCGTCGGAACGGCGGGCGAGTTCGGTGGCGCCGCTGAAGGTGGCAAGCGCGAGCTGCTTGCCCTGCTCGGCGGTCAGGCCCATGCGCTCGGCGGCGGCCACCATCGCCTCGATGAAATAGAACACGTAGGCCGGGCCGGAGCCGGACAGCGCGGTCACGGCGTCCAGGTCGACCTCGCGCTCGACCCACAGCACGTCGCCGGTCGGGTCCAGCAGTGCCTCGACCTGCGCACGCTCGGCGGCGGTGACGGCAGGGCGGGCGTACAGGCCCGAGATGCCCTGGCCGATCAGCGCGGGCGTGTTGGGCATCGCGCGCACGACGCGGTCGCTGCCGGTGGCGCGGGCGATGGCGTCGCTGCGGATGCCGGCCATGACCGACAGGTGCAGCGCGCCGCTGACATGGATCGCGCACGGGGCGGCGGCCTCGGCGAAGCTCTGTGGCTTGACCGCCCAGACGACGGCGTCGGCCTCGGCCAGCGTCGCGTCGGCGGCAGCGAGCGTGCGCACGCCGAAGTCACGCTCCAGGCGGGCACGCTGCTCCGCATTGGGGTCGAGCACGATCAGGTTCGCACCGGGGGTGCCGCTGCGGACCAGGCCGCCGAGGATGGCGGTGGCCATGTTGCCGCCGCCGATGAAGGCGAGGGTGGGGTGGGTGGGGTGTGTCATGGAACCAGTTTACCGAGCTGCTTCGGCTGGACGCACTTGAACGCATCACTTGCGTCGCCGATGTCATTGGTATATCTTTTTGCTACCTATTTTTGGCACTTGCCCCCAACATTCCGGAGCCTTCGCATGGACACCGCCAAACTCTTCTGGTCCGGCCGCTCGCAGGCGGTCCGGCTGCCCAAGGACTTCCGCATCGAGGGCACCGAAGTCCGCATCCGCCGCCATGGCAACGCCGTGATCCTGGAACCCTTGGCCGCCGACTGGTCCTGGCTGGATGCGCTGGCCAGTCCGCTGGATGCGGACTTCGTGCAGGCCGCCAGCGAACCACTCCCGGCGCAGGACCGTCCGGTGCTGGATCAACTGTTCGATTGATTGGTGGAACGCCTGATGCGCTACCTGCTCGACACCAACGCGGTCATTGCTGTTCTCAATACGCCGAGCGGCCCGGTGTCACGCCGGCTCCACGCCCAGGCGCCGACGGACGTGGTGGTGAGCGCCATCGTCCTGCACGAGCTGTACTTCGGTGCCTTCAACAGCCAGCGGCGCGAGCGCAATCTGGCGCTGGTGGATGTGCTGCGCTTCGAGGTGCTGGCGCTGGACACCGAGGATGCGCGCCACGCTGGTGACATCCGCGCATGGCTGGCAGCACAGGGCACACCGATCGGCGCCTACGACATCCTCATCGCCGGTCAGGCTCGGGCGCGTGGCCTGATGCTGGTGACGCGCAATCTGCGCGAGTTCGAACGGGTGCCGGGGCTGCGCACCGAGAACTGGCACCAGGATCAGGACGCCGACGAGGTCAGTTGAAACCGCCGGCCAGCAGCGTCGCGTTGCCCCCCGCAGCCGCCGTGTTGACCGTCACCGTCTGCTCCCCGCAGAAGCGATAGAGGTAGTGCGGTCCCCCCGCCTTCGGCCCCGTCCCGGACAAACCTTCCCCGCCGAAGGGCTGCACGCCCACCACCGCGCCGATCATGTTGCGGTTGACGTAGACATTGCCGACCCGCGCCCGCTCGGCGATGCGCATCGCCCGGTCGTCGATGCGCGTGTGGACGCCCAGGGTCAGCCCGTAGCCCAGCGCGTTCACCTCGTCCACCAGCGCATCGACCGCGCCGCGCCAGCGCACGACGTGCAGCACCGGCCCGAACAGCTCCTCGCGCATCTCGCCGATCGACTTCAGCTCGAACGCGACCGGCGCGATGTGCGTGGCGGCGAGTCGCTCGGGCAGCGGCGTGCGGGCGATCAGGCGGGCCTCGCGCTCCAGCCGGGCGATGTTCCGGCTCAGGCCAGCGTGCGCCTCGGCGTCGATCACCGGGCCGACATCGACCGCCCAGCTCTGCCCTGCGTCCGCCGGATCGCCGCAGACCAGCTCCGCCATCGCCCCCGCGACCATCTCCAGCACCTTGTCCGCCACGCTCTCGTGCAGGCACAGCAGCCGCAGCGCCGAACACCGCTGACCGGCCGACCGGAACGCGCTCTGCACCACCGCGTCCACCACCTGCTCCGGCAGCGCGCTGGAGTCCACCAGCATCGCGTTCAGCCCGCCCGTCTCGGCGATCAGCGGCACGATCGGGCCGTCGCTTTGCGCCAGTGTGCGGTGGATCGCCTTGGCCACCTGCGTCGAGCCAGTGAAACACACGCCCGCACAGCGCCGGTGCGCCACCAGCGCCGCGCCCACCGTCTCGCCAGGGCCGCAGACCAGCGCCAGCGCCGCGCGCGGCAGGCCGGCCTCAAACAGCAGTTCGACGAAGCGCTGTGCGACCCGCGGAGTCTGCTCGGCGGGCTTGGCGGCGACCGTGTTGCCGGCGACCAGCGCGGCGACCACCTGGCCGGCGAAGATGGCCAGCGGGAAGTTCCACGGACTGATGCAGACGAAGACACCGCGGCCGTGCAGGCGCAGCTCGTTCTTCTCGCCGGTCGGGCCGGGCAGCGTCTGCGGCGCGAGCCGGGCCGTGGCCTGCTCGGCGTAGTAGCGGCAGAAATCGACCGCCTCGCGGATCTCGGCCACGGCGTCGCCCAGCGTCTTGCCGCCTTCCTGGGCGAGCAGGCCGGCGAACTCGCTGGTGCGCCGCTCCAGCGCATCACCTGCGCGCAGCAGCACGGCGCAGCGTTCGGCGAGCGGCGTGGCATTCCAGCCGCGCTGGGCGGCGTGCAGCGTGTCCATCACGGCGGCGGCCCCTTCGACGCCCGCGTCGGTCGGCGCCGCGGGCATCGGCACGGTGAGTGATGCCAGCAGCGGCAGCCGCTCGCGCTCGGCGGCCAGATCGACGCCCTTCGAATTGGCCCGCGCTGCACCGAACAGTTGCAGCGGCATCGGCAGCACCGAGCGCGACGGCGCCCGCAGCGGCGAGGCCAGCAGCATCTGCGGCGTCACGGCTTCATCGGCCAGTTGATGCACGAACGACGAGTTCGCACCGTTCTCCAGCAGCCGCCGCACGAGGTAGGCCAGCAGGTCGCGGTGTTCGCCGACCGGCGCGTAGATGCGCAGCGGCGGTGCGTCCGGGCGCTTCATGACCTCGCGGTAGATGCCTTCGCCCATGCCATGCAGGCGCTGCAGCTCGAACGGCGTGCCATGCGGATGCGTGGCCTTGGCCATCTCCAGGATCGCGGCGATGGTGCCGGCGTTGTGGGTGGCGAACTGCGGGTAGATCTCGGGCGCGGCCAGCAGGCGCTGCGCGCAGGCGAGGTAACCCAGGTCGGTGTGGCGCTTGTCGGTCCAGACCGGGTAGCCGGGCAGGCCGAGTTCCTGTGCGCGCTTGATCTCGCCGTCCCAGTACGCGCCCTTGACCAGCCGCACCATGAAGCGCAGGCCGTGGCGGCGGGCGATGGCGGTCACCTCGTCGATGACTTCCGGCGCGCGGGTCTGGTACGCCTGTATCGCCAGACCCAGACCCTGCCACTGCGGAAAGGTCGCGGCGACATGCACCGCGAGCATGTCCAGCACGACCAGCGACAGCTCCAGCCGCTCGGATTCCTCGGCGTCGATGGTGAGGTTGATGTTGGCCTCGGCCGCCGCTTCCACGAGGTCCAGCAGCCGCGGCATCAGCCGTTCGGTCACGGTGGCGAACTGCGCCGGCTCGTAGCGGGCGTCGAGCGCGGAGAGCTTGATCGAGATGCCGTCGCCGTCCTCCGGCCGCGCCGGGCGGCCCTTGGCGGCGATGGCGC
>NZ_JBFPGY010000295.1:0-6737 GCF_041083715.1 Sphaerotilus sp.
CGGCTGAACCAGACCGGCCTCAGCCGGTGCAGAGCCGCGCCTTCGCCGCCAGGTACTCGCGCTGCAGCCGCGCCACCCGCTCGGCGGCCGGCACCACGGCGTCCACCGCGCCGATGCCCTGCCCGCAGCCCCAGATGTCCTTCCACGCCTTCTTCGCGTCGCCGCCGAAGTTCATCTTGGTCGGGTCGCTTTCCGGCAGGTGGTCCGGATCGAGGCCCGCGGCGCGGATCGACAGCTTCAGGTAGTTGCCGTGGACGCCGGTGAACAGGTTGCTGTAGACGATCTCGTCGCTGTTGCCGTCCACGATCGCCTGCTTGTAGGCCTCGCTCGCCCGCGCCTCGTCGGTGGCGATGAAGGCCGAGCCGATGTAGGCAAAGTCGGCGCCCATCGCCTGCGCGGCCAGCACGGCGCCGCCGGTGGCGATCGAGCCGGAGAGCGCCACCGGGCCGTCGAACCACTGGCGGATTTCCTGGATCAGCGCGAACGGGCTCTTCACCCCCGCGTGCCCACCCGCGCCCGCGGCGACCGCGATCAGGCCGTCGGCGCCCTTCTCGATCGCCTTCTTCGCGAAGGTGTTGTTGATGATGTCGTGCAGCACCACGCCGCCCCAGGCATGCACGGCGTCGTTCACGTCGGTGCGGGCGCCGAGGCTCGTGATGATGATCGGCACCTTGTACTTGGCACAGACCGCCATGTCGTGGTCGAGCCGGTCGTTGCTCTTGTGGACGATCTGGTTGATGGCGAACGGCGCGGCGGGGGCGTCCGGGTGCGCGGCATTGTAGGCGGCCAGGGTTTCGGTGATCTCGGCGAGCCAGTCGTCGAGCTGTGACGCCGGGCGGGCATTCAGCGCGGGCATCGAGCCGACCACGCCGGCCTGGCACTGGGCGATGACGAGCTTCGGGTTGCTGATGATGAACAGCGGGGAGCCGATGATGGGCAGGGGGAGGTTGGCGAGGATGGACGGGAGGGGCAAGGCGGTCTCCTGATTTTGGGGCGATGGATGGGTGGGAACAGTGTGCCGTTTTCGGGGACGTGGACGTGTCGCTCAGGTGCCGAGCCGGTAGACAATGGAAACTTGGACCTGACACAAGGACGCTCCGAATGGGCACGCCATGCGAACTGACCCACCAACGCACCGCCATCGTCCTCGGCGGCTCCGGATCGGTCGGAGGCGCCTTGCTCCACGCCTTGTTCCACGACGAGGGTTTCGGGACTGTCATCACGCTGTCGCGCCGATCGCTGCCCGAGGCGGTCGCGCTGGCCCGCGCCACTGGCCGCCGGCTGGTGGAGAAACTCGTGCCTGACATGGCGCCGGCGTCCCTCGCCGCGGCGACCCTGGAGGTGGCGCGAGCGGTCGGCGGCGAGCTGGAAGGGTTCAGCGTGCTGGGCGTCGGCGCCGACACCGCGAAGCTCACGCTGGAGGCGCATCGCGCGGTCGATGTGGCGCTGAACGAGGCGTTCGCCCGTGCGCTGCGGGATTCGGACCAGGTCCGGCACCTCGCGTTCATGAGCGCCGCCGGGGCGGACCCGACGGCGAAGACCAGCGGCAGTGGCGCGGCCGGCATGGCGCGCTACAACCGGGTGAAAGGCGAGGCGGAAGAAGCCGTGCGCACGAGCGGGCCGGGGATCGTGAGCGTGTTCCGTCCCGCGATGATCATCGGGTCGCGGCACACGCCGTGGCTGCTTGAAAAGGCGCTGCCCTTGTTGTCGTTCGTGACGCCGGGGAAGTATCGGTCGATACGGGTGGAGCAGATCGCGGAGGCGATGATCGCGGCGGCGAAGCACCATCCTGCGACGAATGCGACTTACCACTATCCGGAGATGATGGCGCTGATCGCGGGTGGGCGACGGTAGTCCTTGACGTGAGAAGCCCAACCTTGGATCTGTTGCAGTTCATTCAGGAAATGAAGGCGCCTGATAAAACGCTATTCGCCAAGTGTCACGACACACCAAAATTCACTTCTTCAACCAACGAAAAATCAAAAATGCGAGTATTCCGCGGACCTAGCTCTGTACCATTTCCAGATGATTTGCATGAACTCGTCTCGACCACTGACCTATCAAAAATGGCGTCACTGAAAAACGGTGCGGTCGTTATATGTGCAAATGTGACCAAGGAGCCGACCGCACGACAAGCGTTGGCGCACATCGAACTTGACTTCGATGACATCGTCTCCTTGCAGAGCAAACTCCTATCTGAGCTCTTGGCGCGATCCAAGGAATTGGATAACGTGCGATCACGTATAGAGGATGCTGAGAAGCACATTTACGATATATACGAAGCAATTAGTGCATTGGATGAAGAAACTCTCTGCGAAGAAAAGAAACAACAATTACTCGATATGACTAACGCGCCGCTGAGTTGCCTTGATCTAGGCAACAAAAATTACCGTCAGGGCGCCGCTTAATCGAATAGCTGGTCGTAATTAACTCGCAAACACCCTGAGATCTTGCCGGAATATCTCAGATAAAAACGGGCAGTCACCCCATCAGGCTGGCTGCCCGAGCATCTAGCTCAACGCCCGATCAGAACGCATCCAGCGCCATCGCACACACCGAATCCGCGCCCGCGACGATCGCATTCCGCAGCCCCGGCACCTTCACCAGAAGGTGCTCCGCAGAGAACTGCGCCGTGGTGATCTTGGCCTGCATGAAGGCGACATCCCGATCCTTCAACGGCAAAGATTGCGCATGGTACGTCTTTGACGTACAGTACATCTCCATGTACACCATCGCAGAAACGCCGTCCTTCATCGAAGACGCGAAAAACCTGTGGACTGAAGAAGAGCGCGCCGCCTTTTGCGTATGGATCGCCGGCAACCCGGAGGCAGGCGATGTAATCCCGAGCAGTGGGGGCTGCCGCAAGGTGCGCTGGTCTCGGCCAGGCATGGGCAAGCGCGGAGGTGTCAGAGTGATCTACTTCACTCGCCTGCCATTCGGCAAGATCTGGCTCCTCGTCATCTACGCCAAGGCGGTCAGAGGCAACATCCCTGGCCATATTCTCAAAGCCGTTCGAGAGGCCATTGAAAATGAAGAATCGTCGCCCACCCACTGACACCCTGTCCGGCACCGAACTCGGCCTGAAACTCCTTCAATCCGTCAAGGAAATGCAGGCAGACCAAGCCGCCAGAATCACCGAGGTCGAGCTGAACGAAGTCGCGGACGCCCGCCAGCAGACCGGGCTGTCGCAAGCTCAGTTTGCCGAAGCACTGTGCATTTCAAAGCGCACGCTGCAAGAGTGGGAACAAGGTCGGCGCTCGCCTTCCGGGGCCGCGCAAGCATTGATCCGAATCGCTCGCAAACACCCTGAGGTCTTGCTGGAATCTCTCGGGTAAAGCAAAACGGGCAGCCACCCCATCAGGCCGGCTGCCCGAACGTCTAGCTCAACGCCCGATCAGAACGCATCCAGCGCCATAGCGCACACCGAATCCGCGCCTGCGACGATCGCATCCCGCAACCCCGGCACCTTCACCAGAATGTGCTCCGCATAGAACTGCGCCGTGGTGACCTTGGCCTGCATGAAGGCGACGTCCTCGCCCTCGTTGATGCAGTCCTGCGCCGCCAGCAGCGCGCGGCCCATCTGCCAGCCCGCCATCAGGTTGCCGGCCAGCATCAGGTACGGCACCGAGCCGGCATACGCGGCGTTCGGGTTGCTGCGGCCGTTGGCGGCGATGAAGTCCACCGCGTCGAGGAAAGCCAATCGCGCCGCCGTCAGGTTCTTCGCGAACGACTGGGCCGCCACGCTGTCACGCGCCGCCAGCAGCGCCTCGGTCTGCTCGATCTGCCCGGCCAGCGCCTTGGCGGTCTGCCCACCATCGCGCCCAGTCTTGCGCCCCACGAGGTCGTTGGCCTGGATGGCGGTCGTGCCTTCGTAGATGGTCAGGATCTTGGCGTCGCGGTAATACTGCGCCGCGCCCGTTTCCTCGATGAAGCCCATGCCGCCGTGGACCTGCACGCCCAGGCTCGTCACCTCCAGGCTCATCTCGGTCGAGTAACCCTTCACCAGCGGCACCATGAACTCGTAGAAGGTCTGGTTGACCTTGCGGGTGTCGGCGTCCGGGTGGTGGTGCGCGGCGTCATACGCGGCCCCCGCCACCAGCGCCAGCGAACGGCAGCCCTCGGTGTAGGCGCGCATCGTCATCAGCATCCGGCGCACGTCGGCGTGGTGGATGATCGCCGCGGCACCGGGGGTCGAGCCGTCCACCGGCCGCGACTGCACGCGGTCACGCGCGTACTGCACCGCCTTCTGGTACGCCCGCTCGGCCACCGCGATGCCTTGCACCCCGACCGCGAAGCGCGCCGCGTTCATCATGATGAACATGTATTCGAGGCCGCGGTTCTCCTGCCCGACCAGGTAGCCGACCGCGCCGCCGTGGTCGCCGAACTGCAGCACCGCGGTCGGGCTGGCCTTGATGCCCATCTTGTGTTCGATCGAGACGCAGTGCGCGTCATTGCGCTCGCCGAGGCTGCCGTCCGCGTTCACCATGAACTTCGGCACGATGAACAGGCTGATGCCCTTCACGCCCTCCGGCGCGCCGACCACGCGGGCCAGCACGAGGTGGACGATGTTCTCGGCCATGTCGTGTTCACCATACGTGATGAAGATCTTGGTGCCGAAGATCCTGTAGGTGCCGTCCGGCTGCGGATCGGCCTTGGTGCGCACCGCCGCCAGATCCGAGCCGGCCTGCGGCTCGGTCAGGTTCATCGTGCCAGTCCAGCGGCCTTCGACCATCGGCGTCAGGTAGGTCGCCTTCTGCGCGTCGGAACCGGCGGTCAGCAGCGCCTCGATCGCCCCGTCCGTCAGCAGCGGGCACAGCGCAAAGCTCAGGTTGGCGCTGTTGATCATCTCGATGCAGGCCGCGCCGATCGCCTTCGGCAGACCCTGGCCGCCAAATTCCTCGGGATGCTGCAGGCCCTGCCAGCCGCCTTCGCCGAGCTGCTTGAACGCTTCCTTGAAACCGGGCGTGGTGGTGACGACGCCGTCTTTCCACGACGACGGGTTCTTGTCGCCTTCCCAGTTCAGCGGGGCGACGACGTTCTCGTTGAACTTGGCGCACTCTTCGAGCACGGCCTGGGCGGTGTCCAGTCCGTGGTCGGCGAAGGCGGGGATCTGGGTGAGCTGCTCCAGGCCGGCGAGTTCCTTGAGGCCGAACAGGAAGTCCTTGACGGGGGCGCGGTAGGTCATTTTTCGGGATCCTTCGTGGGCTGTTGTGGACTGAACGGGGTCGCGAGGTCGAAAAAAAGGCGCCTCATCGCGTGGGGCGCCCTTCGGGACGGACAGTGCGTCGGTGTCGGTGACGGCTTACAGCGCCTTCACCAGCTCCGGCACGGCGGTGAAGAGATCGGCTTCGAGGCCGTAGTCGGCGACGCTGAAGATCGGTGCCTCGGGATCCTTGTTGATCGCGACGATCACCTTGGAGTCCTTCATGCCGGCCAGGTGCTGGATCGCACCGCTGATGCCGGCGGCGATGTACAGGCTCGGCGCCACGATCTTGCCGGTCTGCCCGACCTGCCAGTCGTTGGGCGCGTAGCCCGCGTCGACCGCAGCGCGGCTGGCGCCAAGCGCGGCACCCAGCTTGTCCGCCAGCGGGATCAGCACTTCATTGAACTTGTCGCTGGAGCCCAGCGCTCGACCACCGGAGACGATGATCTTGGCAGCCGTCAGCTCGGGGCGGTCGTTCTTGGTGACCTCGCGGCCGACGAACTGGCTCTTGCCCGAGTCGGCCACGGCGGCGACCGATTCGACGGCAGCGGAACCACCAGCGGCGGCGGCGGCGTCGAAGCCGGTCGTGCGCACGGTGATGACCTTGACCGCGTCGGTGCTCTGCACGGTAGCGATGGCGTTGCCGGCGTAGATCGGGCGCTCGAAGGTGTCGGCGCTGATCACCTTGGTGATGTCAGTGACCTGGGCCACATCCAGCTTGGCAGCGACGCGCGGAGCGACGTTCTTGCCGCTGGCGGTGGCCGGGAACAGCAGGTGGCTGTAACCACCGGCCACGGCCAGCACCTGCGCGGCGAGGTTCTCGGCCAGGCCGTCGGCGAGGCTCGCGCCGTCGGCGTGCAGGACCTTGGTCACACCCGCGATCTGGGCCGCAGCAGCGGCGGCCGCACCGGCGTTCAGACCCGCGACCAGCACGTGGACTTCACCGAGCTGTGCCGCGGCGGTCACGGTGTTGAGCGTCGCGCCCTTGATGTGGGCGTTGTCGTGTTCAGCAATAACGAGTGCAGCCATCTCAGATCACCTTCGCTTCGTTCTTCAGCTTGGCGACCAGCGTCGCCACGTCCGCCACCTTGATGCCCGCGCCGCGCTTGGCCGGCTCGGCGACCTTGAGCGTCTTGATGCGCGACGCCACGTTCACGCCCAGCGCATCCGGCTTGATGACTTCCAGCGGCTTCTTCTTCGCCTTCATGATGTTCGGCAGCGTCACGTAACGCGGCTCGTTCAGGCGCAGGTCGGTGGTGATGATCGCAGGCAGCGACACCGACACCGTTTCCAGACCGCCGTCCACTTCGCGCGTCACCTTGGCGCGGCCATCGGCGACTTCGACCTTGGAGGCGAAGGTGGCTTGCGGCAGGTCGGCCAGCGCGGCCAGCATCTGACCGGTCTGGTTGCAGTCGTCGTCGATCGCCTGCTTGCCCAGGATCACCAGGCCCGGCTGTTCGCGGTCCACCAGCGCCTTGAGCAGCTTGGCCACCGCCAGCGGCTGCAGCTCGTCCGCGCACTCGACCAGGATGCC
>NZ_JBFPGY010000296.1:0-6635 GCF_041083715.1 Sphaerotilus sp.
TTGGTGGCGCCTTCCAGCTCCGCGACGATCTTGCCGCTGCGCGAGCTGGCATCGACTTCGAGCCGCACCTTGCCCACCACATCGCGGCGCGCGGCGCGCTGGTCGCGCAGCGCAGTCAGGCGGTTGACGCGGCTGACACTGCGGGTGCGGCGGGCTTCGACACCCTTGCGGATCCAGATCTCTTCCTGCGCCAGCAGCTTGTCGAAGCGGGCATTGAAGAGCGACTCGTCTTCGAGTTCGCGGGCCTTGGTCGCCTCATAGGTGGTGAAGCTACCGGGGTAGCTGCGGATCTGGCCACGGTCGAGTTCGAGGATGCGCGTCGAAACCGCATCCAGAAACGCCCGGTCGTGGGTGATCAGCAGCACCGCGCCGCGGAACGAGATCAGCAGGTCCTGCAGCCAGATGATGGATTCCAGATCCAGGTGGTTGGTCGGCTCGTCGAGCAGCAGCACGTCGGGCGCGGCCACCAGCGCTTGCGCCAAAGCCACCCGCTTGCGCAGACCACCCGAGAGCGCATCGACCTGCTGGCCCGGCGACAGCTTCAGCCGCTCCAGCGTCTCGTCGACCCGCTGCTCCCAGGTCCAGCCGTCGACCGCCTCGATCTGGCTCTGCAGCGCGTCCAGATCGTCGCCCTCGGCGTGGGCCTCGTAACGCTCGCGCAGGGACTTGGCCTGCGCCACGCCGACGCTGACCGCATCGAACACGCTGATGCCCGGCTCGAACTGCGGCTCCTGCGGCACGTAGTAGCGGCGCACATTGGCCTGCACCTGCAGCGTGCCGTCGTCGGGCAATTCCAGTCCGGCGAGGATTTTCAGCAGCGACGACTTGCCGGTGCCGTTGCGGCCGATGAGGCCGAGGCGTTCGCCGGCCTCCAGCGACATCGCGGCATGGTCAAGCAGCGCCACGTGACCGTAGGCGAGGCTGGCGTCAAGAAGGGTAAGGAGGGCCATGGGGGAGTTCTGACAAGAATCGACCATTATCGACCCCGGGCGTCCGGCGGCCGGAATCGCTGTGCACAGGCGTCCCACGCGCGTCACATCACGTTGTTACCGTGCTCGGCCAGCCGGTCGGTACACTGCGGCCAGACAGGCCTAATTTCGTGAAATATGTCGCAAATGTACGGCATGTAACCAAACATCAAGCCCCTTGACCAGCGGCCCCGAGGAGACCGGATGTGAGCAAGACCGACGTGTCATTTCCCCTGGACCTGCTGACCTCTGGCAGTGCCGGCGGATTCAGCCTGGACAACCTCGGCACCCTGGGCAGCGAGCTGGCGCGCTGGCCGATCGAAGCCCTGCGCGGTGCGGATCCGATCATGGGGCTGGCGGTGCTGATGATCGTCGCGCTGCTGGCCGGCGAGGCCGTGCACCGGATGACGCGGCTGCCGCGCGCGCTGGGCGCGATGCTGGTCGGTGCGCTGGCCAGCCCGCTGGCGCTGAGCCTGGTGGCCCGGTCGGAGCTGGACCCGTGGAAGCCGCTGCTGGACCTGGCCGTCGGTCTGCTGGTGTTCGAGCTGGGCAGCCGCATCCGGCCACGCTGGCTGATCGACAACCCGTGGCTGGCCGTCAAGTGCCTGGTCGAAGCGCTGGTCACCGGCCTGGCCGTCACCGTGGCGCTGACCTGGCTGGACGTGTCGCTGTCGTCGGCGGCGCTGGCTGGCGCCGTGGCCATGGCCAGCTCGCCGGTCATCGCGATGACCGTGCTCAACGAGCTGAAGCCGCGCGGCCAGGTCAGCGAGCGGCTGCTGATGATGACGGCGCTGAACACCGTCTGCGCCGTGCTGGCACTGACCGCATGGCGGGTGCTGAGAACACTGGATTCCGGTGGCTTCGAATGGCAGCCGGCGCTGGCCGGGGCGGTCTACACGCTGTGCGGCTCCTACTTGCTGGGGGCCGTCAGCGGTCTGGTGCTGGAGCGGCTGAGCCGGCAGATCCACGGCAGCGGACTGGCGGCACTGCAGCTCGCGCTGGTGGTGCTGGCGGCGATGCTGGCAGCGCAATTCACCTTCTCGCCGCTGCTGGCACTGCTGATCGCCGGCATGGTGGCCCGCAGCCGGATGGGCCACCGGCTGCAGGTCGAGCCCCAGCTCGGCAGCGGCGGCGCGGCGCTGACGCTGCTGCTGCTGGTGACGCTGGGGCTGCTGTCCACGCTGGAGGGCCTGATCGACCTGCTGCCCCTGGTCGCCGCGATCATCGGCGCACGCTTCATCGCCAAGACCGGCACGGTGATCCTGCTGGCCCGCCCCAGCGGCCTGGGCTGGCGGCAGGCGCTCGGGCTGGGACTGGCGCTGCAGCCCGCGTCCAGCCTGGCGGTGCTGCTGACCGGCAACACACTGGGCTGGCCAAGCGCGCTGCCCATGCCGGATTCGACCTTGCTGCAGGCGCTGCTGATCGCGCTGACGCTGATGCAGCTGAGCGGGCCAGTCTGGCTGCAGCTCGGCCTGTGCACCGTCGCGCGCGAGACCTGCACGCCCCCGTCCCGCTGACTGACGCACACCGCCCGCCCCGAGGAACCCGCCCATGTCTTTGCAGGACTTCACCACCTCCGAGTCGCTGACCATTGGCGTCGAGCTGGAGCTGCAGCTCATCTCCACGCACGACCACGACCTCATCCCGCAGGCGCAGGACCTGCTGCGCGAGACCGCTCGCCACACCGGCGCCTGGGACATCAAGCCCGAGATCACGCGCTCGATGATCGAGATCGGCACGTCCATCCAGCGCGAGCACGCCCCGCTGGTGGCGGAGCTGCGCGACATGCGCGACCAGCTCGTGCGCGCGGCGCGGCGGCTCAACATCGAGATCGCCGGCGGTGGCACCCACGCCTTCCAGCACTGGAGCGAGCAGCAGATCTACCCCGGCGAGCGCTTCCACTACATCAGCGACCTCTACGGCTACCTGGCCAAGCAGTTCACCGTCTTCGGCCAGCACGTCCACGTCGGCTGCCCCAACGGCGACGACGCACTCTGGCTGCTGCACGCGCTGTCGCGCTACGTGCCGCACTTCATCGCGCTGTCGGCCTCGTCGCCCTTCGTGCAGGGGCACGACACCGGCTTCGACTCGGCGCGGCTGAACTCGGTGTTCGCATTCCCGTTGTCCGGGCGCGCGCCCTTCGTGCGGAGCTGGGACGAGTTCGGCAGCTACTTCGACAAGATGACGGCCACCGGCGTCGTCCAGTCGATGAAGGATTTCTACTGGGACATCCGCCCCAAGCCCGAGTACGGCACGATCGAGCTGCGCGTGTGCGACACCCCGCTGACGGTGGAGAAGGCTGCGGCGCTGGCCTGCTACCTGCAGGCGATCTGCCGCTACCTGATCGAGGAGCGGCCATTCGAGCCGGTCGAGGACGACTACCTCGTCTACACCTACAACCGCTTCCAGGCCTGCCGCTTCGGGCTGCAGGGCGAGATCGTCAACCCGCAGACCAAGCAGCGCGGCAAGCTGCGCGACGACATCGTGCGCACGCTGGCGCGGGTCGAGACCCACGCGGTCGATCTGAAATCGTGGGAAGCCTGCCAGCTGCTGCGCGAGTCGCTCGGCGAAGGCAACGACGCGCAGTGGCTGCGGCGACAGCGGGCGCAGGATGCGCCGCTGTCGGAGGTGGTGGAAGCGGCGGCGCGGCGCTGGGCGCACAGCCCTGCGGCGGCACGTTGAACAACGGCTCAGGCCCGACGCCTCGCCAGCAGCACCCCACACAGCCCGACCACCCACAACGGCCACAGCCCCAGGCGCCCGGCCCACCAGGCGAACGGCGTCGCACCGTCACGCCCCTGCACCCGCGCCTCCAGCACGCCGCGCACATGCGGTGCCAGCCGGTGCGTCACCACACCGCGGTGGTCGATCGCCACCGTCGCGCCGGTGTTGGTGGCGCGCACCATCGGCCGCTGCAGCTCCAGCGTGCGCATGCGCGAGATCAGCAGGTGCTGGTCCACCGCCACCGACTCGCCGAACCAGCCGATGTTGCTGACGTTGGCGAGCACGGTCGGTGCCGTCGCCCTGTCCACGAAGCGCGCCGCCAGCTCCTCGCCGAACAGGTCCTCGTAGCAGATGTTCGGAGCGACCCGCTCGGCACCGACCACGAACGACGGTGCCACCAGCGGGCCGCGGGCGAAGTCACCCAGCGGCATCTGCATCATGTCCACGAACCAGCGGAAACCCGGCGGAATGAACTCGCCGAAGGGCACGAGGTGGTGCTTGTCATAGCGGTAGAAGGACGGTCCCCCCGCTGCGCCGAACCCGGCCACGGAGTTGGTGTAACCCAGGCCCGCGTCGCCCAGCGGCACGCCGATCAGCGCCCGGGTGCGGCCCTGTGCAAAGTGGCTCTGCAGCCCGTCCCACAGGTCCGGCGGCAACTGCGCCGGCAGCAGCGGGATGGCGGTTTCCGGCGCGATCACCAGATCGGCCGTGGAAGCCAGCAGTGCCTTGATGTGCCAGTCCAGTGTTTCTGGCAGGCGGCTGAACTCGAATTTCTCGTCCTGTGGCACGTTGCCTTGCAGCAGCGTCACCGACAGGCCGGAGCGTGCACGGGTGAAGTCACCGCCGGTCCATGCCGGCAGCAGCACGAGTGCGCCCGTGACCACCACGGCCCCGGCCCGAGGGACAAGACCGCGCGTCGCCAGACCACGCTGCACCAGCACGCCCAGCATCGCGGCCACCGCGCCGATGCCGTACACGCCGACCCAGGGCGCGAGTGCCGCCAGCGGCCCGTCCACATGGGCATAACCGGCCGCGCCCCACGGAAATCCCGTGAAAATCTGCGCCCGCGCCAGCTCGGCCAGCAGCCACAGCGCGCCCCACAGAACCACGTCGGACCAGAGCCGGTCGCGCTTGCAGCGCACGAACAGCGCCGTCGCCAGCGCCAGATAGACCGCCAGCAGTGCCGCCAGCAGCGCGACGGCCAGCACGGCCAGCCAAGCCGGCAGGTGCCCGTAGCGGTACATGCTGATGAACAGCCACCAGAACGTGCCGCCCAGCCATCCCAGCCCGAAGGCACCGCCCACCAGCCAGACCCGCGGCGGTGGCGCCGCACTGACCAGCGCCAACAGCGCGGCCACGGACAGCACCTGCAGCCAACCCCGTGCGACCGGCGCCATCGACCAGGCCTGCACGCCTCCCGCCAGCAGGGCAAGCGCCACCAGGGCGAGCAGGCGCCTGCGCGCGGACACCGCCTCAGCCACCAGCCATCTCGTCCAGCGACAGGCGCACCACCTTGAACCAGCGCACCGCACCGCCCCGGGTCAGCATCACCGAGAAGCGCAGCGGCCCGACGTCGACGATCTCGCCGCGCCGCGGCACCCGGCCGTTGCGGTGCGCGACGAGTCCGCCGATGGTCTCGATGCCGTCTTCGGCCAGTTCGATCGCGAAGTGGGCGTTGATGGCCTCGATCGAGGCATCCCCCGGCACCCGGCAGCTGCCATCGGCCATCGTGTAGAGGCCGGACTCGCTGACCTTGTCATCGAACTCGTCCTCGATCTCGCCGACGATCTCTTCGAGCACATCCTCGATCGTGATGAGGCCGGCGAGCGCGCCGAACTCGTCGATGACGATGGCCAGGTGGTTGCGGTTGGAGCGGAAGTCGCGCAGCAACTCGTTCAGACCCTTCGATTCAGGCACGAACAGCGCCGGACGCAGCAGCGTGCGCAGATGCAGGTCCGGCGAGCGCTGGACCTTGAGCAGATCCTTGGACATCAGCACGCCGATGATGTTGTCGCGCTCGCCCTCGTACACCGGAAAGCGGGAGTGCCCCGTGTCGATGACGCTGGCGAGCACCTCGTCGTAGGTCGAGGCAATGTCGAGCAGGTCCATCCGGGGGGCGGCGACCATCGCGTCACCGGCCGTCAGATCGGCCATGTGCAGCACGCCTTCGAGCATCGAGCGCGATTCCGGGTCGATCAGCTCGCGCTTCTCTGCGTCGGCCAGCGTCTCCATGAGTTCGTCGCGCGAGTCGGGACCCGGCGAGATGAATTCGATCACGCGCTCGAACAGCGTGCGGTGATCGTGTTGAGCAACCCGTCCGGACTCACGGCCGGAGCGGTAACTCTGCTGAGGTTCAGACACGGTCAGGTGCCGGTAGTGATCATGTGGCGAGAATACCCGATGACAGTGACACCGAGGATCCGGTCTGGTCCGGTGCGGCTGCAGCGTGGCAAACGGATGCCTTGACACACCAGGGGGCTTGACAGACATTCGACAATCCGTTTTTGTCCTCTGCCTCTCGCCCACCACCCATGTCCACAGGCCTCATCCCCGCCACCATCCTCACCGGTTTTCTCGGCTCGGGCAAGACGACGCTGCTCAAGCGCATCCTGTCCGAAGCCCACGGCCAGAAGATCGCCGTGATCGAGAACGAGTTCGGCGAAGAGAACATCGACAACGACATCCTCGTCGGCGACACCGAGGAGCAGATCATCCAGCTGAGCAATGGCTGCGTCTGCTGCACGATCCGCGAGGACCTGCGCTCCACGCTGTCCGATCTGGCCGCCAAGCGCCGCAAGGGTGAGCTGACCTTCGACCGCGTGGTGATCGAGACCACCGGCCTCGCCGATCCCGGTCCGGTGGCGCAGACCTTCTTCATGGACGACGAGGTCGCCGAGAGCTACCTGCTCGACTCCATCCTGACGCTGGTGGACGCCGTGCACG
>NZ_JBFPGY010000297.1:0-6615 GCF_041083715.1 Sphaerotilus sp.
ACAGGCCTACCTGCTGCAGAGCACCTTCGACGGCACGCGCTGCACCAGCAGCGTGCTGAACGCCACCGACCCCGACGCGATCCGCGTGGAAGCGGGCGCGCTGCGGCGCAACCCGATGCCCGACAAGATGTGCGTGCCGCTGGGCCAGGCCCGGGCGATCACCCCATGGCCGAGCGCCGGCCGTGGCGATGCCACGCTCAGCCCCGGCGCCGACGCCAGCGAGCTGAAAGGACTGATCACGCCATGAACCGCTGCCTCGTCTGCCTCGTCGTGGCTGCAGCCACGACCGCCCACGCCCAGAGCCTGACCCCGGCGCAGGTCTATGCCAAGGTCTCGCCGAGCGTCTGGCGTGTCTCGACCTATGACCTCGACGGCCTGCCGCTCAGCCAGGGCAGCGGCGTCGTCACCGCCGCCGAGGCGGTGGTCACCAACTGCCATGTGCTCAAGGGTGCCCGCCAGGTCGCGGTGCGGCGCGAGAAGCAGAAACTCCCGGCGACGCTGATGCTGTGGGACGTGCAGCGCGATGTCTGCCAGTTGCGGGTGCCAGGGCTGGCCGCACCGGCCGTGGCCCTGGCCGACACCGCCCGTTTTGCGGTCGGGCAGCCGGTCTACGCCATCGGCAACCCGAAGGGGCTGGAGCTGACGATGAGCGACGGCCTGCTGTCGGCACTGCGCAAGGACGACGCGGGGAGGCTCATCCTGCTGCAGACTTCGGCGGCCATCTCGGGGGGCTCCAGCGGTGGCGGACTCTTCGATGAACGCGGTGCGCTGATGGGGCTGACCACGCTCGCCTCGGTCAAGGCCGACACGCAGAACCTGAACTTCGCCATCCCGATCGACTGGATCCGCGAGCTGCCCGCCCGCCACACCAAGCTCAATGCCGGCACAGCCGGCCAGGCAGCCGCTGTGCCCTGACCTGCCCTGCGGGCACAGGTGTTCAGCCCAGCAGCCGCTTCAGCAGTGCGGCCGTCGAGCCATCCAGCCCGGTCATCTCACCCGTGGCGAACCGCGGCAGCAGCTGGCTGCACAGCGCCTTGCCCAGCTCCACGCCCCACTGGTCGAAGCTGTTGATGCGCCACAGCGCGCCGCTGGTGAAGACACGGTGCTCGTACAGCGCGATCAGCGCGCCCACGGCGGCGGGCGTCAGGCGGTCGATCACCAGCGTCGTGCTCGGGCGGTTGCCGGGGAAGGTGCGGTGGCGGGCCACGGTCAGCGCGTCGAGCGACTTCGACGCCGTCGGTGCGGTTTCACCGATGGCCTCGTCGGTGGCCTTGCCGAGCATCAGCGCCTGGCTCTGCGCCAGGCAGTTGGCGAGCAGCTTGTGGTGCTGGTCGGCCAGGCCGGCGCGCACGCTGTCGGGCAGACCGGTGCCGCCCGCCGCGTCGTAGCACGGCGTCTTCACGGCGATGAACTCGACCGGGATCACGTCCGTGCCCTGGTGCAGCATCTGGAAGTAGGCGTGCTGGCCATTGGTGCCGGCCTCGCCCCAGACGACCGGCGAGGTGCCGAAGGGCAGCGGCTGGCCGTCCAGGTCGACGCACTTGCCGTTGGACTCCATCTCCAGCTGCTGCAGGTAGGCCGGCAGCCGGCGCAGGCCCTGGTGGTAGGGCGCGACCGAACGGCTGGTGTAGCCGTGGAAGTTGCGGTACCAGACGTCGAGCAGGCCGAGCTGGATCGGCAGATTGGCTTCCAGCGGCGCCTCGGCGAAATGGCGGTCCATCGCGTGCGCGCCGGCCAGCAGCGCGCGGAAGTTCTCCGCGCCGATCGCCAGTGCGATGGGCAGGCCGATCGCGCTCCACAGCGAGTAGCGCCCGCCCACCCAGTCCCAGAAACCGAAGGTGGTCGTGATGCCGAACTTCGCCGCCGCCGCCACGTTGGTGGTGGTCGCGGCAAAGTGCCTGGCAATCGCCGCTTCGCCACCCTCGCCGTAGCCGGCCAGGAACCAGGCGCGGGCGACTTCGGCGTTGGCCATCGTCTCCTGCGTCGTGAAGGTCTTGGAGGCGACGATGACCAGCGTCTCGCGCGGGTCCAGACCACGCAGCACCGGCACGATGTCGTGCCCGTCCACGTTGGAGACGAAGTGCAGCTGCAGCCCGCGGTGCGCGAAGGCGTCGAGCGCCGGCACGACCATCTGCGGCCCGAGGTCCGAACCACCGATGCCGATGTTGACGACGTGGCGGATGCCGCTGGTCGCCGTGTCGCGCACCTGTTCGACGTAGGCCAGCAGCCGGTCGAGCACCTCGTGCACGTCGTCGCTGAACGGCGCCGCGCCGCGCGGGGCGCGCAGCGCGGTGTGCAGCACGGCGCGGCCTTCGGTGTGGTTGATCGGCTCGCCGGCCAGCATCGCGTCGCGCCGCGCCTCGATCTGGCACTCGCGGGCCAGCGCCAGCAGCAGGCCGCGCGTCTCGGCGTCCCAATGGTTCTTCGACAGGTCGGCAAACACCTCCGGCGCGCTCAGCGAGAACGCCCCGGCGCGCGTGGCGTCGTTGGCGAAGGCGGGGCGCAGGTCGAAGCTGCGGCCGCTCTGGGCGAACTGCGCGGTCAGCGCAGTCCAAGCGGCGGTCTGGTCGCAACGCGGGGCTTGCATGGGCGGTCTCCTCGGTCGAACGGAACAGTGACAGGGGGCGGGGTTACAGCGACAGGATCATCTGGTCGAGCTTGCCGGCATCGACCGCGAAGCCGCGGATGCCTTCGGCAAGCTTCTCGGTGGCCATGGCGTCCTCGTTGAGGGCGTAGCGGAACGAGGCTTCGTTGTACGACACCGCATGGACCGGCGCGTCCTGGGCCGCCACCGGGTCCAGCGCACGCACGAACGGCCCATCGCTCGCCTGCAGCTGCGCGAGCAGGTCGGGGCTGATCGTCAGCAGGTCGCAACCCGCCAGCGCCGTGATCTGGCCGACGTTGCGGAAGCTGGCACCCATCACCTCGGTCGGGATGCCGAACTTCTTGTAGTAGGTGTAGATCTGGGCCACCGACTGCACGCCCGGGTCGTTGGCGCCGGCCATCGCGGCCTCGTCCCACTTCGCGCCGGCCGACTTCTTGTACCAGTCGTAGATCCGGCCGACGAAGGGCGAGATGAGCTGCACGCCCGCCTCGCCACAGGCGATCGCCTGGCAGAACGAGAACAGCAGCGTCAGGTTGCAGTGGATGCCTTCGCGCTCCAGGATGCGCGCGGCCTGGATGCCTTCCCAGGTCGAGGCGATCTTGATCAGCACACGGTCGCGGCCGATGCCGGCGGCTTCGTACAGCCCGATCAGGCGGTGCGCACGCGCCACGTTGGCAGCGGTATCGAAGCTCAGGCGGGCATCGACTTCGGTCGAGACACGGCCCGGTACCACCTTCAGGATCTCCCGCCCGAAGCGCACCAGCACCTGATCCACCACTTCGTCCAGCGGCAGCCCGCGGTGAGCGGCAACCGTCTCGGCCAGCAGCGGCGCGTAGTCGGGCTGCTGCACGGCCTTGAGGATGAGCGAAGGATTGGTGGTCGCATCCTGCGGCGCAAACTGGGCAAGCTGCTTGAAATTGCCCGTGTCGGCGACGACGGTGGTGAATTGCTTGAGTTGATCGAGCTGGTGCATGGCGTTGGGTCGTTTCGAGTGGGATCGAGCCGGTTCGCGGCGATCCGCAATTAGAACCCGAGTCGGCCGCTTGCCGTGGACAAGCCGGTTACGACAGCGTTCAGCACCGGACGATTGACCTTGCCAAGAAACTGGTGCATCATCTTTTGTGAAACTGGGTTACACGTACTGTGGCGCACAGTGCAAAATCCAGACTTGCCTGAACCAACCTCCTTCTCTTTTCGAGGCCCTGCATGTCCTTCGATCTCGTCTTCTTCGGTGGCACCGGCGACCTGACGTGGCGCAAACTGATGCCCGCGCTGTTCCAGGCATTCCGCCATGGCAAGCTGCCGGCCGGGGGACGCATCCTCGCCGTGGCCCGCGATGAACGCAGCGACGACGCGTACCGCGCCTTCATCAAGGAGCGTTTCAGCGAAGTCGAAAGCTCCAAGCGGCCGACCGACGACGAGTTCGACCGCTTCGCCGAATTGCTGCACTACCGGCGCATGGACCTGTCGCACCCGGAGGACTACACCGGCCTGAAGCAGTGGATCGACGAACGTGGTGCCGACACCGCCGTCCTCTATCTGGCGACCAGCCCGCACCTGTTTCCGGTGATCTGCGAGCAACTCGGTGCGGCCGGGCTGAATGCACCGCACATCCGCGTCGTGCTGGAAAAGCCGCTCGGCCACGACCTGAAGAGCGCGCAGGAGATCAACCGCGTCGTGCGCTCGGTGTTCCGCGAGGAACAGGCCTTCCGCATCGACCACTACCTCGGCAAGCCGTCGGTGCAGAACCTGATGGCGCTGCGCTTCGGCAACGCGCTGTTCGAGCCGCTGTGGCGCCGCGAGAGCATCGCCAACATCCAGATCACGCTGGCCGAGTCGCTCGGCGTGGGCACGCGCGGTGACTTCTATGACCGCACGGGCGCCTTGCGCGACATGGTCCAGAACCACGCGCTGCAACTGCTGACGATGATCGCGATGGAGCCGCCCTCGACCAGCGACGCGGACGCGATCCGCGACGAGAAGCTCAAGGTGCTGAAGTCGCTCAAGCCCTTCACGCCGGAGTCGGTGGCGCGTGACGTGATCCGCGGCCAGTACCGCGCTGGCAATGTCGGCGGGCAGGCGGTGCCGGGCTACCAGCAGGAAGTCAAGGTGCCCGAGGGCAGCCACTGCGAGACCTTCGTCGCGCTGCGCACCGAGGTGCAGAACTGGCGCTGGGCGGGCGTGCCCTTCTACCTGCGCACCGGCAAGCGGCTGGCGGCGCGCGACTCGCAGATCGTCGTGAACTTCCGGCAGGTGCCGCACCCGATCTTCCCCGGCTCGCAGCGGGCCAACAAGCTGGTGATCAAGCTGCAGCCGGAAGACGGGCTGGAGCTGCACCTGCTGGCGGCCAAGGGCAGCGGCACGAGCGACTCGCTCGCACCGGTGTCGCTGGACCTGGACTTCGACAAGGCCTTCGCCGCCGAGCGGGTGGGCGCCTACGAGCGCCTGCTGCTGGACGCGATCGCCGGCCGGCTGAACCTGTTCGTGCGCAGCGACGAGCAGGAGCAGGCGTGGCGCTGGGTGGAGCCGGTGCTCGACGCCTGGTCGCGCGAAAGCAGCGGCGGCGGCGAAGGCCCGCGCGGCTACGCGGCTGGCAGCTGGGGACCGGCAGCCGCCAGCGCCCTGGTGGCCCGGGATGGATTCGCCTGGAGCGAGGAACAGTGAAGTGAACACCTCGTCATCGTCCCTGCCCCCGATGCTGGACCGCATCCGCGCTTCGCTGCCGGCCCTGTCGCCGGCCGAACAGCGTGTGGGCAAACTCGTGCTGGCGGATGCGCGCAGCTTCGCCAGTCTGCCGGTGGCCGAACTGGCCGAGCGCTCGCACGTCAGCAAGCCGACGGTGGTGCGCTTCTGCCGCAGCATCGGCTATGACGGGCTGGCCGATTTCAAGCTCAAGCTCGCCGGCACGGTCAACGAGGGCGTGCCCTTCGTGCACCGCTCGGTGGACGAGGACGACAAGCCGGCCGATCTGGTGGTCAAGGTGATCGA
Source organism: Sphaerotilus sp. (assembly GCF_041083715.1). GTDB lineage: Bacteria > Pseudomonadota > Gammaproteobacteria > Burkholderiales > Burkholderiaceae_C > Sphaerotilus. Next base: position 5,594 of record NZ_JBFPGY010000297.1, read on the forward strand.
CAACGCGGTCAGTGCCCTGCTGAAGTACCGCAATGACGCCACCGCGCACGCCTTCGACCGGGCGATCGAGGCGCTGACCCTCGCTGCCAGCGAGAAGCGCCGCATCGAGTTCTACGGTGTCGGCAACTCCGGCATCGTGGCGCACGATGCGGAGCACAAGTTCTTCCGCCTGGGTGTGCACGCGGTCGCCTACAACGACGCGCATGTGCAGGTGATGGCCGCGACGATGGTCGGGCCGGGTGATTGCGTGGTGGTGATCTCGAACTCGGGCCGCAGCCGTGACCTGCTCGACGCGCTGGAGATCGCGCGCCGCAAGGGGGCCACCACGATCGTCATCACCGCCAGTGGCTCGCCGCTGGCCCACCAGGCGCAGATCCTGCTGAGCGTGGACCACCCGGAGGACTACGACCGCTACAGCCCGATGGTCAGCCGGCTGCTGCACCTGACGGTGATCGACATCCTGACGACAGGCGTGGCGCTCAAGCTCGGCCCGGAACTGCGCCCGATGCTGCAGGAGATCAAGAAGAACCTGCGCGCCAAGCGTTACGCGGCGCCCTGATCTCCACCGGGTTGCCGACCCGACGAGACAAGATCGGCCACGCCATAGACACGGGCCAGTTCACCCAGCCGCCGCGGCAGCCCGCTGATGCTCAACGAGCGACCACCGGCCGCCGCCTGGCGGTGCATCTCGACGAGCACCGCCAGCGCGCTCGAATCGAACTGCTGCAGGGGGCTCGCATCGACATCGACGATGGCGCCCGCCGGCTGACCTGCGAGTTCCGAGGCCAGCGTCCGAGCTGCGGCGCGGGCCTCGCGGACCGTGATGCGGACAGGCAATTGCATGGCAGACACGGCAGCTCCAGGGCTCAGCTCTTGGCCGCAGCGGCCTTGTTCTTCTCGGTGAGCTTGGTGATCAGACCGTCGATGCCCGACGCCGAGATCTCCTGCGCGAAGCTGGCCCGGTAGGTCTCGACCAGCCAGACACCCAGCACGTTCACGTCGTAGATCTTCCAGCTGTCGCC
>NZ_JBFPGY010000298.1:0-6564 GCF_041083715.1 Sphaerotilus sp.
TGATCGTCACCGAGTGGAAGGAGTTCCGCACGCCGGACTTCGAGGCCATCCGCGACAGCCTGAACGACAAGGTCGTCTTCGACGGGCGCAACCTGTACGAGCCGGAGCTGATCCGCTCCTTCGGCCTGACCTACCACTCCATCGGCCGGGCCTGATCGACCGGTGGAATGATGAACGAGACGGGCGCCTCGGCGCCCGTCTCGTTCATCGCAGCAGCGCCTGACCGAAGCAGGAGTACGTCGTGGCGCTGTAGGGTGCCGTCAGCCCGGAGCTGCCATTCGTCGATGAGACGCTGCGCTCGCTCCAGTTCACGCCGCAGCCCACATCGACATTGCGCAGCACGGCGTATTGCACGCTCAGACCCAGGTTGTTGGTGCTGTCGCTGGCGGAGGCCGGCAGCACGCCGCTGCCGATCGTCAGCGAATTGTCCAGCGAGCGGCGGGCCTGCGAGAGACTGCCGGTCATGGAGATCTTGGACGTCACCTCCCACTGCGTGGTCAGTCCGAGTGTCGTGGTGATCACGCTGTTGGAGGACGCCACGTTGATCGCGCCAGTCGTGAAGTCGTAGCTGCCGTTGCTGGTGTCGCGTGTCAGGTTCAGGCTGGTCGAGAGCTTGCCGGTGGGCTTCCAGTTCCAGCCCAGCGCACCGGTCCAGCTGTTCGTGTTGCGGTCCACGAGCGACTGGTGTTCCTGCGTCAGGCTCACCCGGCCATTGAACACGCTGGCGCCACCGGGATTGATGATCGCCGAGAAATCCAGGTCGTTGCGGCGGACCTCGTTGCCGGCGTTCGGGTAGTCGACATTGGCGTGCCGCAAACCGGTTCGCAGGGTCAGGCCGCTGGCCGGCATGACCCGCACACCGGCGTTGATCGACGTCTGGTTGACGTTGTTGCGGGCGTAGGTGGCTTCGGAATAGCGTGCGCGCGACAGGGCGGCACCGGCATCGAAACTCCACATCGTGACCAGCCCGAGGTTGGCCTGGACGCTGGCACTGTTGACGGTCAGCAGATTGCGCAGTCCGCTGGACAGTGCCGCCGCGTCGGTGGGCAGGCTCTGGCGCGAGGAGAGCGCCACATTGCCTGAAAGCCGCTCGACGGTCTCCCAGTCCAGGCGCGTATCGAGCGCGTAGTCGGTGTTGTTGAGCGTGCTCAGGCTGCGGTAGCGGTTCGCATTGGCACTCAGGGTGGCCGTCAGCCGCTGGCGGCTGATGGGCTGGTCGATGCCCAGGCGCACGCCAGTCGAGGAAATCGTGTCGGACTTGGCCTGCGCATCCGTGTTCAGGAACACATTGCTGTTGTGCGTGAACCGCTGCGAGACCCCGAGGTAGTACGGGCTGGTCTCCGCCTGGGCACTGCCGGCGGCCAGGCAGGCGAATCCCGCCAGCGTCAGCGCCAGCGGGCGCACGGAAAACTGCGGAGAAAGCGTCATCTTGAACATGGTCCTGCCTGTCATGAGTGGGATGGTGAAAAACGGGAGTCGGCGGTCGGTGCTCAGTAGGCGCTGCGGTCGAAGAACATCTGCCGCACCGTGCGCGCGATGATGCGCAGATCCAGTCCGAGCGACCAGCTGCGCAGGTATTCCAGATCGTAGTGCACCCGGGCCGCCATCTTTTCGACCACGTCCGTCTCGCCGCGGCAGCCGTTGACCTGGGCCCAGCCGGTGATGCCGGGCTTGACCTTGTGGCGCACCATGTAGGAGCGGATGATCGGCCGGTACTGCTCGTTGTGGGCCACTGCATGCGGACGCGGACCGACGATGCTCATGCGCCCTTGCAGCACATTGATGAACTGCGGCAGCTCATCCAGCGAAGTCCGGCGGATGAACATGCCGAACGGCGTCACGCGGGGATCGTCCCGGGTCGCCTGAGGCACGACGCCACCGTTGTCCATCGCACGCATCGAGCGGAACTTGTAGACCACGATCTCGTCGCCATCGAGGCCGTTGCGCCGCTGCCGGAAGATCACCGGCCCGGGCGAGCTGAGTTTCACGCCGATCGCCAGGACCAGCAGCACCGGCGCGACCAGCACCAGGATCAGACTCGCCAGAACGATGTCCGACAAACGCTTGACCAATCCATTCAGCCCCACGAACGGACTTTCCAGCAGACTCACCACGGGCACGCCATCCATGTTGCGCATCCGCCCCTGGATCACGTTGACACCGAACACGTCCGGTACCAGGAAGATCGACACGGCCGCATCCTGCAGCACCGCGATCATCTGACGGATGCGGGGCTGGCCGCTCAAGGCGAAGGTGATGTAGGCATCTTTGATGCGGTGCGCTCGAATCAGCGTCGGCAGGTCGTCGAGCCCGCCGAGCAGGCGCCCGCGCACCCGCTCGTCGCAGCGGTCGGGATGTCGGTCCTCCACATGGCCGACGAGATCGTGCCCGTACGGCGCCCGGGCCAGGATCGCCTCGGCAATCCTGGCTCCGAGCGGACCACCACCGATGACCAGGGCGGGCCGCCGACGCTCCGGCTGCACCGCAGACCAGCGCATCAGCACGCGGCCCGCCAGCGCGAATGCCAGTTGCGCCACCGGTGTGCTCACCACCCAGGTCGCGGCCACATCGCGGCGGAAGAACTGCAGGCTGTCGGACGCATAGCCGCACAGGAACAGGATCGCCACCACCGCCGCCCAGGCCGCGACGATGTCGACCGCCGAGTTGGCGGGCCGCTCGTAGAAGCGGTTGGTGCCCGGGAACATCAGCGTCATGGTGAACACGCCGAGCAGCATCACCGAGCGGTCCAGCGGCTGCCCCAGCCACAGCGACGACAGCAGCAGGCACAGCACGGCCAGCAGCGGCTCGGCCAGCGCCGCCACGAAGACGGGCACCGATTGCGGCGCCGCGGGGAACACGCTGCCGGAATCGGCAGGATGCCGGATCATGGACGGCTCCACGCCGGCATCGAACACACGGGGGCCGCGAGGCCTTGCAGGCATTCGGGCGTCAATTGCATCGGAAACGGAGTGGTCGATGTACATCGGACGGCATGGCAAACGACCCGCAGATGGGAGCTGCTATTGTCCACAGAGAAAATGTCCGCTTTTTTCATCTTGGCAACTGGCATCGGCACTAGTTCCGCGAGCACCCCCTCATGTTAGGGGACTGGTCCACTGTGGCGCCCAGGCGGACAGCCAGCGGATCAGTTCCTCCGGTGTCATCGCACAGGCGAACAGGTTGCCTTGCATCTCGTCGCAACCCAGGCGCAGCAGCACATCCCGCTGCAGGACCGTCTCGACCCCTTCGGCCACGACCTTCAGGTCGAGTGAACGCGCCAGCGCGATCACCGCCGTGACGACCGCCGCGCTCTGGCGCTTCACACCCAGATCGCGGACGAAGGAGCGGTCGATCTTCAGTTCGCTGATCGGCAGCTGGGTCAGGTAGGCCAGCGAGGAATAGCCGGTACCAAAATCGTCAATGGCGATTTCCACGCCGATCTGGGTCAGGCGGTACAAGTCCGGAATGACACGGTCGAGGTTCTGCATCAGCCCTGTCTCGGTGATCTCCAGCTCCAGCGCACGCGGTGCCAGCCCGTGGCGTTCGGTGGCGGTCCGCACCAGATCGACCAGGTCGGAGCGCTCGAAGGCCCGGCTCGGCAGATTCACCGCCACGCTCAGCTCCACACCGTGCACATCGCGCCAGACACCGATCTGGCGCGCCACCTCGCCGATGGCCCATTCGCTCATGGGCACGATCAGACCCGTTTCCTCGGCCAGCGGAATGAACTCGCCCGGCTGCACCAGCGCGCCGTTGCGCCGCCAGCGCATCAGCGCCTCCACGGCCACCACGGTGGACGTCCCCACACGGACCTTGGGCTGGTAGTGCAGCACCAGCTCGTTGCGCTCGATCGCCTTGTGCAGCGCGCTCTCCAGCTCCAGCCGCTCGCGGCCCTGCCCGGCCAGATGCGGCCGGTAGACCTGCAGCGCATTGCGCCCGCCAGACTTGGCGGCGTACATCGCGACGTCCGCGTTGCGCAGCAGGTCGACCACGCTGACCCCGTCACGCGGGAACAGCCCTACTCCCACACTCGCGGTGACGAAGTACTCGCGCCCACCCAGCACCACCGGCTCGCGCATCGCTTGCAGAATGCCCTGCGCCACACGCACAGCCTGCGCCTCATCCTCCACCTCGGGCAGCAGCGCGACAAACTCATCCCCGCCAAGCCGCCCCACGGCTTCCAGCGAGCGGTGCGTGCGCAGCACGGCCGCATCGATGCTCATGTCGGCGATCTGGTCACAGTGGTGGACACAGGTGCGCAGGCGCCGGCCGATCTCCACCAGCAACTCGTCCCCCTGCCCGTGACCGAGCGTGTCGTTGATGTTCTTGAAGCGGTCCAGATCGATCAGCAGCAGCGCGAAGCCGTGGTCCATCCGGCGCGCCTGTTCGAGCGCCCGCTCGGCACGCCAGATGAGCTGGCGCCGGTTGGGCAGCCCGGTGAGCGCATCGAAGTTGGCCAGATGGCGGATCTTGTCCTCGATCAGGCGCCGGTCGGTCACATCCTGGATGATGCCGGCGTAAGCGCACAGCCCGCCCTGGTCGTCGAATTCAGGCTCGGCCTCGACGTGCACGATGCGCTCGCGCCCGTCCGGCAGGCAGATCGTCACGTCGCTGTCGAGCACCGTGCCATGCCGCACGACATCGCGCAGCAGCGGCGCCATCGCCCGGCGGGCGCCTGGCACCAGCAGCCGCATCACCTCCGGCACCGACAGCGGTGCACGCGGACCATGGCCGATCACACGCAGCGCCTCGGGCTCCAGCTGCAGACCGCCGCCGAGGCGCCAGTCGAAGCTGCCCATGCGGGCCAGATCCTGGGCGCGGGCCAGCTTGGCGCGGCTGCGCAGCAGCTCCATCTGGATGTGCGACGTCCGCAGCAGGTAGCGCAGGCGCCCTGCCAGCAGGCTCCAGTGGTGCGACTTGACGAAAAAGTCCGTCGCGCCCGCGTCGAAGGCCCGCTCGATCGAGGCCTCGTCGTCGAGCCCGGTGAGCATGAGCACCGGCATCAGCTCGAACCCAGGCAGATCACGCAGTGCCTCGCAGGTCCGGAACCCGTCCATGCCGGGCATGACGGCGTCGAGCACCATGACATCGGGGGACCAGTCGGCCAGCATGCGCAGCGCGGACAGTCCACCGGTCGCCTCGTTCACCGTGAAACCGCGCTCGCGCAGCGCAGCGCCGGTCAGCAGCAGGTTCACGTCATCATCGTCGACCAGCAGGATGCGCGGTTGGCGGTCAGCGCCGGGCGCCATGGCGGGATGTTCGTAGTTCAATCGTGGATCCTGCTCAGTCGGTCCGCATGGACAGGCGGTGTCGCACACCGTCCTGGACACGCTGCATTTCGTTGCGCAAGGCGTCGAGGCGCGGCAACAGTTCGGGCGCATCGACACCACGTCGCAGCACCTGCTCCAGGTCCGCACACAGTGCCGACAGGTGCAGCGCCCCCAGGCTGCTCGACGACGAACGCAGCGTATGGGCGACATGCAGCACCGACGCCAGGTCCAGCCCAAGCGGTCCGGCATCCAGCATCGGGCTCAGCCGGCTGATCGACGCGTCGAACGCCTGCATCACCCGGCGCACCAACTGGTTCTGTCCGCTCGGATCGAGATCGTGCAACCGCTGCATGGCCGTGGCATCCAGCAGCGGCAGACCGTCCTCCAGCGCCAGGAAGAGGGTCGGCTCAGGCGACGTCAGCCCACCGGGGGCGGTACGCGCGGCGGCCTCGATGCCGAGCTGTCCGCGTCGGCCCAGCCGGTTGCCGACATAGCGCCCGAGCATCGCCAGCAACTGGCCCTGCCGATAGGGCTTGGACAGGTAGGCATCGAACCCGAGCGACAGAAACCGCTCCTCGTCCCCCTCCAGCGCATTCGCCGTGACGGCCACCACCGGCGTCTGCGGCGGGGTGAGGAACGTGAAGCGGGGCGTCGGGCCGCGCCGCAACCACTGCAGCGCCTCCACGCCGTCCATGCCGGGCATCTGGATGTCCATCAGCACCAGGTCGAACAGGTCCTCGCACAGCGCGCGCAAGCCCTCCAGGGCGGAACCCACCACCCGCACGCTGCAGCCCATGCGCTGCAGCATCTGGTTCATGACCTCCTGGTTGACCGGGTTGTCCTCGACCACCAGCACCGAGGCACCGAGCTGCGGCATGTGGACCTCGGCCTCCTGGCGTGCGGCGGCAATGCCGAGAATGGCCTGGCGCAGTTCGGCCTTGCGCACCGGCTTGTGGATGAAGCGGACGAAGCCGGCCTCCTGCGCCACCCGCACATCGTCGGGAGCGGCCACCGAGGACAGCAGCACCAGCTGCGTCTGGCCGATCAACCCGTCTGCATGCAGGCGGTGCGCCAACTCGATGCCGTCCATGCCCGGCATGTGCCAGTCGATCAGCGCCAGATCGAAGGGCGGCACGTCCAGCGGCAGCGTGCGCAGCAGCTGCAGCGCCTGCTCGCCATCGCCGACCAGGGTCACACGCAGGCCCCAGGCGGTCAGCATGTTCTCCAGCACGGTGCGGTTGGTGGGATGGTCATCGACCACGAGCACGCAGATGCTGGGCATGGCCGTCGTGTC
>NZ_JBFPGY010000299.1:0-6558 GCF_041083715.1 Sphaerotilus sp.
GGGCTGATCCTGAACTGGCTGATCCGCCACCAGTACCGCAGCGAACTCGGGGTGCATTTTTCGGGCATCGGGATCGGCATGGCCGGCTGTGCGGCGGCGGTGCTGGCGATGACCGCGCTCCACCTTGACTGGCAGCAGCAGTGGTGGGCCTTCAGCCTGATGGCCGCGCTGCTGATGGTGCCGGCACTGGGCTGGTTGCCACCACCCGACACGAGCGGGGTCACGGTCGGCGGTCAGGCGATGACCGACCGGCCGCCCGGTGCACTGTTCCTGCGGGTGTTCATGGCGGCGTATTTCTGCGCCGGCATCGGCTTCGTGGTGAGCGTGACCTTCATCGTCGCCATCGTCGATCGGCTGCCCGGCTTGCACGGCCGCGGGGCCTGGGTGTTCCTGGTGATGGGACTGACGGCCGCCCCTGCGGTCATCGTCTGGGACCGCATCGCGCGCCGACTGGGCGACATCGACGCGCTGATCCTGTGCAGCGTGCTGCACATCGGTGGCATCGCCCTGCCGATCGGCGGCACGCTGATGGCGGCACTGGCCGGGGCGGTGCTGTTCGGCGCCACCTTCATCGGACTGGTGAGCCTGGTGCTGTCGATGGCCGGACGCTACTACCCGACACGCCCGGCCAAGATGATGGGCCGGATGACGCTGACCTATGGCTGTGCCCAGATCCTCGGGCCGGCTGTGACCGGGTGGCTGGCGGCGCGCAGTGGCGGCAGTTACGTCGCCGGGCTGTCGATGGCCGCGGCGGTGATGGGCGTGGGTCTGTTGCTGCTGTGCGCGCTGCGGGTCATCGCACGACGCGCGTGATCTCGCGTGCCTGGGCCTCGATCACGTCGTCCGAGGTCGCGGTGCGGCTGCGCCGGGTGGTGTGGGTGCCGAAGCTGCCTGCCCAACCACCGCGTTCGCGCTGGAACCGCAGGATGTCCTGCAGCGTCGGGCGCCGGCCGCGCAGCAGGCTCCACAGCGTGTAGGCGCCCGCGACCACGACACCCGCGACCAGCAGGCTCATGAAGAAGACCGCGCCTGCCGCGAGGAACGACAGACGCACCACCAGGCGGAGCAGGCCGCCAACACCATCAGTGAGAACATGCATGGGCACTTCGATCCGTCTGGGGCTGAACAGTTCCGCGGCGTCAGCGGGTCTTCAGGCGTTGGCCACCGGGCGCAGCAGCCCGATCTGGCCGTAGCGCTGCTGCACCGAGGCCTCGATGCCGGCAGCATCCAGACCGCACTGCGCCAGCAGGAAGGCCGGATCGCCGTGCTCGACGAAGCGGTCGGGCAGGCCGAGGTGCAGCATCGGCACGGTGATGCCGGCGGCGTTGAGGTGTTCGGCCACGGCCGAGCCAGCGCCGCCCATGGTGCAGCCTTCCTCGATCGTCACCAGGGCATCGTGCGTGCGGGCGAGCTGCTCGACGAGCCCCCCGTCCAGCGGCTTGACGAAGCGCATGTTGGCGACGGTGGCGTCGAGCTTGTCTGCAGCGGCCAGCGCCGGGTAGAGCATGGTGCCGAACGCGAGGATGGCGATGCGCTTGCTGCCCGGTCGACCGGTCACCAGGCCGGACTCGCGGCGGATTTCACCGCGGCCCCAGGGAAGCGTGTCGAAGCTGTCGCCGGTGGCCGCGGCTGTGCCGACGCCACTGCCGCGCGGATAGCGCACCGCGACCGGCCCGTCATGGCGGTAGGCTGTTGTCAGCGCCATGCGCGTCTCTGCCTCGTCGGCGGGCGTCAGCATCGCCATGTTCGGGATGCAGCGCACGAAGGCGATGTCATAGGCCCCGGCGTGCGTCGCGCCGTCGGCACCGACCAGGCCCGCGCGGTCGAGCGCGAAGACCATCGGCAGGTTCTGCAGCGCCACGTCGTGGATGAGCTGGTCATAGGCCCGCTGCAGGAAGGTCGAGTAGATGGCGACCACCGGCCGGACGCCCTCGCAGGACAGGCCGGCGGCGAAGGTGACGGCGTGCTGCTCGGCGATGCCGACGTCGAAGTAGCGTTCCGGGAAGCGCCGGTGGAACTCGACCATGCCCGAGCCTTCGCGCATGGCCGGCGTGATCGCCACCAGCTTCGGATCGGCGGCGGCCATGTCGCACAGCCAGTTGCCGAAGACCTGGGTGAAGGTCGGCTTGGGCGGCGTGGCGGGTTTCACCAGGCCGATGGCAGGGTCGAACTTGCCGGGGCCGTGGTAGGCGATCGGGTCGGCTTCGGCCAGCTTGTAGCCGTAGCCCTTCTTGGTGACGACGTGCAGGAACTGTGCACCCTTGCGGTCGCGCAGGTTTTCCAGCGTCGGGATCAGCGCGTCGAGGTCGTGGCCGTCGATCGGGCCGACGTAGTTGAAGCCGAATTCCTCGAAGATGGTGCCGGGCACGACCATGCCCTTGGCGTGCTCCTCGAAGCGCCTGGCCAGCTCGAACAGCTGCGGCGCGTTCTTCAGGACCTGCTTGGCACCTTCGCGGGCCGAGGCGTAGAACTTGCCGCTCATCAGCCGGGCCAGGTACTTGTTGAGCGCGCCGACCGGCGGGCTGATCGACATGTCGTTGTCGTTGAGCACGACCAGCAGATTCGGCTCCTGGCCGGCGTGTGGCATGCCCCCGTTGTTCAGGGCCTCGAAGGCCATGCCCGCGGTCATCGCGCCGTCGCCGATGATGGCGACACAGTGGCGGCTCTCGCCCTTGATCTGCGCGCCCATCGCCATGCCGAGCGCGGCCGAGATCGAGGTGGACGAGTGTGCGGTGCCGAAGGTGTCGTACGCGCTCTCGTCGCGGCGCGGGAAGCCCGACAGGCCGCCGTACTGGCGCAGCGTGGGCATGCGGTCGCGCCGACCGGTCAGGATCTTGTGCGGATAGGTCTGGTGGCCCACGTCCCACACCAGGCGATCGTCGGGCGTGTCGAAGACATGGTGCAGCGCGATCGTCAGCTCGACCGTGCCGAGGTTGGACGACAGGTGGCCGCCGGTGCGCGAGACGCTCTTGAGCAGGTGGTCGCGCAGTTCGGTGGCGAGCTGCTTCAGCTCGGGGCGCGAGAGCCGGCGCACATCGGCCGGGGACTGGATGCGGTTCAGCAGCGGATGGGCGTTCTGGGCGTTCATCGCGGGGGGATCCGTCGGTGTGCGGTCGCGGCTCAGGAGTCGCGATCGAGGATGCGGTCGGCCAGGGTGGCCAAGGCATGGACGTCACCCAGGCCGGAGGCGGACAGGGCGGACAGGGCTCGGGCGTGGAGGGTGGCGGCGCGTTCGCGCGCACCGTCGAGCCCGAGCAGCGAGACGTAGGTGGGCTTGTTCTGGTCGGCGTCCTTGCCCGCGGTCTTGCCGAGGACGTCGGAGTCCTGGGTCACGTCGAGGATGTCGTCGACCACCTGGAAGGCCACGCCCAGGGCGGCACCGAAGTCGGACAGCGCTTCCAGCGCGACCGCGGACGGATGGCCGCAGGCGGCTCCCATCAGGACGCTGTTCTGCAGCAGCGCACCGGTCTTGCGGCCGTGCATGTCGAGCAGTTCGGTCTCGGTCAGCGGCTTGCCGACGCTGGCCAGGTCGATGGCCTGGCCGCCGGCCATGCCCTCGACACCCGACGCACGCGCCAGCAGGCGGCACAGACGGGCCTGCAGCGTGTCGGGCACCACGTCGCCATCGGCGGCGGGCGGCGGCGTGAGCACTTCGAAGGCCAGCGCCTGCATCGCGTCACCGGCCAGCATGGCGCGGGCTTCGCCGAACTGCACATGCACCGTCGGCTTGCCGCGGCGCAGCACGTCGTTGTCCATGCAGGGCATGTCGTCGTGGATCAGCGAGTAGGCGTGGATCAGCTCGACCGCGCAGGCCGCGCGCATCGCTGCCTCGGCATGGCCACCGACGGCCTGCGCGGTGGCGAGCACCAGCAGCGGACGCAGCCGCTTGCCGCCGTCGAGCACGCCATAGCGCATCGCGAGGCCAAGTCCTGCAGGGGCATCGGCACGGACGTGGACGCACAGCGCGGCTTCGACCGCTTCGAGCTGTGCGCGCATCCAGGCGTCGAAGGCAGTGCGCATCATGAGAGATCGTTCCAGGGTTGAAGCTGCCCGTCATCCAGCACCTTCACCTGCTGCTCCACCATGTCGAGCCGGCTGCGGCAGTAGCCCAGCAGCTGCGCACCACGGCGGTAACTGTCGAGCAGTTCGTCGAGCGGCAGCTGCGCGGATTCGAGCGCCTGCACGAGACGATCGAGTTCGGCCAGTGCACTCTCGTAGCTGACGGGCTCGCGGGAAGGGGTGTCGGAGGCGCTCTGGGGCATGGCGTCGGGGAAAGTTCTTGATTGTAGGGGGCTTGGAGGGGATCGAATATTCCGTCCTGTACATGCTGCGACGCTGCTGGGCTGCTGAAGTCGCTGCTGTCTGCCTGTGCCATGTTGTACCCAGTGAACAGGGTGTCAGGAATTACTTCACATTTTCCGGGGTCGGCGACCGTGGGCCGGGTCTGGGTTAAAATCCGCGGTTCGCCTTGGGCGTCCGCCCACCCCGGCCCGCTGCAGCACCTGCTGCGAACACCTTGCCTTCGAAATGGCAAACGCCCTTGGTTGGGGCCAGAACATGGGGTGGTGGTTCGACATGGATTTTTGGAGATCCTGGGGATCATGTCCGACCTGAGCATCACACTCGACGCTCTTCAACGCAGCCGCACTCAATTGCCGGTCACGAGTTACTTCGACCAGGCCCTCTTCGACCGGGAGATGCGCATCATCTTTCCCTCCGGTGCGCGCTACGTCGGGCACGAGCTGATGGTGCCCGAGGTCGGCGACTACCACGCCCTCGCGCACGAAGGCGAGGGGCGCGCGCTCATCCGCACGAAGAACGGTGTCGAGCTGGTCTCCAACGTCTGCCGCCACCGGCAAGCCGTGATGCTCAAGGGCCGCGGCCACACCGGCAGCAATGTCGTGTGCCCGCTGCACCGCTGGACCTACGACCTGCAGGGCCAGCTGATCGGCGCGCCGCACTTCAAGGAAGACCCGTGCCTGAACCTGCGCAACTACCCGGTGCAGGTCTGGAACGGCATGGTCTTCGAGATGACGGACGGTGGCCGCGACGTGGCTGCCGATCTGGCCGGCATGGGGCCGCGCCAGGCGCTGGACTTCGAGGGCTATGTCTTCGACCACGCCGTGCAGCACGAGTGCAACTACAACTGGAAGACCTTCATCGAGGTCTACCTGGAGGACTACCACGTCGGTCCCTTCCACCCCGGGCTGGGCAACTTCGTCACCTGTGACGATCTGCGCTGGGAGATGGGCCGCGACTACTCGGTGCAGACCGTCGGCGTGGCCCAGGGCGCGGGCAAGGCACTGGGCAAGTCCGGCTCCACGGTCTACGAGCGCTGGCACGAGCAGGTGCTGAAGTACCAGAACGGTGTGGTGCCCAGGCACGGTGCGATCTGGCTGACCTACTACCCGAGTGTCATGGTCGAGTGGTACCCGAACGTGCTCACGGTGTCCACGCTGCACCCGATCAGCCCGACGAAGACGCTCAACACCGTGGAGTTCTACTACCCGGAAGAGATCGCCGCCTTCGAGCGCGACTATGTGGAGGCCCAGAAGGCCGCCTACATGGAAACCTGCATCGAGGACGACGAGATCGGCGAGCGCATGGACGCGGGCCGCAAGGCACTGATGGACCGCGGCGACAACGAGGTCGGCCCCTACCAGAGTCCGATGGAAGACGGCATGCAGCACTTCCACGAGTGGTACCGGCGGGTGATGGCATTCCAGGACCACTGACCGGCGCGGGTTTCTGCCCATGCCGGTCCGATGCGGGGTCACTATGGTGCATGGTGATCCTGCATGAGGAGATCCTGTCTTGATGCCCATGACACCTTCGACCCGACCCGACCCCCTGCGGCGCAGCCTGCTGCTGGGCATGGCCGCTGCGGCCACCACCGTTGCACCGATGGCCTCGGCGCAGACGGCGACGACCGAGCTGTCGCCGCTCGGCACCCGCCTGCCCATGGCCCCGCCGCGTGCCGAGTTTGTCTACGAGTCGATCGTGGACATCGCCGATACCCTGAACCTGGGCGACGGGCCGCTGGGCGAGCGCCGCATCGTGCCGATCACCGGCGGCGAGTTCGCCGGGCCGGGGCTCAAGGGCACGGTGCTGCCCGGGGGGGCCGACCGCCAGCTCGTGCGCAAGGACGGCGCCCGCCTGCTCGATGCGCTGTATGAGCTGAAGACCGACGACGGCGCCGTGATCACGGTCCACAACCAGGTGCTGGTGCGCACCCCGGCGGGCCAGCCACGGTACGCCCTGTCCACCATCCAGCTCACGGCACCGGCCGGGCGCTATGGCTGGCTGAACGACTTCGTCTACACGGGCACGCTCGACAGCCTGCGCCCCGCGCGCAACGCGGTGCTGATCCGCGTGTTCCGCCTGGTCTGAAGCCGGTCAGATCCACGCGGCGAGGCCGCGGGGGCTCGAGGTCGTTAGCATCGGGGGCATGACTGCTCCCATGCTGATGGTTCTGGCCTCGTTTCTTTTTGCGCTGATGGGCGTGTGCGTCAAGCTGGCCAGTGCGCATTTCGGCACCGGCGAGATCGTGATGTACCG
>NZ_JBFPGY010000300.1:0-6540 GCF_041083715.1 Sphaerotilus sp.
GGGCGAGATCCGCATCGGCGGGCAGCCTGTGGCCATCGGTTCGCCGTCGGCGGCGATGCGCCAAGGCATGGCGTTCCTGACCGAGGACCGCAAGGACTCGGGCTGCTTCCTGATCCTCGACGTGCTGTCGAACATGGAATCGGCGGTGCTGAGCCAGCGCTATGTGAAGTACGGATTCGTCCAGCAAGGGGCGTTGCAGCGCGACTGCGAGGCGATGAGCCAGACCTTGCGCGTGAAGACTCCCGGCATGAATGAGGTCATCCAGAACCTTTCGGGCGGCAACCAGCAGAAGGTGCTGATCGGCCGCTGGCTGCTGACGCAGCCGAAGATCCTGATCCTCGACGAGCCGACACGCGGCATCGACGTCGGCGCCAAGGCCGAGATCCACCGGCTGGTCAGCGAGCTGGCCGGACGGGGCGTGGCGGTGCTGATGATCTCGTCGGAGCTGCCCGAGGTGCTGGGCATGAGCGACCGGGTGATGGTGATGCACGAGGGCCGCATGACCGGCATCGTCGACCGTGCCGAAGCCGATCAGGTCCGCATCATGGAACTGGCCTCGCAGTGAACAAACACACCGAACACGACAAGTTCGACAGATTCGACAAGTTGGAGAAAAGCCATGTCCGTTGGTAACCCGAGCGTGGGCGCGCAGTCCATGACCTTCAAGCCGCCGCCGCGGCGCTGGCCGCCCGAGCTGGGCATTTTCCTGGTGCTGGTCGGCATCAGCCTGTTCTTCGAGGCGCTGGGCTGGTGGATCAACGGCCAGAGCTTCCTGATGAACCCCGAGCGGCTGCAGATCATCATCCTGCAGATGGCGGTGATCGGCGTCATCGCCATCGGCGTGAACCTGGTCATCATCACCAGCGGCATCGACCTGTCCTCGGGCTCGGTCGTGGCGGCGGCGGCGGTGGTCTCGGCCAGCCTGGCGCAGGTGTCGGACTTTCCGCGCGCCGTGTTCCCGCACCTGACCGATCTGCCCATGGTCTGGCCGCTGCTGGCGGGGACCACGATCGGGCTGCTGATCGGTCTGCTCAACGGCTCGCTGATCGCCTTCACCGCGATCCCGCCCTTCATTGCCACGCTGGGCACGATGGTGGCTGCACGCGGCTTCGCCAAGTGGTTCACGGGCGGCATGCCGGTGTCGATGCTCACCGACGATTTCGCCTGGATCGGATCGGGTGCCAACCCGGTGTTCATCTTCCTGGTGGTGGCAGGGATCTTCCATGTGGTGCTGCGCTACACCCGCTTCGGCAAGTTCACCTATGCCATCGGCGCCAACCGCCAGGCGGCGATCGTCTCGGGCATCAACGTCAACCGGCACCTGATCTGGGTCTACACGATTGCGGGTCTGCTCAGTGGCATCGCCGGCAGCGTGACGGCGGCGCGCGCGATCTCGGGTCAGTCGGGCATGGGCGTGATGTACGAGCTGGACGCGATTGCCGCGGTCGTCATCGGCGGTACCTCGCTGTCGGGGGGCATCGGCCGGATCACGGGCACGGTGATCGGTGTGCTGATCCTGGGCGTGATGACCTCGGGCTTCACCTTCATCCGCATCGATGCCTACTACCAGGAGATGGTCAAGGGCGCGATCATCGTCGCGGCCGTGGTGGTCGACCAGTACCGGCAGCGTCAGCGCCGCAGCTGAATGGTGGATGGTGGATGGACCGGGTGTGACCGGTCGTCGGCAGGTGCAAGGCGCGCGGCGAAGGTCGCGCGCCTTGTTGCTGGTCGTGGGGTGTCCCGCCAGATCAGATGTTCTCCGCCGTGCAGACCTCGACCGGGACCGTCATCTGCATCGCCCGGGGCAGGGCCTGTGGCTGGTCGAGCGCCGCATGCATGGCGCCCACCACCGTCTGCGTGATGCGTGCCATCGGCGTGACCAGCACCAGATCGACCACGCCGTCCACCAGGGCTGCGCGGTGTCCGTCGGTCAGCTCGTTGCAGACCGTGACGACATGGCCAAGCGGATGGCCGGGTGGCCGTTCGGCGCGCAGGGCGCGCACCATGCCGCTGGCGCCGCCGCCGCCCGCGTCGTAGATGCCGGCCAGATCCGGGTGGCGGCGCAGCAGGTCGAGCGTGGCTTCGTGGGCGATCTGGGCGTCTTCCAGGTTCACCTGGGTGTCGAGCACCCGGAACGCGGGCGCATGCTCGCGCAGATAGGCCCGAAAGCTCATCTCGCAGGCCTCGTGCCCGAGGTAGCGGTGGCTGCCGACGAACACCGCCACCGGCCCCGGCGCCTTCGCCAGCCGGCTCACCGCCCATGCCGCTGTGCGCCCGCTCTTGCGCGGGTCGACGCCGACGAAGCCCGCGCGCAAGGGCGTGCTCAGGTCGGACAGCAGCGTGAAGACCGGTTTGCCTGCGGCGTGCAGGGCTTCGATGGCGGCTGTGACATGCGGATGATCAACGGCGACCACGGCCAGCGCGTCCACCTCGCGCCCCAGGTCGAGCAGTTGCTGGGCGATGGCTGCCGGCTCCACGGCGTCCATGTACTCGATCACCGCGACGCCCGGCGACGGGTGGCGGGCTGTGGCAGCGTTCAACTCGCGCCCGAGGGCCTGGTAGAACGCCTCATGCCTCCGCAGCAGACAGAAGCCCAGCGTGCGCACGGTGCGGTCGGCGCGTTCCTGCAGGCGCAACCGCATCAGGGGGGCGCCGTGGTACCCGATGCGCTCGGCCGCTTCGATGATGCGCAGCGCGGTGGCCTCGCGCACCGGCAGGCGGCTGTTGAGCATGCGGTCCACGGTGGCCGTGCTGACGCCCGCGGCCTCGGCCACGGCGGCGAGGGTGGGGCGGCGGCTCATTGGTGGCTCCTGTTCGGGTAATCCCGATGCGAAAATGGCATCAATGATGAAAATGACATGATGCTGCCCCAAATGTGTGATGTCTTCTGATAGTAAATGATGTGTTTTGATTGTGGGGCTTGGCTGGTGTCCTTAGGATGCGCATCATTCTGTTTTGGAAAATTTTTTCCAGGATGCATGCTAAATGAACAACCCTAGCCTCCACTCCCCGATGACCTCCAGCGGGCCAAGCCGCGACGACTACCGACTGATCGGCGGCGCCAGTGAACATGCGGCCGCGGCCGGACTGGTCGGCGGCGACTGGTACAAGTGCCCGGTGCCGCGTCCGCTGATGAAGCAGTTGATGCAGCGTGACGACGCCCATGGCATCCGCGACACGCTGCTGTGGTTTGCGCTGGTGATCGCCGCGGGCGTGCTGATGGCGCTGGCCTGGGGCACGGGCTGGTTCGCTGCGGCATTTTTCCTGTACGCCACGCTCTACTGCGGCCCGGCCGACTCGCGCTGGCACGAGGCGAGCCACGGCACCTGCTTCAAGACCCGCTGGATGAGCGAGGCGCTCTACCAGGTCGCCAGCTTCATGGTGCTGCGCCGCCCGACCCGCTGGCGCTGGAGCCACACCCGCCACCACACCGACACGCTGGTCGTCGGCCGCGATCCCGAGATCGCCGCTCCGGTGCCGACCGATCTGCCGACGATGGCGCTGAACTGCTTCGCGATCAAGAACGCGCCCACCGAATACGCCCGTCTCTTCGCCAACGCCTTCGGCCACCTGAGCGCCGAGGAGAAGACCTTCGTGCCCGAGATGGAGTGGCCGAAGATGGTGCGCGAGGCGCGGATCTGGCTGGTGATCTACGCGGCGCTGATCGGCGTGGCGCTCCACTTCCAGAGCTGGCTGCCGTTCTTCTTCGTCGGACTTCCGTCGATGGCCGGTGCCTGGCTCTACAACTTCTTCGGCCTGACGCAGCATGCCGGCCTCCCCGAGAACGTGCTCGACCACCGCCGCAACTGCCGCACCGTCCACATGAACCCGGTGTTCCGCTTTCTCTACTGGAACATGAACTACCACGTCGAGCACCACATGTACCCCATGGTGCCCTACCACGCGCTGCCGAAACTGCACGCCGCCATCCAGGCCGACTGCCCGCCCGCCTACCGCGGCACGGTCGAGGCCTACCGCGAGATCCTGCCCGCGCTGTGGCGCCAGCGCCGCGAGCCGACGTGGCACGTGGTGCGCCCGCTGCCTGTGCGTGCGTTCTGATCCTCTGCGCCCCATCGCCATGCCCGCGTCAGCGGGCACCCACCCGGAGCTTCTCACCATGTCCACCTGGATCAACGTCTGCCCCCTCGACGACATCGACGACGAGGATGTCTCCCGCTTCGACCACGCCGGCCACACCTACGCCGTCTACCGCGTGGACGGCCGGGTCTACGCCACCGACGGCCTGTGCACCCACGAGAAGGTGCACCTGTGCGATGGCCTGGTGATGGAGCACGTCATCGAGTGTCCCAAGCACAACGGCCGCTTCGACATCCGCGACGGCCGCCCCCTGGGCGCCCCGGTCTGCGTGGGCCTCAAGACCTACCCGGCCAAGGTCGAGGGTGGTCGCGTCTTCATCGAAGTCTGACCTGGGCCGGACCATGGCATCTCCCCGCGCAATGGTGATCGTCGGTGCCGGCCATGTCGGCGGCCGGGCCGCGCAGGCGCTGCGTGCATTCGGCTGGACCGGCCCGATCCTGCTGATCGGTGCCGAGCCGCACCTGCCCTACGAGCGTCCGCCGCTGTCCAAGGGCCTGCTGACCGGCCAGCAGGACGCCGCATCGTGCGCACTGCGCCCGGTGCAGGACTACGACGCCGACCAGATCAGCCATGTCGTCGCCTGGGTCGAGTCGATCGATCCGGCGCGGCGCGAGGTGGTGCTCACCGGCGGGCCGCAGCGCGCCGAGCGGCGTGTCGCCTACGAGGCGCTGCTGCTGGCCACGGGCGGGCACCTGCGGCGGCTCGATCTCCCCGGCGCGGATCTGCCGGGCATCCTGGGCCTGCGCACGCTCGACGACGCCGCGCAGATCGCCGCGCAGTTGCAGCCTGGCGCGCGGGTCGCCATCGTCGGCGGTGGTTTCATCGGACTGGAAGTGGCGGCGTCCGCGCGCCAGCGGGGCTGCGAGGTCACGGTGATCGAAGGTGCGCCGCGGCTGCTCGGCCGGGCCGTCCCCGAGGCGATCGGCGCACGGGTGCTGGCACTGCACCGGGCGCACGGTGTCGATGTCCGTCTGGGCACCCTGCCGACCGCCTTCGAGCGCCAGCCCGATGGCTCGACACGGGTGGCCCTGGATGACGGCACGGCGTTCTGCGCCGACACCGTGATCGTCGGCATCGGGATCGCTCCAGCGGTCGAACTGGCGGTGCAGGCCGGTCTGACCGTGCAGCGCGGCATCGTGGTCGATGCGCAGCTCGCCACCAGCGCGCCCGGCATCTACGCGGCCGGTGATGTCGCCGAATTTCCCAGTCCGGTCAATGGCGCGCCGATCCGCCAGGAAACCTGGCAGAACGCCGAAACCCAGGCCCGGGTCGCCGCCGCCAACATGCTCGGCCAGGGTGTGGCCTTCGATGCCGCGCCATGGTTCTGGTCCGACCAGTACGACCACCAGCTCCAGGTCAGCGGCGAGCCGGCGCTCGGCGTGACCACCGTGACGCGCCCGCTCGGCGACGCGGCCCTGATCGATTTCCACCTCGACGCCGACGGGCGGCTGGTCGGCGCCAGTGGCTTCGGCCCGGTGTCGGTCGTTGCCAAGGAACTCAAGCTGGCACGGATGCTCGTCGAGCGGCGCCGCCAGCCGTCGCCTGAGGCGCTGGCCGATGTCGGCGTCAAACTCAAATCCCTGGTCTGAGAGCCTCTCCCATGAAAAAGCCCCAACGTTCGACGATCGCCGACCTGCGCGCCCTCAAGGGCCAGCGCCAACTCAGCATGCTGCGCGTCGAGACGCTCGACGAGGCCGCTGCCGCGCAGCAGGCCGGTGTGGACCTGGTGTCGGTGCCTCCCGGGCTGCTCGGCCCGGCCTTCCGCGAGGCGGCGCCGACGCTCTTCGCCGTTCCCGGCCTCGAATACGGTGACTTCGTCAGCGCCGAGGAGTATCTGCGCGCCGCATTCGCCGCGATGAAAGCCGGCGGGGATGCTGTCTACTGCGCGGCGAGCATGGGCATCGTGCGCCGGTTGCGCGACGAGGGCATCCCCGTCTGCGGCCACACCGGGCTGATCCCCTCGCAATGCACCTGGACCGGGGGCTTCAAGGCCGTCGGCAAGACGCTGGAGACGGCGCAGCTCGTGTACCGCCAGGTCAAGGCGCTCGAAGAGGCCGGCGCCTTCGCGGCCGAGATCGAAGTCGTGCCGGCCGACATCGCCGCGGCGATCTCGAAGCGCACCAGCCTGCTGCTGATCTCGATGGGCGCCGGCGCCGGGGGCGACGCGCAGTACCTGTTCGCCAGCGACGTGCTCGGCGCGAACACCGGCCACATCCCGCGCCACGCCAAGGTCTACCGCCACTTCGCCGTCGAGTACGCCCGCCTGCAGGCCGAGCGCATCGCCGCCTTCACCGAGTACCGCCAGGACGTGGTCAGCGGCGCCTACCCGCAAGCCCGGCACAACGTCTCGGTCGCACCGGAAGTGCTCGACCAGTTCACCCAGTTTCTCGACCAGCAGCCCTGAGTCCGTCCACCATGACGTCACCGTCCTACATCCTCACC
>NZ_JBFPGY010000301.1:0-21398 GCF_041083715.1 Sphaerotilus sp.
GGCCAGGACGAGGCCGGTGATGTCCTGCAGGTCGATCGGCAGGTTCGTTTCCATCGTCAAACCTCCAGCAGGTCGAAACCCTGCGTTTCGATCTCGGAAAACACCCGCATGAGCCGAGCGACCTCGCACCAGATCCGGGCCCGCGGATGGGCCTCGACGGCGCTGCACAGCTCGGCGACCCAGGTCTGCAGATGGCCGCGGAAGAACCGCCGCTGCTGCTCCAGGTTGCACACGGCGATGTCGTCTCCCGCGATCAGGTAGCGCATCACCTCGCAGCCGTAGGCGATGTGGTCCTCGGTCTCGCCGCGCGACGGATCACGGGTCAGGCCGAGCGCGGCCAGATCGGTGCGCAGCGCGGCCAGCGGCTTCTCGTGGAGGAAACCAGCCAGGTAGAACGAGCCGTAGAGGAACACCTCCGGCTTGCCGACGCCGCCGAACAGCGCGTCGTATTCGTCGGCAGCCGCATCCGGCGTGGTGGCGCGCAACGCGGCGACCAGCGCCTGCCACGGCGCTTCGAGCAGACTGCCGGCCTCCGGTGCCTCGGTGACGGCGACGCGGAACTGCGCCAGCAGGGCGGCGTCCGGTGGCGCCATCCACAGCCGCGCGAGCAGGCCGTACAGCTCGGCGCGGGCGAGTTCCTCGCTGTGGTCGGCGCTGGCGAAACTCAGGGCACGGGGATCGTGGTCGTTCATGGGGTCGGGACTCGGCTCGGAATCGGTTCAGTACCGGGGAGTGCCGCGCGGCACGTCGGTGATGCGGACTTCGCTGGCATTGCGGTGGAGGTCGATCACCCGGCAGTCGCCGCACATCTTCAGCCGGTCGGCCGCCGCGCCCTGGAACGCCGGGTGCGCGGACAGCTTGGCCACCATGTTCTCGATCACCTTGAGCGTGCCGAAGGGTTTGCTGCAGCGGATGCAGCGGAAGGGCTCGACCTCGTGCAGCACGCGGGGCTGGCGGCGCGCCCTGCCCTCGTCGGCCAGCAGCAGGCGTGGCACCAGGGTGATCGCGCCTTCCGGACAGGTCGTCTCGCACAGGCCGCACTGCACGCAGTTCTTTTCGGTGAACTTCAGCTGCGGGCGCTCGGGGTTGTCGGCCAGCGCGTTCTCGGGACAGGCGCCGACGCAGCTCAGGCAGAGCGTGCAGGCCGCGGTGTCCACCAGCACGGCGCCGAATGGCGCACCGGCCTTGGGCAGCACGACCACGTCGGCCCGCACCGGCGCGTGGGCGCTCAGGTGGTCGATCACCAGGTCGAGCGTCGCACGCTTGTCGGCCTGGGCGACGATGGGCGTGGGCTGCGCGACGCACTGGGCCGGCGCGGCGCGCAGTGCAGTGTCCAGCGCGGCCAGATCGCGGGCGTCACGCGCCTCGATCAGCTTGAAGTGCTCGCCGGCGTAGCCCAGCCCGGTCAGCAGCGCCTGCGCCACTGCCATCTGCTCGGCCAGCGCAGCGCGGTACTCGGGCGCCTCTTCCGCGGTCAGCAGGACGAAGACCTGGCTGGCGCCCTGCGCGATGGCGGACAGCCACAGGTCGATGCCGACACTCGCTGTGTGCCACACCGCCACCGGCAGCACCCGCGCCGGCACACCGTGCGTGGCCCGATCGACCCGGGCCGCACGGCCGAGGTCGTCGATCAGCCGGGCGCCGGCCTGCTCGCTGTGCAGCAGCAGCGCCGCGTCCTTGCCGCCCGCGCGGGCGTAGGTCGAGACCAGGCGGTGCAGCCGCCGCCCCTGATCGACCGGCCCCGGATACGCGAAGCTCAGCGCCCCGCTCGGGCACACCGTCGTGCAGGCGCCGCAGCCCACGCACAGGTGCGGCTCGACGACGATGCCACCCGCCTGCGCGGTCTTCGCCTTGCCCTTGCGGGACGCATCGCTGGAGATGGCGCGGGTCGAGCACACGTCGATGCACGCGGTGCAGCCGATCTGCTCGTTGCGGCTGTGGGCGCACAGGCGGTGCTGGTACTGGAAGAACTTCGGCTTGTCGAAGGTGCCGACCAGTTCGCGCAGCTGGAGCACGGCGTCAAACAGGCGTTCCGGCGCGCCCGCACCCTGCGGTGCATGGAAATAGCCCTGCGGCGGCTGGTGCTGCGAGAAGGCCGGCATCTCGCGCAGGTCCAGCACGAGGTCGAAACGCTCGTCGGTGACCAGCGGCGCACGGTCGAAGTCGATCGCGCCGGCCGCATCGCAGACCTGCACGCAGTCGCGGTGGTCCTTGCAGCGGTCCAGGTCGATCTGGTAGCGGAAGTCGATCGCACCTTCCGGGCAGGCGTCGAGGCAGGCGTTGCAGCGGGTGCAGAGGTCGAGGTCGATCGGGTTGGCCGACGTCCACTGCACCTCGAACGCCCCCAGCCAGCCACGCAGCCGTGTCACCCGCCCGGCGAAGACCGGCAGGTCGTGGCGCTGCGCCAGCGATCCACCGGTGCCCGTGGGCTCGTCCACCAGCAGCATCACATCGAGCCGGTCGCGCAGCATCGCCGCCGCCTGCTGCGCCACGTCCGCCGGGCCGATCACCAGGCAGCGCCCGGCCGAGTGGTAGGGCACCGTCGTCACCGGCTGGACATCCGGCAGCTGCGCCGCGGCGATCAGCGCGGCGAGCTTGGGCGTGGCGGCCTTGGCGTCGCGGGACCAGCCGCCGGTCTCGCGCAGGTTGACGAAGTGGATCGGGCGCTCGTCCAGGCCAGGCGCTCCTGCCGTCTCGGCGTTCAGATCGAGGAAGAGCCGGCTCTCCTGCGTGCAGGCCACCAGCAGCGCCTGGCCCGGCCCGGTGGCCTTGGCCGCACGCTGGAAGGCGCCGGCCTCACGTCGGCACAGCAGGGTGTGCGCCGTCTCCAGCCCGTCCGCGCTCGCCCCCGGCGTCTGCGCCAGCGTCCGGGCGATCGCCCTCGTGTCCAGCGGCATCGTCCGGTTGCAGTCGCACAGCAGTGTTTTCATCAGCGGTTTTCTCTTCGTCTTCGTCGGCGAACAGGCCGAGCGCCTTCGACTGCGTCATCTGGCGCAGCATCGCCAGCGGCAGCGGGTCGGGGAGGCCGTAATCCTCGATGTAGGTGTCGAGGCCGTCCATCACATTGAAATGCGGGTCGGTGAACAGTGTCTTCAGTGCCGCGTTCTTCACCGACGGGTCGACACCGCGGGCGATGAAGCGGGTGAAGTCGGAGGCGGGGGTGAGCTGTGCGGCGTCCGCCAGCGTGGGCAGCGCAGGCTCCGGCGGGGCGACCGGCGTGGCGGGAACCGGCGGCAGCACCTCGGCCACCGGCGCACCTTGCTGCACCTGCGCCTTGCGACGCGACCAGCGCGACAGGAAACCGCCTGCGGGTTCTGGGTCCACCGCCATGTTCAATCCCGCTGGTCCGGTGCGACGAAGGACACCGGGCGGCGGCGCTTCTTCGGTTCGGGCCGGTAGTGGGCATCGGTGTAGTCCTGCAGCCAGTCGCGCACCTCGGCAGGCAGCGGCCGGTTGTCGACCCGCTCCTGCGCATCCATCAGGCGCCCGGCCTCGTTGTACGACAGCGTGACCCGCTCGGGCCAGGCCCGCGACGGATCCTCTGCGTCGATGCGCCACATGACGAACCAGACCGGTGCGCCCGAGGTCAGGTTGAGGAAGTAGCCCTCCCCTTCGTCGCGGCGCAGCTCGACGGGCAGCTCCGGAAACAGGAACTGCGCCGCCTGCCCGTCATCACGGAGCAGGCGCGGCGTATCGCCATACCGCCCGTCGTTCACCACCACATCGGCCACGGTGAAGCGCCAGTCCTCCCAGGGGCTGGGCTGGCGCTGCCGCTCGATCACCACGGCCACGCGGATCTTCGGGATCTGCTGCGCAATCTCCACCAATGTCTCGGTCATGCACCGCAGTCTACGCATCGGTCGCCAAAGTCCAAGAGCGGAATCCCCAAGGCTGCGCGCCGCGGCACCGGCTAGGGAGTCCCCTTATTGCCGACGGTGCATAACCGCAACCTAATCGCCGGTGTCCAGCTGCGGAGCGCATCAATGAGCCAGTCCACCCAGTCCCCCATGCCCCATCCGACCCGCCGCAGGGTCTTTGCCGGCGCCGGCACGGTCGGCGCACTGGCCACGGTCGCCGCCGTGCTGCCGGTCACGCCTGCACCGCCGCAAGCTACCGCACAACCCCGGCCCGCCACCGACACCACCAGCGGCTACCAGTTGACCGAGCACGTCCGGCGCTACTACCAGACCGCCAAGGTCTGAGGATCAGAGGAGACCCCCATGCTGCTCACCCGCCGCGCCGCCCCGGCCACCACTGGCTCGTCCCCGTCCCCGCTGGTGTCCAGCCTGTCCCGCGGCATCGGCCGGGCGATCCCGACGCTAGACCGCCGCGCCTTCCTGCGCCGCTCCGGCCTGGGCGTGGGCGCCGGACTGGCTGCGTCGCAGCTGACGCTGGTCCAGCGCGTCGAGGCGGCGGACGCGGCGTCCGCGCCAACCAATGGCAGCAAGAAGATCGAGGTCAAGCGCACCGTCTGCGGCCACTGCTCGGTCGGCTGCGCGGTGGACGCGGTGGTGGAGAACGGCGTCTGGGTGCGGCAGGAGCCCGTGTTCGATTCACCGATCAACATGGGCGCCCACTGCGCGAAAGGCGCCGCACTGCGCGAGCATGGCCATGGCGAGTACCGGCTGAAGACCCCGATGAAGCTGGTCGACGGCAAGTACAAGCGCATCTCGTGGGACGAGGCGCTGACCGAGATCAGCGCGAAGATGCTGGAGCTGAAGAAGCAGAGCGGGCCGGACTCGCTCTTCATCGTCGGATCCAGCAAGCACAGCAACGAGCAGGCCTACCTGCTGCGCAAGTGGGTCAGCTTCTGGGGCTCGAACAACACCGACCACCAGGCGCGCATCTGCCACTCCACCACCGTCGCGGGTGTCGCGAACACGTGGGGCTATGGCGCGATGACCAACTCCTACAACGACATGCAGAACGCGCGTTCGGCGATCTACATCGGATCGAACGCGGCCGAGGCGCACCCCGTGTCGATGCTGCACATGCTCCACGCCAAGGAGACGGGCTGCAAGATGATCGTGGTCGATCCGCGCTTCACCCGCACCGCGGCGAAGGCGGACGAGTACGTGCGCATCCGTTCGGGCTCGGACATTCCCTTCCTGTTCGGCGTGATGCACCACATCTTCAAGAACGGCTGGGAAGACAAGAAGTACCTCGAAGACCGTGTCTGGGGCATGGACAAGGTGCGTGAAGAGTGCCTGACCAAGTGGACGCCGGACAAGGTGCAGGACGCCTGCGGCGTCGACGAGGCCACCTGCTACAAGGTCGCCAAGATCCTGGCCGACAACCGCCCCGGCACCATCGTCTGGTGCATGGGACAGACGCAGCACACCATCGGCAACGCGATCGTGCGGGCGTCGTGCCTGCTGCAGCTCGCGCTGGGCAACGTCGGCAAGTCCGGCGGCGGCACCAACATCTTCCGCGGCCACGACAACGTGCAAGGGGCCACCGATGTCGGTCCGAACCCGGACTCGCTGCCCGGCTACTACGGCCTGGCCGAGGGGGCCTGGAAACACTTCGCCAAGACCTGGGGCGTCGACTACGAGTGGATCAAGAAGCAGTACGCGCCGGGCATGATGACCAAGTCCGGCATGACGGTCTCGCGCTGGATCGACGGCGTGCTGGAGAAGAACGAGCTGATCGACCAGGACTCGAACCTGCGCGGCCTCGTCTTCTGGGGCCACGCGCCGAACTCGCAGACGCGCGGGCTGGAGATGAAGCGGGCGATGGACAAGCTGGACCTCCTGGTGGTGATCGACCCCTTCCCGAGCGCCACCGCCGCCATGGCCGCGATGCCCGGGAACAAGGACGACCTGAACCCGAACCGCGCGGTCTACCTGCTGCCGGCCTGCACGCAGTTCGAGACCAGTGGTTCCTGCACCGCCTCGAACCGCTCGCTGCAGTGGCGCGAGAAGGTGATCGAGCCGCTGTGGGAATCGCGCACCGACCACATGATCATGTACCAGTTCGCCGAGAAGCTCGGCTTCGGCGCCGAACTGGTCAAGAACTTCAAGATGGTGCCGGCCAAGGGCAACCTGATGGAGCCGGAGACCGAGTCCATCCTGCGCGAGATCAACAAGTGCGTCTGGACCATCGGCTACACCGGCCACAGCCCGGAACGCCTGAAGGCGCACATGCGCAACATGAATGTCTTCGACGTGAAGACGCTCCAGGCCAAGGGCGGCATCGACAAGGAAACCGGCTATGTGCTGGACGGGGACTACTTCGGCCTGCCCTGGCCATGCTGGGGCACGCCTGAGCTGAAACACCCCGGCTCGCCCAACCTCTACGACACCAGCAAGCACGTCATGGACGGCGGCGGCAACTTCCGCGCCAACTTCGGCGTCGAGCGCGACGGCACCTCGCTGCTGGCCGCCGATGGCTCGCACTCGCTGGGTGCCGACCTGACCACCGGCTACCCGGAATTCGACCACGTCCTGCTGAAGAAACTCGGCTGGTGGGACGATCTGACCGAGTCCGAGAAGACGGCCGCCGAGGGCAAGAACTGGAAGACCGACCCGTCGGGCGGCATCATCCGCGTGGTGATGAGGGTCCACGGCTGCCACCCCTTCGGCAATGCCAAGGCCCGTGCCGTGGTCTGGAACTTCCCCGATCCGATCCCGCAGCACCGCGAGCCGCTGTATTCGACCCGCGCTGACCTGGTCGCCAAGTACCCGACCCACGACGACAAGAAGGCCTTCTGGCGCCTGCCCACGCTCTACAAGTCGGTGCAGGAGAAGAACAAGGACATCGGCAAGACCTTCCCGCTGATCATGTCCTCGGGCCGGCTGGTCGAGTACGAGGGCGGTGGGGAGGAGACGCGCTCGAACCCCTGGCTGGCTGAACTGCAGCAGGACATGTTCATCGAGATCAACCCCAAGGCGGCCAACGACCGGGGCATCCGCAACGGCGAGTACGTGTGGGTCAAGACGCCGCCGATGGCCGCCGTGCCGGCGTTCAAGGGCCTGCGCGTGAAGGCCCTCGTCACCGAGCGGGTCGACGAGGGCACCGTCTGGCTGCCCTTCCACTTCTCGGGCCACTGGGGCGGGGCTGACCTGGCCGCGCACTACCCGGAGGGCGCGATGCCCGTGGTGCGGGGCGAGGCGATCAACACCGGCACGACCTACGGCTACGACAGCGTGACGATGATGCAAGAGACCAAGACCACGGTCTGCCAGGTCGAGAAAGCCTGAACGGAGCACCCACATGGCCCGAATGAAATTCATCTGCGACTCGGAGCGCTGCATCGAATGCAACGGCTGCGCCACCGCCTGCAAGGCCGAGCACGACGTGCCCTGGGGCGTCAACCGCCGCCGCGTCGTCACGCTCAACGACGGCATTCCCGGCGAGAAGTCGATCTCGGTGGCCTGCATGCACTGCTCGGACGCGCCGTGCATGGCGGTCTGTCCGGTGGACTGCTTCTACCGCACCGACGAAGGCGTGGTGCTGCACGACAAGGATGTGTGCATCGGCTGCGGCTACTGCAGCTACGCCTGCCCGTTCGGCGCGCCGCAGTTCCCGAGCAACGGCACCTTCGGCCTGCGCGGCAAGATGGACAAGTGCACCTTCTGCGCCGGCGGCCCGGAGGAAAACACCAGCCAGGCCGAGTACGAGAAGTACGGCCGCAACCGGCTGGCCGAGGGGAAGCTGCCGGCCTGCGCCGAGATGTGTTCGACCAAGGCCTTGCTGGCAGGAGATGGCGACGTGGTGGCCGACATCTTCCGCACCCGCGTGGTCCAGCGCGGCAAGGGCAGCGAAGTCTGGGGCTGGGGCACCGCGTACGGCAAGCCGACCACGGGCGCCACACCCGCCCCGGCCACCCCTGCCACGGCGGAGGCACCCAAGTCATGAACACCGCTCCAGTCCCCCGCCGTGCGCTGATGCTGGTCGTCGCGCTGACCGCCACGCTGGCCGGCTGCGGCGAGCGCACACAGGAGTTGCAGGCCAAGAAACCCGATCAGGCCCCGTACGCCGGCGGCGACAAGGCCGCGTGGGAAGCGCAGATCAAGTCCCGCAACCAGAACCAGAACGAGTACGTCCGCGCCCCTGCGCGGCCGTGAGGAGCGGCGATGTCCAAGCTGATCCGCCACCTGGGCGCCCTGCTGCTGGCCGCCGCACTGCTGGCCACCAGCACGGCCGGAGCGCAAACGGGCGATGCCGCCTCGGCCCCGGCGATGTCCGGTGCACCCGCCGGCTTCGTCACCCCCGCCGAGCCGCACCCCGACGACACCGCCGCCGAGCGCCGCAAGAGCCAGCCCGGCAACAACGCCCCGGTCTGGCGCACCGCGCGCGCAACGGGCACGCAGCCGGGCTACGCGTCCTTGCCCGGTGCCGAGAAGGGTGTGCTGATCCAGTCGCTCACGCAGTACCCCGGCGCGCGCCTGAGCACCGCCGGCGAGGCGTGGCGACAGGCACGCAACCAGTGGATCATTCCGTATGGCGGCTCGCTGCTGCTGATCGTCGGGCTGGCCATCGCGCTGTTCCACTGGCACCAGGGTGCACTCGGTGGCCACACCCCCGACACCGGCCGCATGGTCGAGCGATTCACCCCGCTGGAGCGCTCGGCGCACTGGCTCAATGCGATCGCCTTCGTGGTGCTCGCCGTGTCCGGGCTGGTGATGGCGTTCGGCAAGTTCGTGCTGCTGCCGGTGATGGGCCACACGCTGTTCGGCTGGCTCACCTTCGCCCTGAAGAACGCGCACAACTTCGCTGGCCCGCTGTTCGCGGTTTCGCTGCTCATCGTGATCGTCACCTTTGCACGCGACAACCTGCCGCGCAGCGGTGACCTGGCCTGGCTGCGCACGGGCGGCGGCCTGCTCGGCGGCCACGAAGTGCCATCACACCGCTACAACGCCGGCGAGAAACTGGTGTTCTGGGGCGGCGTGTTCGTGCTGGGACTGGTCGTGGTGGCCTCGGGGCTGGTGCTCGACAAGGTGGTGCCCGGCTTCGGCAGCCTGCGCAGCGACATGCAGATCGCCAACATGGTCCACGGCACGGCCACCGTGCTGATGATGACCCTGTTCATGGGCCACATCTACATCGGTACCATCGGCATGAAGGGCGCCTACGACGGCATGCGCACCGGCTACGTCGACGAGGGCTGGGCCCAGGAACACCACGCGCTCTGGTACGCCGACATCCAGGCCGGCAAGATCCCGGCGCAGCGCTCCACCCCGATCGCCTCGTCGGTGGCGCCCTCCTCCAACGCGAGTCGACCCGCATGAAGCGCACCCTCCCCGTCATCCTGCTGCTGGCCGCGCTCGTCGGCGCCGCTGTTGCCAAGCTGCCCGCCACGAGCGAGGAAGCCAGGGCCAAGGCCGCCGAAGCGGCAGCCAGGACTGCCCACGCCGGCAAGGTCGACGCCTACAAGCTCTGTCTGTCGATGGACAAGGTCGCCGCCGACTACCGCACCAGGGCCAAGGCGGCAGGCCAGGACATCAAGCCGGCCGTCGAGACCCCCGCCTGCGCGGACCCGGGACCCTTTGTGTACACGCCGCCCGAGGCGGCCTCCGCTGCGCCGGCGGCGGCGGCCTCCAAGAGCTGAACCATGGCCTTCGCCGCGTCCTCGCCCGACCCGCGCCACGATGCGCCCCGGATGACGGCGGCGCGCGACACGCTGCTGCGCGAGATCGAGGTCATGGACGAGTACGGCGAGCGCCGCACGATCTCCATCCCGGCCGAGCGTCCGCTGACCATCTTCGTGGACAAGCGCGAACTGGTCACGCTGATGACGCTGGGCGCGAGCCCGGAGCTGCTGGTGCTGGGCTGGCTGCGCAACCAGCGGCTGGCGCAGGACCTGGCCGACATCGAGTCGATCACGGTGGACTGGGACGTGGGCGCAGCGGCTGTGCGCACCCGCGCGGGCATCCCGGACCTCGACACCCGCACTGGCCGGCGCGTCGTCACCACGGGCTGCGGCCAGGGCACTGTCTTCGGCGACGTGATGGACCAGGTGGACGCCCTCCAGCTGCCCGACTCCCGCGCAGCACGCATCCGCCAGGGCACGCTCAACGGCCTGCTCGACGTGATGCGCCAGCAGGACAGCATCCACCGCAAGGCCGGTTCGGTCCATGGCTGCGCGCTGTTCCTCGGCACGCAGCTGCTGATGTTCATCGAGGACGTCGGTCGCCACAACGCCATCGACACCATCGCCGGCTGGATGTGGCTGCACGGCGTGGACGGCGGTGACAAGACCTTCTACACGACCGGCCGGCTCACCAGTGAGATGGTGATGAAGGCTGCCCACATGGGTGTGCCGATCATCGTGTCCCGCAATGGCGTCACGCAGATGGGGCACGACCTGGCGACACGGCTGGGCATGGCGCTGTTCGGCCGAGCCGCGAACCGGCATTTCCTCTGCTACACCGGGTTCGACCGCTTCGACTCGGAGCCCGAGGTGCACCGGGCGGCCGTGCGCGTGGTCGCGGGCTGACACGTCCGGATCCGTCAACCATTCGGGAATTTCAGCCCGATCCGCGCCGCCGCCACCACCGCTTCGGTGCGCGAGTTCACGCCCAGCTTGCGGAACAGGGCCAGCAGATGGGTCTTGATGGTGGATTCGGCCAGGTACAGCTCGCGGCAGATCACCTTGTTGGACTGACCGGCAGTCAGCAGGCGCAGCACGTCGATCTGGCGCGGCGACAGGCCGAGGCGGTCGATGGCTTCGGCCGCACGCTCCTCGTCGGTCTGTTCCAGCTCGGGCAGCGGGGCCACGGCGCTGTACACCACCGGCGGCAGGTAGATGCCGCCACCGAGCACCACCCGCAGGGCCTGCTCGACGACCTTGCCACGGGTTGTCTTGGGGATGAAGCCGGCCGCCCCCTCGTTGAGGGCCGCCATCATCGTCTCGACATCGTCGCTGGCGGAGAGCACCACGAGGGTCAGTTCGTCCGATACCGCGCGCAACTGGCGCAGGGTCGACAGACCCTGGCTGTCGCTCAGCCCGAGGTCGAGCAGGACCAGTTCGATGTCCGGCTCGGCCGACAGATGCGCCAGCGCGGAAGTCAACCCGTCCGCCTCGCGCATGACCACCGCCGGGAAACGGGCCGCCAGCAGCAGCATCAGGCCGGAGCGGAACAGCGCATGGTCATCGACAAGCAGGGCCTTCATCGGAGGTTGGCAATCGTGCGCGTGCATCGAACAGGCAGTCACTATAGCCAGCCGGAGGGCGTTCGGTTTGCCCTGCGTCAAGTTGGAGTCGGTGTATCTCCACGTTGTCCAGCGTCGTGCAGCCGGTCAAGGCCATCGCGATCTCCAGTTCATCGCGCAGCAACCGCAGCACATGGGCCACCCCGCGTGCGCCACCCACCGCCAGTGCATGCACGACCGGCCGCCCGATCAGCACCGCCCGCGCGCCCAGCGCCAGCGCCTTCAGCACATCGGTGCCGCGCCGGATGCCGCCATCGACCAGCAGCGGCAGATCTCCGCCCACGGCGTCGGCGATGCGTGGCAGCAGCGTGGCCGTGGCCGGCAGCGTGTCGAGCGTGCGCCCGCCATGGTTGGAAACGACCAGCCCGTCCACACCGGCCGACTGCGCCAGCCGTGCATCCTCGGGATGTGTCACGCCCTTGAGCAGCAGCGGGAGCCGGGTCTGCGCACGCAGCCAGGCCACGTCGTCCCAGGTCGGCGTGTCCGCGAGCAGGCCGTCGAACAGCGCGCTCTGTCCTGGCCCGAGGGCACGCGCCGGTCGCGGCGGCAGGCCGTCGAGGTGCACCGCCCGAACGCCCGGTGGCAACCGGAAGCCGGTGCGCCGCTCGCGGTCGCGTGCACCCTGCACCGGCGCATCGACTGTCAGCACCAGCGCCTCGCAGCCGGCCGCCTCGGCGCGCCGCACCAGATCCAGCGTGAAGCCACGGTCGTGCTGCAGGTAGAGCTGGAACCACAGCGGCCCGGCGGCCGGATCGGTGCAGAGGATCCGCGCCACGGCTTCGACCGGCACGGACGACTGCGTGCTCAGCACCATGCCAGCCTGCAACGCCGCCGCAGCCTGCGCGACGGCCAGTTCGCCATCCGGGTGCGCCAGCCGCTGGTAGGCCACGGGCGCCAGCAGGATCGGGTGCGCCAGCGTGCGGCCGAGCAGCGTGACCCGCGTGTGTCCACCAGCCATCGGGCGCAGCACCCGTGCAGACAACGGGATGTCGCCCCACGCCTGCACATTGGCCGCCAGGGTCCGTTCGTCGGCGGCGCCACCGTCGACGTAGGCCCAGGCGTTGTCGTCGAGCCGGGCGCGGGCTGCGGCCGCGTAGTCGGCCAGGCAGACCAGTGCGGCAGGCGGTGTGGCGGCAGGACTCATTTCACCTCGGGCTGGCTCACGAAGCCGACCTTGGTCAGTCCGGCCCTGGACGCATCTGCCAGCGTCTGCGCCACGTGGCGATAGGCGGTGTCCTGGTCGGCACGCAGATGGATTTCAGGCTGCACCGACTGGCGCCCTTCCAGGGCGAAGCGCGCAGCGGCGTCCTCGCGGCTGACACGCTCACCGTTCCAGTAGCGCTGACCCGCCGCATCGATCGCGAACTCGATCTTCAGCGGCACGGGCGGGTTCACCTGGCTGGTCGCCTGCGGCAGCTCCAGCTTGACGGAATGGGTCAGCAGCGGCGCCGTGACGATGAAGATGACCAGCAGCACGAGCAGCACGTCGATGAGGGGCACCATGTTGATCTCGGACACCGGGGCACCCGGAGACTGGCGGTCGAAACTGGCGAAGGCCATGGCACGGGCTCCTTCAGACAGCGACCGTGGCGGACGACGTGCCCGGCCGCAGCGTCGAGCCGGTGGTGAGGAAGGTCAGCAGCTCGAAAGCGAAGGCGTCCAGCCGACCATTGAGCACCCGGTTGCTGCGGTGGATCGCGTTGTAGGCCATCACCGCGGGAATGGCGACCGCCAGCCCGATGCCCGTCATGATCAGCGCCTCGCCGACCGGACCGGCCACCTTGTCCAGCGTGCCCGCACTGCCCATGCCGATGGCCAGCAGCGCGTGGTAGACGCCCCAGACCGTGCCGAACAGGCCGACGAAGGGCGCAGTCGCGCCGATGGTGGCCAGCGTGGTCAGGCCGTTTTCGAGCTGGGTGGTCTCCTCGTCGAGCACCTTCTTGATGGTGCGGGTGACGAACTCCTGCGAGGTGCCCGCCTCCTGCAACTTGGCGGCACCGGTCCTGGCGTGGTGCGCCTGGGCGCGGATCGCATGGGCGGCGAGGTGGCCGAAGGGATCGGCGACGCCTTGGGCACGGATCTCGGCATCGACCTCGTCGAGCGAGCAGGCGTTCCAGAAGAAGCGCAGGAACTTGTCGCTGCGCCGGCTGCGCAGGATCTGCGTGACCCCCTTGATGGCGATGAGCGCCCACGAGGCGATCGACATCAGCACGAGGATCGCCAGCAGCGTCTGGCCGACAGCGTCGGACTGGGAAAGGAAATGGCCAAAGCCCATGGTGTTCTCCTGTGGAATCTGTGAAATCTGCGGGATCAGTCTTCCAGCTCGAATGCGAGCGGCATCGCGATCCAGAACTCGAAGGGCACACCGTTCTCGGTGCGTGGTCTGACGCGGGCGGTCATCGCCGCGCGCAGGGCCTGCTGGTCCAGCCGGGCATGGCCGGACGAACGCTGCAGCACCACCTGCTTCGGCACGCCGCGGGCGTCGATCAGCGCCCGCACGGTGACGGTGCCCTCCTCTTTCAGTCGGCGCGAGGACAACGGGTACTCGATCTCGGGCACGCGCACCCAGTCACTGTCGGTCAGCACGACCTGCCGTGGCGTGGCCGGTGCCAGGGCTGGTGCCGGAGTCGGCGGAACGGGCGGGGCCACAGGGGCGGGTGGCGCCGGCAGAGCGGGCGGAGCCTCGGGCGGGTGCATCGGCGGGGGCTCGGGCAGTGGCGGGGTGGCCGTGACCACCGAAGGAGGGGGCGGCAACGGGGGCGGCCTGGCAGCGATCACCGGCGCCGGCAGGGGCGGTGTCTTCGGCTGGACCCTGGGCTGGGGCGGGGGCGGTGCCTCGGGTGTCGGCGCGACCAGATCGACCACCATCGGCGCCACCTCGGATGCAGCTTCCCGCACGGCAGGCACCTGCAGCAGCGCCCAGCCTGCCAGCAGGTGCGCGCCCAGCATCGTGCCGAGCAAGGCGCGCTTGGCACCGGGGCCGAGCGCGTCGGGAGAGGCATTCATGTGCCAGGAGGGGTGCGTGTCCATGTCAGGTGTCCGCCCACTGGCGCAGCAGATTGTGGTACGTCCCGGTCAGGCCGACCACGCCGGGATCGGTCTCGCCCACCACGCTGCGCAGGTGCACCAGGAACCGGTCCATGTCGTGCAGCAGGCGGCGCTGCTCGTCGCTGCGCACCAGGCTCTCGATCCAGAAGAAGCCCGCCACCCGGTGGCCCCGGGTGACCGGCTCGACCCGGTGGACACTGGTGCCCGGGTAGAGCACCAGGTCTCCGGCCGCGCGCTTCACGCGCTGCTCGCCGTAGGTGTCCTCGATCACCAGTTCTCCACCGTCGTAGTCCGCGGGTTCGGTGAGGAAGAGCGTGGCGCTCAGGTCGGTGCGCACCCGCTCGCCACGGCCAGGCGTGTAGCGGATCGCGTTGTCCACATGCGCACCGTAATGGTTCGCGTCGCCACCGTAGCGGTTGAACATCGGTGGGAACACCCTCTTCGGCAGCGCCGCGGAGAAGAACACCGGATGCCGCTCCAGCGCCCCGAGCACCATCGCTGGCAGCGCCTGCGCCGCAGCGCAGGCCAGCGGCAATTGCCAGTTGCGCTTGACCTGGGCCGCCTGGACACCGGCGGTGGCTGCACCATCGGTCCAGGGTGCGTCCACCAGCAGCGCACGGGCACGGGCCAGCATGTCGGCGTCGAACACGCCGGGAATATGGATCAGCATCGCGGTGCGCCCCGGATCAGAATTTCAACGAACCGGTGACCTGCAGCAGCCGGCCCGCACCCGGCACGTAGTGGGCGGAATAGAGCGACTCGGCGTAGAGCTTGTTGGTCACGTTGCTGAGGTTGGCCTTGACGATGAACGCCTCGCTGAACGTGTACTCGGCCATCAGGTCCCCGGTGATGAACTTCGGCGCAGCCCAGCCAGGGTTGCGGTTGGGTGTCTGGCTGCTGCGGGCATTCAGGCCGCCGCCGATGCGCCACGTCGGCGTGAGCTGGTAGGTGGTCCAGAAGGTGCCGCTGTGGCGCGGCGACAGCGAGGGGCGGTCCCCCTGCGCCTCGGTCTGCACGCAGGTCACCGTGGCCGACGCCGTGCAAGGCACCGCCACATCGATCTTCGCCACCGGCATCCAGAGGTAGGAGCCGTAGACCTCCCACGCCACCGTCAGGCGACCGGCCAGGTCCAGCTCGGCCCCGGCGGCATGGCGCTGGCCCGACAGGGTCACCAGGTTGTCCAGCGGGTCGGTGTTGCGCTCGTTGAGCTTGGTCGAACGGAAGAGCGCGAAACGGGCCGAGAAGCGGCCGTCCTGCGACTCGGCGCGCCCGCCCAGTTCCAGGTTGATCGCCTTCTCGGGCGGCGTGTCGACATTCGAGGCGCCCAGCGAATAGGCGTCACCCGACGTGTTGAACGACGTGGCACCGGACAGGTGGAAGGACAGCCGCTCGCTCGGCTGGAACAGCACGCCCGCACGCTGGCTCCACTCGGACACCTGCATGCGGTAACTG
The DNA here is from genome assembly GCF_041083715.1 of Sphaerotilus sp. Taxonomy (GTDB): domain Bacteria; phylum Pseudomonadota; class Gammaproteobacteria; order Burkholderiales; family Burkholderiaceae_C; genus Sphaerotilus. The sequence continues at coordinate 15,658 of NZ_JBFPGY010000301.1, forward strand.
GTCAGGGTGACCGGCGTGACGGCGGCAGCAGGGATGGTGAAGGTGTCGTAGTCGCCAGCCAGCCGGTCGTAGCGCAGGCCGGCCAGTACCTTCCACATCGGTACCACCTGCACGAGGTCCTGGGCATAGATGCCCAGACCGCGCGAGACGTACTGGCTGCTGACACGCAGCGAGCGCAGGCTTTCGTCGACCGAGGCGCCGTCGTCCGGGGTGCCGACGGTGGTGTTGACCTTCGTCGGCACGACACCGCCCTGTGCCACGGTCAGCGCGGCGTGGACGCTCTTCTTCTCATAGGCGAAGTCCGCACCCGCCAGCACCTCATGCTGCATGTCGAGCGCCTTGAACTTGCCACTGAAATCGGTCTGGGCATAGAGCGTCTGCAGGTCCTGGATCTTCAGGTTGGTGCCGCGTGTGAAGACCGTCGCATCGCCGAAGTTGGTCAGCGTGTTCGAGGTCGGACACTGCGGATTGGTGACAGCGCCGGTAGCGGCATTGACGGTGCGGGTGCACAGCCGGATGGCGCTGGCGCGCTGGTCGCGGTCGTAGCGGCCGATGCGCACCTTGCTGGTCAGCTCCACACCCTGACCGAAACGGTGGGTGTGGCTGGCGGTGGCGGTGGTGGCCTCGCCAGCGTTGCGGTCGCTGGCGAGGCCGTAGTAGGCACCCGGATCCAGCGGCAGCAGCGTGGTCTCGCCGGCACCAGACGTGGCGGTCGGGCGGATCCACGGCAGACCGTAGTTCATGCCGTTGTCGTTGTCGAGGTGCGAGAAGCCAAGCGTGAACTCGTCGCGCTCGCCAATGCCCCAGCGGTAGGCGCCAGCCAGCCCCGTCTTGTCCAGCGAAGAACCCGCCCCGTTGTTGTCGGCGGTGGTGTTCATCACGCCCAGGCGCAGCCCGGCGCGCTCGCCGGTGCGGAGATTGAAGTCACCGACCACACGCTGGTAGCGGTGGCTGCCCAGCGTCACGTCGATCTGGTGCTCGTCCAGTGCACCTGGCACCTTGGTGACCTGGTTGACGGCGCCACCGGTCGATCCACGCCCGAACAGCATCGACGCCGAGCCGCGCATCACCTCCACCCGGTCGAGAAAGAAGTTATCCCGCTCGTAGAAGGCCGGGTCGCGCATGCCATCCACAAAGACATCGCCCGTGCTCTGCAGCGGCAGGCCGCGCAGGCGGATGTCCTCCTCGCCGCCCTCGGCAGCCAGGAAGCTGATGCCGGCGGTGCTGCGCAGTGCGTCCTTGAGGGTGTCGAGGTGACGGTCATCGATCAGACGCTCCGTCACCACGGTGATGGACTGCGGAATGTCGCGCAGTTCCTGCTGGCCCTTGCCGATGGCGGTGGTCGTGGTCTGCAGAGAGTCCTTGCCACGCTCGGTGTCGGCCTTGCCTTTGACCGTGATCTTGCGCAGCGTCGAGATTTCGGCCTCGGCAGGCGCCGGATCGACAGCCCCGGCCTGGGCCGGCCAGGCCAGTCCGAAACCGAAGCCGGCAGCCAGCGCTCCGAGCGATGCAGTCAGCCGTCGGGCGGGCAGGCGGTCATGGGCAGGGCAAGGGAGATGGCAGTGCATTGGCGATGAGGTCCGAGAACAAGGAAAGGAGAAAGTTTGCTAATGATAACCATTCTCATTACAAAACAGCAAGCCGACCAGCCGTCGCCATCCCCATTGATGCATGGCAAGCCCTGCGGTCTGTGCGAGATGCCCAATCACGGCTCGTCCCATCCCGTCCACGAGGCCCCTCCATGACCCCTGCTCCTGACAGCTACCGCGGCCTGACCCAGGCCGTCTCCGGACACATTGCCAGCCTGCGCATCAGCACGCCTGAAGTGATGAAAGCGTTCAACGACCTCGGGCGTGCCGCCACCGCCAACGGCGCTCTCGATCAGAAAACCAAGGAGCTGATCGCGCTGGCGCTCAGCGTGGCGGCGCGCTGCGATCCGTGCATTGGCTTTCACACACAGACACTGGTCAGGCTCGGCACCACGCGCCAGGAGGTCGATGAGGCGCTTGGCGTGGCCACCTACATGGGCGGCGGGCCGTCGCTGATGTATGCAGCCAGCGCAGTCGCTTCGTTCGACGAGTTCGCCAGTGCAGCCAGACGGTGAAGCGACAGGATGGGCTCAAGAATCGATCAGTAAATAGCCATTTACTATTGATAGTAAATAAACTATCAATTAGCTCAATTCATTCGCGGGGGCTAAGATTCAGGCCATCGGATCTCGACCTGTCCTTGATCCTTTCACCCCGCGACCCAAGGAGTCCACGCATGTCCCTGATCAACACCCAAGTCCAGCCGTTCAAGACCACCGCCTTCCACAACGGCCAGTTCGTCGAAGTGTCCGACGCCAGCCTGAAGGGCCAGTGGTCGGTCCTGATCTTCATGCCCGCGGCCTTCACGTTCAACTGCCCGACCGAGATCGAGGACGCGGCCGACAACTATGCCGAGTTCCAGAAGGCCAGCACCGAGGTCTACATCGTCACGACGGACACCCACTTCTCGCACAAGGTGTGGCATGAGACCTCGCCGGCCGTCGGCAAGGCCCGGTTCCCGCTGGTGGGTGACCCGACCCACACGCTGACCAACGCGTTCGGCGTGCACATTCCGGAAGAAGGCTTGGCACTGCGCGGTACCTTCGTGATCAATCCGGACGGCGTCATCAAGACCGCCGAGATCCACTCGAACGAGATCGCCCGTGACGTCAAGGAAACCCTGCGCAAGCTGAAGGCGGCCCAGTTCACCGCCGCCCACCCCGGCCAGGTCTGCCCGGCCAAGTGGAACGAAGGCGCTGCGACCATCACCCCGTCGCTGGACCTCGTCGGCAAGATCTGACGATCCCCGAAGACCGGGAACCTGCACTGGCGGGCACACCGGTCTTCCTCCTGCCTCAGCCGAGGCAGGAGATCCACACACCACGCACCGACCCCGGACCCGAAGGATTGCAGCCCGTGCAGCCCTTCCGGCCTGACGCGCCTGTACCTCGACAGCCACCACATCGCCACCGACCCGAAGGAGTTCCGATCATGTTGGACGCCCCCCTCAAGCACCAGTTGAAGAGCTACCTCGAACGCCTCGTGCAGCCGATCGAGATCGTCACCTTCACCGACGACAGCGCCAATGCCCGCCAGCTGCTCGAACTGGTGGCAGACGTGGCCTCGGTCGCCCCGGCCGGCAAGCTGAGCGTGCGCACCGGCGCCACGGCAGGCGAGCGCGTGCCGTCGTTCCAGATCACCCGAGCCGGCGCTGACACCGGCGTGCGCTTCGCAGGTCTGCCGATGGGCCACGAGTTCACGTCGCTGGTCCTCGCGCTGCTGCAGACCAGCGGCTACCCGCCAAAGATCGAGGCCGACCTGGTCGCGCAGATCCAGGCGCTCGATCCCGGCCAGGATCTGGTCTTCGAGACCTACATGTCCCTGACCTGCCACAACTGCCCGGACGTGGTGCAGGCCTTCAACCTGCTGGCAGCGCTCAATCCGCGCATCCGCCACACGGCAGTCGAAGGCTCGATGTTCCAGGCAGAGATCGACGAGCGCCAGATCATGGGCGTGCCGTGCGTCTACCTGAACGGCCAGATGTTCTCGTCCGGGCGGATGGAGCTGGCCGAGATCCTGGCCAGGATCGACACAGGTGCTGCCGACCGCGAGGCGAAGAACATCGCCACCAAGGAGGCCTTCGACGTGCTGATCGTCGGTGGTGGTCCGGCTGGTGCGGCAGCCGCCATCTATGCAGCGCGCAAGGGCATCCGCACTGGCGTGGCGGCCGAGCGCTTCGGTGGGCAGGTGCTCGACACGATGGGCATCGAGAACTTCATCTCGGTGAAGGAAACCGACGGCCCGAAACTCGCCGCCGCACTGGAGCAGCACGTCAGGCAGTACGACGTGGACGTGATGAATCTGCAGCGCGCCGCATCGCTGGTTCCGGCGAGCGAACCGGGTGGCCTGATCGAGGTGCAGCTGGAGAACGGCGCCAGCCTGCGCAGCAAGACGGTGATCATCTCGACCGGCGCACGCTGGCGCCAGATGAACGTGCCCGGAGAAGCCGAGTACCGCAACAAGGGCGTGGCCTACTGTCCGCACTGCGACGGCCCGCTGTTCAAGGGCAAGCGCGTGGCGGTGATCGGTGGCGGCAACTCGGGCGTGGAGGCGGCGATCGACCTGGCCGGCATCGTCCGCCACGTCACGCTGATCGAGTTCGACAAGCAACTGCGCGCCGACGCCGTGCTGCAGAAGAAGCTGCACAGCCTGCCCAACGTCACCGTCCTCGTCTCGGCGCTGTCCACCGAGGTCCACGGCGATGGCCAGAAGGTCAACGGGCTGAGCTACCAGGACCGCACCAACGGCACGCTGCACCGTGTGGACCTCGAAGGCATCTTCGTGCAGATCGGCCTGCTGCCCAACAGCGACTGGCTGCGCGGCACGGTGGAGCTGAGCGGACGCGGCGAGGTCATCATCGACGACCGTGGCCAGACCTCCGTGCCGGGCGTGTTCGCCGCAGGGGACGTGACCACCGTGCCCTACAAGCAGATCATCATCGCGATGGGTGCGGGATCGACCGCGGCACTGAGCGCGTTCGATCACCTGATCCGCACCAGCGCCCCGGCCTGAGCCGGACGCCGACCGGTGCCGCCAGTCAGGCGGTGGCGCCGGCCTTGCGCAGAATGGCGTGGAGCTGGTCCTTCAGGACCAGCTTTGCCTTCTTGGCTGCCTCGATCTCCTCGTGGGTGCCGCCGAGAATGCGGGCCTCCATGTTCTTGATCTCCTGGTCCAGTGCGTTGTGCCTGTCGAACAGGTTCGCGAAGTGGTGGTCGGTGGTCTTGAGCTGGCTGATCAGGTCGCGGTATTCGGGGAACATCGGTGGATCCTTCTGTTGGTGGGAATGGCCCACTCTAAAACTGCGCCCCGCGCCAGGACTTCACCCAGATCAAGAAACGCGCGACCCTGGGCAGCCTGAGACAATCGCGGCCATGCTGCAATTCCAACTCCTCGGCACCGAAGGCCACGCGCGCCGCGGTCGCCTGACGCTCAACCACGGCGTCGTCGACACCCCCATCTTCATGCCCGTGGGCACCTACGGCACCGTCAAGGGCGTGATGCCGCGCTCGCTCGAAGAGATGGGCGCGCAGATCATCCTGGGCAACACCTTCCACCTCTGGATGCGCCCCGGCCTCGACGTGATGGCGCAGTTCGGCGGCCTGCACAAGTTCGAGAACTGGCACAAGCCCATCCTCACCGACTCGGGCGGCTTCCAGGTCTGGTCGCTCGGCGAGATGCGCAAGATCAGCGAGGAAGGCGTCAAGTTCGCCTCGCCCGTCAACGGCGACAAGCTGTTCCTCACGCCCGAGATCAGCGTGCAGATCCAGACGGTGCTGAACTCCGACATCGTCATGCAGTTCGACGAGTGCACGCCGTACTGGCAAGGCGTCAAGGGCAGCGGCCACATCACCAGCGAGAAGGAAGCGCGGGTGTCGATGGAGCTGTCGATGCGCTGGGCGAAACGCTCGAAGGCGGAATTCGAGCGGCTGGAGAACCCGAACGCACTGTTCGGCATCGTGCAGGGCGGCATGTTCGAGAACCTGCGCGAGGAGTCGCTGAACGGGCTGGTGGAACTGGACCTGCCCGGCTACGCCATCGGCGGCGTCTCGGTGGGCGAGCCGAAGGACGAGATGCTGCGGATCATGCGCCACACGCCGCACCTGCTGCCGAGCCAGAAGCCGCGCTACCTGATGGGCGTCGGGACACCCGAGG
>NZ_JBFPGY010000302.1:0-6513 GCF_041083715.1 Sphaerotilus sp.
AGTGTGGACAGGGTGCTCGCCCGCATCAGGTGCCAGGCTGCGCCGCGCGCCATGCTGGTGTCGAGCTGGTCCAGGCAATCGAGCGCCTCGGTCGGGCGGTGCTGTGCGAGCAGGAGTTCGGCCGTGCGGACGCAGGCGGCGGCGTTGCGCCGGTCCTGGTCGAATGCCTGGCGCGCCAGCAGCAGGGTCGGCAGTGTCAGCCGCAGCGCGGTGGCCGGGCAGTGCAGAAGATCGCGTGTCAGGGCCGCCTTGCTGCACGGGAGTTCGCCATGCGGCACCAGCGGACGCCGGGCGCCATGCGGATGGGCATCGGCGACCGGCGCCGCGCGGAGGCTGGCAAGGGCAGGGCGGAGGGTGTCCATGACGTGGCAGTCGTCGTGCCGCGGGCGGCGGCGAGGTGGACAGCCAGTCTAGGGAACGCGTTCCCGGTGCATCGCGGGATAAGGTGCAGCACGGCGGCGGAGTTCGGCATTCCGCCGAGGCCATGAAAAAAGCCCGTGCAGTCGCTGCACGGGCTTTTCAGAGTTTTGGGCTGGCCGGTGGCCGAACTGGTGGGAGTCGCCCGGCCGGCGCGGTGCTGGCGGTGCCAGGCCAGCCGGTCGACGATGCCGCAGGCGCCCGGCGCCGGCCAGCCGCAGCACGTCGAGGTGCTGGCCGATGTGGCTGCAGCTCGCCGACGCGGCCGGCGTGGTGCTGGTGGCGGTCGGCGCTGGCCGGTCTGCACGAGGTGGTGCTGGTGGTCCGGCTGGGTGTCGGCGCGGTCGCCGGATCGACGGCCGCAGACGGACACCAGGAAGAAGGCCACGGGATCAGCCCGGCCAGCCTATCGGCTGCGCCGCAGCGTGCCGGCGCTGGCCAGGGACTCGACCAGCCCGCCGACGTTGCAGCCTCAGCGCATCGCTTGCCGCGCCGCCTCAGCCAGGAAGCCGCTTCGAGACGCCCCGTGTGATCGGGCGTATTCGTCGATCCGGGCCAGCAGGCGCCGTGGCAATGTGATGTTGATCTTCTCCGCCTTGCCCTCGAATCGGGTCACGTCCACTTCCACCAGTGCCCACACGCCGCCCTCGTAGTCCGGGGTTTTCTGGTGGTGGCCGATCGGTTGCGGGGTCGGCACGTCGTGGCCATCCTCGGTCAAGCCTTCTAGGTGCAGGTCGATCGCTTCGGCTGCGCTGTCCATTGCCGCGTCGAAGGTGTCGCCCCCAGAGAAGCAGCCGGGCAGATCGGGCACCGTCACGCCGTAACGGGTGCCGTCGTCAGTGTGCAGAACCACAGGAAAACGCATCGTCGATTCCTTCACTTCTTCCAGCCGGCTTGCTTCTGGATGCTGTTCAACGTGCCGGCGGGGATGTCGCCATCGGGGTGTTTTACTGTCACCAAGCCGGGCTTGGTCGGGTGCTTGAACTGGTGGTGCGAACCCTTGACCCGTGCCAGAAGCCAGCCGTCCGCCTCCAGTCGCTTGATGATTTGCCGGCTGTTCATGGTGGTTACTATAACCACTCGAAAGCGCAACGGGTCACCAGGCCAGCACGAGGCGGTGCTGGTAGTCCGGCTTGGTGTCGGCGTGGTCGCCAGATCGACGGCCACAGGCGAGCACCAGGGACGAAGGCCACGGGATCGGATCGGCCAGCGTGCCGGCCAGCTCTTCCAGGCTGAACGGTGTCGAGGTGCTGGCCGGTGGCGGACTGGTGGGAGTCGCCCAGCCGGCGCGGTGCTGGCGGTGCCAGGCTATCCGCTCGACAGCAGCGCAGACGCCTGCGCACCTCGCCGGGTTGTTGCGCGGCAGGGGATTTACTTCACGCGCAATTTCCAGCGAAGACCGAAGACGCGCACCAAGGAACGGGGTTCCCCCGCGCATTGAAAAACCTTGAATGCATGTCCGTGCCTGTTGTCGGTCGTGTTGGATGGCCTGTGCATCCCATGATGCGGAAGGACCCCCCCACCCCCTAGAAACATGCGCGGCGAGAAATCTGACTACGGGCCGGTTTCCGCCCATGAGGTCCAGAGGATTTGCACCCCCTACCCGGCGCAGCCGCGGCCAGCCCGGCGCCGGCTGGCCAGCCGCTGCGAACGTGGCCGGGCACACCCCCGACAGCCGGCGCCACCGTCGAACACGCCGAAACCATTCCACACTTCTTCCACAGGTCTTCCGCAAGCTTTCCACGACAAGTAACAGAGAAGTAAGAGTGTTCTAAGTGCTTGATTTGTATAGGGTGTCTCTGTCTTTTTCCGTGGACTGACCCGCCCGGCGCCATCAATTCCACAATCCGCAGCCGTTTCCTGAAAAGAAGGGCGCCCCCCGTTGTTCCTTGGTGCGTGTCTTCGAGCCATGCCCGGAAGCCCAGCGCGAAAGAAACCCCCGCCGCGCCGCTACCCGGCGCACAGTGGAAGGCATCCAGCCAGGCAGACAGGCACAGGCCAGGCCATGCAGCCGACGCACAGGGCAGCCCATGCCCAGACCAGACACAGCCAGATGGACGAAGCCCGGCACGAGGCCGGGCTGGTGGTGTGCAGCGGGATGCAGCCGAGTCGAACGCCTGGGGTACGCCATCGGCCAGCCGCCACGGCCAGCGCGAAAGAACCCCCGCCGCGCCGTCCACCCGGCGCAGCGTGGAACCTGTCGGCGTGCCTGCAGTGCCCGGCGCAGACACAGCCCGGCACGGCCGGGCAATCCAGCCAGATGGACGAAGCCCGGCACAGGGCCGGGCCGGTGGCGTGCGGCAGGCGCCTCAGGTCACCAGCTCGGACGCGGGCATCGATCAGGCGCCAGGAGGAAGGGCGTCAGGCTGCACGGATCGGTATCACCTGCGCCCCCATGCGCAGCGTGTCCAGGTAGTCCGCCCATGCCTGCATCATGTGCCGGCGCTGGTCGGTGAACTCCGTCCGGTTGTAGGCGCGTCCGAGGGCGTCGGGGACGGTGTGGGCTAGCTGCGCTTCGATGACCTCGGGAGCAACCCCCAGCCGCTCGGACAGCATCGTGCGGGCCATCGCCCGGAAGCCATGCGCCGTCATCTCTTCACCGTCGAAGCCCAGCCGCCGAAGCGCCGCGTTCATCGTCATGTCGCTGATAGGCCGGGCACGGTCGCGCAGGCCAGGGAACACCAGCAGCCCGGACCCGGTGAGGGGCTGCAGCCCCCGCAGCACGGCCACGGCCTGACGGGACAGCGGAACGACGTGATCGGGTCCGGTCGCCTTGCCTTGAAGGTTGCGCTTCATCCGGTGCGACGGGATCAGCCAGGTTCCCGCGTCCAGGTCGAACTCCGCCCACGTCGCGCCCCGGATCTCGCCCGGACGCTGGAAGGTGAGGGCGGCCAGTTGCAGCGCCGCCTGGGTGGTCGGCTGGCCCGTGCAGGCCAGCAGCGCCCGCAGCAGCTCGCCCACCCGTGCGGGGTCGGTGATCGCTGCCCGGTGTTCGACGCGCACAGGTGGCAGTGCGTCGCGCAGATCGGCGGCCGGGTTGCGTTCACAGTGGCCGGTGGCAATGCCGTAGCGGAACACCTGTCCGCACGCATCCTTCACCCGGTGCGCTGTCTCGACCGTGCCGCGTGCCACCACACGCTGCAGGCATTCCAGCACCATCGGTGCCGACACGCTCGCCAGCGGCAGGCGCCCCAGCCACGGGAACACGTTCTGTTCCAGGCGCAAGCGGGTTCGGTCGGAATGCCCGGCGCTGACCTTGGCGGTGTGGACAGAGGCCAGCCACTCGCGGGCCACGGCCTCGAAGCTCCCGACCGGTGGAAGTCCGGCGTCTGCGCGTCGGTCGGCTTCATCGGCCTGGGCGGTGGCGGTCTTGGTCTGCTTGCGGGCCGCGCTCGGGTCGGTGCCCTCGCTCAACAGGCGCCGCGCCTCGTCTGCCTTCTTGCGGGCGTTCGACAGGGAGGTGTCGGGGTAGGTGCCCAAGCTGATGACGTTGCGCCGCCCCTCGTGCGCATAGGCCAGCCGCCAGCCGTGGGCGCCACCCTTCACGAACAGCAGCAGGTGCAGCCCGTCACCGTCGTTCAGCCGCTTGCGCGGGTCGCCCGGCTTGATGGTGCGGATTGCGGCGTCGGACGCGATGAGGTGGCGGGCCATGCGAGAACTTTTCAGTGGAGTTCTCGCGATTGTCGAGTTCTTGCAGAAGTTCTCGCACCGAACGCCCGGAGGACGATGCACGCCCCTGCACGTCACTGGACAACAAAAAAGCCCTAGAGCGTTGATTCTCTAGGGCTTTCTGCTTTGGCTTGGACGTTCTGGAACGTCTGTGCACGTTGTTTTGGTGGCGCTTCACGGACTCGAACCGCGGACCTGTGGATTATGATTCCATCGCTCTAACCGACTGAGCTAAAGCGCCAACAGCCCGCAATTATGCATAGACCCTGCCAGTCGAGCAAGTGTTTTCTGCGGAAATATTTGGTTCGGGTCTTGCTACCCTCGAAGTCTGCGAACAACACACCGAGACCTGTCCCATGAGCCCACTCCATTCGATTCCCGGACGCACCAAGAAACTGCCCCCGCTGCGCGTCGGCGTGGGCGGGCCGGTCGGTTCTGGCAAGACGACGCTGGTCGAGATGCTGTGCAAGACGATGCGCGATCGCTGGGACCTGGTGGTCGTCACCAACGACATCTACACCAAGGAAGACCAGCGCCTGCTGACGGTGGCCGGTGCGCTCGATCCGGAACGCATCATGGGTGTGGAGACCGGTGGCTGTCCGCACACGGCGATCCGGGAGGACGCCTCGATCAACCTCGAGGCCGTCGACCGGATGCTGGAGAAGTTCCCCGATGCCGACATCGTCTTCATCGAATCGGGTGGCGACAACCTGGCGGCGACCTTCAGTCCGGAGCTATCGGACCTGACGATCTACGTCATCGACGTGGCCGCGGGCGAGAAGATCCCGCGCAAGGGCGGCCCGGGCATCACCAAGAGCGACCTGTTCGTGATCAACAAGACCGATCTGGCGCCCCATGTCGGAGCCAATCTGGAGATCATGCGCACCGACACGGTGCGCATGCGGCCGAACCGCGCGTTCGTCATGACCAATCTCAAGACCCGCGACGGGCTGGCCGAGGTGGTGTCGTTCATCGAACAGCGTGGTCTGCTGGTGGGCTGAGCCGGTCAGATCTGCACCCGCGTGCCGAGTTCGATCACGGCGTTGTGCGGCAGCCGGAAGTAGTCGGCGACACTGCCCGCATTGCGCGCCATCGTGGCGAACAGCGCCTCGCGCCAGCGCGCCATGCCCGATCCCGGTGTCGGCACGACGATCTCGCGGCTCAGGAAGTAGCTGGTGCCGGCCGGCTCGATCTGCAGGTCCGGTGTCTGGATGCGGCCGAGTGCCGCGGGAATGTTCGGGCTGTCCATGAACCCGTAGTGCAGCGTGACGCGCCAGAAGCCCGGCACGAGCGCCTCCAGCTCGAGCTGTTCCTCGACAGGAACGCTTGGCTGTTCATGGAAGCGCACGGTCAGGACCAGGTTCTGGGCGTGCAGCACCTGGTTGTGCTTGAGGTTGTGCAGCAGCGCCTGCGGCACGGTGTCCGGATTGGCGACCGCGTAGACGGCGGTGCGGGGCGTGCGTTGCAGGCGCTCCGCAGCCAGCGCGGTCACGAAGTCCAGCAACGGCGGATCGTTGTCGCGGATCGCGTCCAGCAGCAGGGTACGGCCGCGGGCCCAGGTCGCCATCAGCAGGAACAGCGTCAGCCCCATCGCCAGCGGGAACCAGCCGCCCTGCAGGAACTTCAACGAACACGACACCACCAGCAGCGCGTCCAGCGCCACCAGTGCCAGCGTCACCGGCAGCACGACCACCATGGGCAGCTTCCAGGCATGGCGCACGACGAACCAGGTCAGCAGTGTCGTGATCAGCATGGTCATCGTCACGGCAATGCCGTAGGCCGAGGCCAGTGCCGACGAGTTGCCGAAGGCCAGCACCGCGGCGATGACCGCCACCAGCAGCGACCAGTTCACCAGGGGCACATAGATCTGGCCGATCTCGTGCTTGCTGGTGTGGCGGACCTGCATGCGCGGCAGGAATCCGAGCTGGATGGCCTGTCGCGTCAGCGAGTAGGCGCCCGAGATCACCGCCTGCGAGGCGATCACCGTCGCGGCGGTCGACAGCACCACGGCGGGCAGGATCCAGTTGTCCGGAAACAGGCGGTAGAAGGGGTTCTCGACCGCGGTCGGGTCGCGCATCAGCAGCGCGCCCTGGCCCAGGTAGTTCAGTGCCAGCGCCGGCATGACCAGCACGCCCCAGGCCAGCCGGATCGGGAAACGGCCGAAGTGGCCCATGTCGGCGTAGAGCGCCTCGGCGCCGGTGACGGCCAGCACGATGGCGCCGACGGCGGCGAAGACGTGCCAGCCACGTCCATGCAGAAAGGACACCGCCTGCAGCGGGTTCAGCGCGGCCAGGATCGCTGGCTCGCGGGCGATGTGCACCAGGCCGATGCCGCCCAGCAGCACGAACCACACCACGATCACCGGGCCGAACACCCGGCCGACAGCGCCGGTGCCGTGGCGCTGCAGCAGGAACAGGCCAACCAGCA
>NZ_JBFPGY010000303.1:0-6503 GCF_041083715.1 Sphaerotilus sp.
TGCCGCCAGATCACTCATCTGGCGTGCCCCCTCGTCGGTGAAGTGGACGAAGTCCGCGAAGTGGCGCCGCCCACCCGGAATCTGGGCAGCGGCATCCATCAGCGGTAGGCCGCGCCTGGCAGCCAGCGCCCGCAGGCTCTCATTGGCACGGCGCTCCATGTCCAGAAACCCCGCCTCGCGAAGTTCGGGGTAGTAGGAACGCCAGGCACTCAGCATCTGGCCATCGCCGGGCTGCAGATCGGGCCCGAACACGGTCGCGTGCGTCGCAAGCACCACTTTTGTGCCCAGTGCCTCGACCGTGCGAACGGCGCATTCGACATCGTCCCGGTACAGGTCGAGCGTGGCCTGCGGCAACTGGTCCACCGGGACGACGTGGCGCTCGGCCAGACGGATGCTCAGCCGCTTGAGGGCCGTGGTCACCTCTGGCGGAACCACCTGCCGGGCCTGCTCGCCCAGCTTGCCGACCACGCGCAATTCCAGGGCTTTTTCGGGAACAGGTGCACGCGGTGCCACATGGCGCCCGCAATAGGACGCATCGGCTTCGATGTAGTTGGCCGGTGTCGGATAGATCAGGACCCAGGTGGGCTGCAGCGCCTGCACCGCACGTGCCAGATATTCAGCGTGACCGACGCGCAAACCCGGCAGCGCGATGTTGACCACCTCGGCGTCCGGCATGCCGTGGCGCTGCAGCGTCCGCTCGAGCTGGCGGGGATATTCATTGCCCGGACTCTCATAGAGTCCGAACGTCTCCGAGGCACCAAAAGTGAGCACGCGGACCTTGCCCGGCCGTGGCTCCGGACTGCGGAAGCCCATCGAGTTCATCTGCCACTTGCCGAAATGGGCCCCGGGACGCCCTTCGCGGCCGAACTCGCCTTGGCGGAAGATGGATTCGATGGAAAACGGCTTCCAGAACGCAGCCCCCTGGCGGACCAGGTCCTCGCTGCGGGCACACAATTCCAACGTCAGAGCGGCCAGCAAGCCATAGCCGATCCAGCGTATCCAGCGGGTCTGGCGCCAGTGCCGAACCGGGTGCAGGGTGGACAACATCGTCATGACAGGCCCCTGCGACTCAGAACTGAAAGTAGACGAACGACTGCGGTTGGCCACCCAGGAACAGACAGGTGTAGGCCATCGCGGCATAGCTGACGACGCGGGCGGGCGGGCCGCTCCACAGATGGCGCGTGAAGTAGAGGTCGCGGTTGCGCCACTGCATCAGCTGGACCAGCACGAGTGGCGCCACCAGCCGCGCCACCAGCCCCAGCCCAGCCCAGTCCATGGCACCAGCAGGCTGCAGCAGCGCCAGCGTCATCTGCCCGACCTGCTCCAGCGACGAGGCACGGAACAGCAGCCAGCCGTAGCACGTCATCAGAAACATGCACCCCATTCGGATCACCAGCCACAACGTCGGCAGGCGCTCGAACGACCGACCCAGCCGTGCCAGCAACGGCCCGCCAGCCCGGTGCAGCACTTGGATCAGCCCGTGGTAGCCCCCCCAGAGCACGTAATTCCACGCCGCACCGTGCCACAGGCCCCCGAGAAGCATCGTCAGCATCAGATTGCGGTACGTGGGCCATCTCCCGACACGGCTGCCGCCCAGCGGCTTGTAGAGATAATCGGACAACCAGCTCGACAAACTGATGTGCCAGCGCCGCCAGAAATCAGACGGATTGACCGCACAATAGGGCAGATTGAAATTCAGCCCGAATTCAAATCCCATCAGCTTGGCAACACCACGAGCAATATCGGTGTAGCCCGAGAAATCACAGTAAATCTGGAACGTGAAGGCCAGAACGCCCACCACCACCGTCCCGGCAGAAGGATGCGACCCGCCGGTGAATGCGGCGTCCACGAACGGCGCCAGGTTGTCGGCGATATAGATTTTCTTGAAGTATCCCCAGAGCATCAGGTGGAGCCCCTCGAACACTTGGTCCCGGCGGATCACCCGTGGCTGGGTGATCTGGGGCAACAAGGTGGCAGCGCGCTGGATCGGCCCGGCCACCAGATGGGGGAAATACAGAACAGCGAGAAAGAAATCCCAGAACGAATCGGTCGGGTGCAACTCGCCCCGGTAGACATCGATCGTGTAGGACAGCGCCTGGAACGTGTAGAACGAGATCGCGACCGGCAGGATGATCTCGAAGACCTGCAGATCGACCTCGGCACCGAACTGGCGGCTCAACTGCACAGCCGACTGGGCAAAGAAGTTGAAATACTTGAAGAATCCGAGCAACCCCAGATTGGCAACCACGCTGAGCGCCATCAGTCGGCGGCGCACGGCTTGCGGCGCTCCGGTCAGCGTGGCGACCGCCATGCGCTTGGACAATGCATAGTCAAGGGATGTGGTGAACAGCAACGGCAGCAGAAAACGCCAATCCCAGCAACCATAGAAAAAGCAGCTCGCAACCACCAGAAATACATTCTGCGAACGGTGCGGAAGAACGTAATAAATCATCAACACTGCTGGCAGGAACGCCAGCAGAAAACCTGCCGAATTGAATAGCATATGCCCCCTGTGAACTCACCCGGGTCGAGCAGGACGGACCTGCCAACCGCTTTATTGCCCGATTTGACAAATCATAGATCGGCCGGGAGTTTTTTCAGCACGGGACCCCGTGAACAAATGGTGGAGATGGAGAACCCACATGGCACGGATGTGCCATGTGGTGGCCAGCATGCCGGACGCCGGCCAAGGATCAGCTCATGGTCCCGCCCGTACCGCGCATGCACTTGAACGGCGCCGGCTGATGCACCGGTGCATCGGACACCCAGACCTCGACCCGGCGGTCGCGGGCGGCATCGTCCGCAGCGACCGCGGGCGCGGGCGCGAAGCGGCCGACACCGCGCACGACACGAACCGGCACGCCCTGCGCAGCCAGCGCCTCGGCCACGCTGGCCGCACGCTTGTCCGACAGCGCGCGGTTGGAGCAGAAGCCCCCCGGGTCATTGGCAACGCCCAGCACCATCACCGAGACCGGTTTGCTCGCCGCCTGCTCCTTGAGCTGGCGCGCCAGACGATCGACGTCGATGTGGGCGACCGCGTCGAGATCCGCCGATTCGGCAGCAAAGCCGATGCGCCCGGTCATCAGTTGCGCACCGCGGGTCAGCGCGACATAGTCCTTGGGCAGCTTCATGGCCGCGCCAGCCGTCAGCGGGCCGGCCGCTGCCTGGTCGATCAGCACCGGCGATGCGCTGGCCAGCCCGCTGCTGCGCAGCTTCATCTGGGCCACCGGCCCGGCCAGGAACTGCGCATAACGCAGCGCCACCGGCGACGGCGCGACCGGCATCTGCATCACCAGCCGGTGCGTCAGCGGATAGCGTTCGGTCGCGACCGATTCAGGCGTGGGTTTCCAGACGGAGCCCATCGAATCGACCACTGCCAGCACCTTGGCCGAGCCGACCGCCGACAGCGGCACCAGTCCCAGCGCATGCTCATCGGCACCGACCGCTGCGACCAGCGCCGCGTCGGACTCGTGGCGTTGCAGATCCGCACCGGCACTCGCATCGCCCAGCACCTGGTGCCAGACCAGGTTCCAGCTGTCGCTGGACTCGCTGCGCACATTCACCCGGACCGGGCCGGCGGGGCCGCCGAGACGGGTCCCGTCCACCACCCGGCCCGACAGCAGGTCCCGCAGCTGCGCAAGACTGACACGGTCCATGGGATTGTCTGGATGCACGATCACCGCCAGCGCGTCCATGCCGACCAGCACCTGGTTGTCCTTCAGGTCGGTGCCGGAGGTGGACGAAACCCTGCGCAGGCCGGCGTCGTTCGGGGCGGCAGAGCCGCCGTCGAATTCGAGCCGGATGTCCTGGCGCAGTCCCCCGGGCCGCCGCGCAGACACCAGCACGGCACCATGCGGATCCGGTGGAGTGCGGTGGACTTCCACATGGCCCTCCTGCGTCAGGAATGTCTCCATCAATTCACCGCTCAGCACGGGACCGAGGGCGTCCATGCCGTGCATCGCGAAGACGTTGGGAGTCCCGACCCCGGGCGGATCGGATTCGAGCGCCGAGGCGGCCTGCGCCATCACCAACGCGGCCGGCGAAGCGGCCTCGGCGGGCTGCGCAGTCACCTCCGGCGCGCGTTGGGGCCACCAGTTCCAGCCGACCCCCAGCGCCAGCGCCACAGCCAGCGACGAGGCCGCCCAGCGGGCAGCACCGACGCCCTTGGCCGCACCATCGCCGACCGGCAGCAAGGCCGCACCACAGGTGGGGCAGCGGGCGTCCTGATCGGGACAGGGCAACACGGCCCGGGCCGCCGCCTGGCTGCAGGCGGCGGGCAGATTGGTACACACACCTCGACTCATTGCACGGATTCCTGTCTGGCTAATTTCATGGCGGCACGGGCCGCTTCGTTCCATTCGCGACTGACGGCGTCACGCTGTTCGGGTGGCGCCTGGTTGCGCAGCAGATCGATGCGCTGGCGCATGGCATCGCGCAGTTCGGTCTGGACCAGGGGCTGCTGCATGTCGCGCGCCTGCAGCCTCACCGCCACTTCGTCATGCAGATCGTGGAGCACCCGCTCGCGCGCCTGTTCCACCGCGTCGATCGGCCCCCGGCCCAGACACAGGCGGTCCAGCTCGAAGCCGTCGTCATCCAGGCGCACATGCAGCAGCACCGGCTCGGCGCTGACGGGGTCGGTCTCCTCGCGCAGCAGACCGAAGGCCTCGGCCAGCAGCACCACGGTGCGGGCGCGGGCCTTCTGCGCCTGCACGTCGGCCGCCAGCAGTTCGGGCAGCGCCGTCTGGTCATCCAGTTGCAGCCAGAGCGCCGCGCGTCCAGCCTGCAGCCGGTGGGCTTCATGGCGCAGGTGCAGCTCCTGCACCCGCGGCAGCGCCTGCAATGGCAGACCACGCACCACACGCAGCAGCACCAGCTCGCCCTGGCCTTCCGGCAGCTCCTGTACCAGCGGCTGCAGACGGCTGATGCGGTGGATCAGTTCGGCCACGCCCGGCAGCGACGGCACCACGCGGGTCACCGGGCGCCGGGCCACGGTCTGCCCGCCATCGAGTTCCAGATCGTCCTCGGTCACCTCGGACGCGGCGTCCGCCCCGTCGGGCGCTTCCACCGGCTCCGGCTTCGGCGGTGCCGGCACGCGCAGCAGCTCGCTCTGCACCACCCGGCCCGCGGCCACCGCCGGCAACCAGGCCAGCCCGATGCTGGCGCGTGTCTGCAGCGTGGCGAGGTCGCGCGCCGCAGCGTCCGATTCGCCGTGCAGGCGCATCACCCAGGCATCCCAGGCGGCCGACACCACCGGCTGCAGGGCCGAAGGCGGGAGGCGCTTCGCGCAGGCGGCCAACAGGGCATCGCAGGTCTCCTGCTCGCCGATGCGCTGCGCGAAGAGACGGAAATTGGCGTGTTCGCCCAGCTGGGCGAACAGCCCTGCCCGCAGCACGCGCAGGTGCTCGCGCTGCACGGATTCGCGGGTGACGAGCTGGGTGCGCCAGTGGGCCAGCAGCTCGCGGGTATCGAGCCGGCCGTCGGCGTCGGCCGCGTTGAGCGGCGGCAGCGTCGCGGTGGCGGCGACATCGGTTTCCTCGGCCAGCGTCGCCACGGCCATCTCGCCGCCATCGACCATGCCCTGCAGCGTGGTGAGCTGCGACTGCACTTCGGCCAGCAACCGCAGGCTCAGCGTGATGGCGCTGGAGCGGGTGCGGGCCAGCGCGTATTCGCGCAGCAGCAAGGTCGCCTCGGACAGGTCACGCTCGCGCACGCCGCGCAGCAGCCCGAGGGCCTGGAGCGGGCCGGTCGCGGCCTGCTCCAGCGCGTCGAGCTGGCGGTTCAGCACGGTGGCCTGTGTCTCCAGTCCGTGCTGCTCCTGGCGCAGCGGCTCGATGCGGTCGGCCAGATCGGCCAGCACGGCCGCCAGCAGCTGCCCGCAGTCGTGCAGCGCGCGGCGGCCCTGGCGCCAGTCGTCCCACAGGCTGTTCTCGACCCGCTGGCGCACCACCACCGCGCGGCGGCGCAGCGTGTGGTCGGGCTGGTCGAACACCACCTCGATCCCCTGGCCTCGGAAGCGTTCGGCCAATCCCTGGTCGAAGAGCCGGCGCAGCTCGTTGATGCGGCGCGACGGTGCCACCAGCGCGATCAACCCGACAAAATGGGTCTCCAGCATCTGCCATTCCTGCTCGATCGACAGGCTCGGCAGCGTGTCACCGTCGATTTCCGGCAGCGGCACGGCCAGCTGGAAATGGGCATCGCTCAAGCCCCAGACGCTCATCAGCTCGGTCAGTGACTCGTGACCGGAGGCCCGCGGATGCGCGACGAAGCCCAGCCCGGCGCGCCAGTGGTTGTAGCGCAGCTGGGCCAGCAGCCGCAGCATCAGCTCGTGGCCCAGGTGGGCGCGCACGGCATGGCGGTCTGCGCTCCGCTCGGCCAGGCCGAAGGCGGCGAACTCGCCGACGCGTCCCGCACCGGGCGCACGCACCGGCGCCGACAGCGGATCCGACGCCTCGGCCATGCGGTGAAACAGCCAGTCCGCCAACCGGTGTTCCCTGCCAGCGGCG
>NZ_JBFPGY010000304.1:0-6491 GCF_041083715.1 Sphaerotilus sp.
GGCTGCCACGTGCTGTGCGAGAAGCCGCTGGCGATGTCGCTGGCCGACGCCGCGCAGATGATCGACCGCGCCCAGGCCGCCGACCGCGTGCTCGCCACCAACCACCATCTGCGCGCCTCGGCCTTGCATGGCCAGGTGCGCCGGATGATCGAAGCCGGCACGATCGGCCGCGTCCACGGCGTGCAGGTCTCGCACGCGGTCTACCTGCCGCCGCACCTGCAGGGCTGGCGGCTCGATGCCCCCGGCGCCGGCGGCGGTGTGGTGCTCGACATCCTCGTGCACGATGCCGATCTGCTGCGCTTCCTGCTGCAGGCCGAGCCGCGGCGCATCACCACCGTGACCCGCCAGCAGGGCCTCGGCCAGGGCCGGGTCGAGGACAGCGCGATGAGCCTGATCGAGTTCGACGGCGGCGTGCTGGCGCAGACCCACGAATCCTTCGTGGCCCAGCACGCCGCGACCCGGCTGCACGTGCTCGGCACCGAAGGCACGCTCTACGCCGAGGGCTCGCTGACGCAGGCGGGCAGCGGGCGGCTGTGGCTGCGCGACAGCGCGGGCGAACGCGAGATCCCGGTGCCGACCGTGGACCTGTACGAGGTGGGCTGCGACGCCTTCGTGCGGGCCTGTGCCGGCCAAGGCGCGCCGCTGGCCACCGGGGTGGACGGCGAGCGCTCGATGGCCGTGGCCCTGGCGGGTCTGGCCAGCGGCGCCAGCGGCCAGTCGCAGCAGATCGACTGAGCGGTACCACACCCCTTTCACGAAGGAGCTTTCCCCATGGAAGCCTGGATGAACGACATCCCCGGCGCCGTGCGCGCCAGCCAGCGCCAGCTGCGCGCCGAAGTGCCCAACCTCGCCGGCCGCTACGCCCGCCTGACCGAGGCCCTGAACGACGAGGTCTCGGCCATCCGCAGCGAGATGGCGGGCGGCCACGCCGTGCCCGAGATCGCCTACGCCGACATCGCCGCCGGCCGGGTCTCGCCCGCCGAAGTCGCACGCGTCCACCGCCGCGGCTGCGCGGTGATCCGTGGCGTGTTCGACCCGGCGCAGATCGCCGAATGGAACGACGAGGTGGTGCGCTACATCGACGCGGTCGGCTACCTGCTGCGCATGCAGGACAAGGCGGGTCTCGACAAGTACTTCAGCGCGCTGGCCGCCGGCCGGCCGCAGATCTTCAGCCTCTACTGGTCCAGGCCGCAGATGCAGGCCCGCCAGCACCCGAACCTGGCCGTGACCCGTTCGTGGCTGAACCGGCTGTGGACCTTCGAGAAGGACGGCGCCCGGTTCTTCGACCCCGATCGCCAGTTCAACTACGCCGACCGCATCCGCCGCCGCGAGGCCGGGGACTCGACCCTCGGCCTGTCGCCGCACTCGGACGGCGGCTCGGTCGAGCGCTGGTGCGAGCCGAGCTTCCGCCACCTCTACCGCGAGGTGCTGCAGGGCGACCCGCTGGCGTTCGACCCCTTCGACGGCGAGGGCCGCACGCAGACGAAGGAGATCCCCTCGCCCGCCGTGTGTTCCGCCTTCCGCACCTTCCAGGGCTGGACTGCGCTGACCCGCCAGGGGCCGGGCGACGGCACGCTCAAGCTGGTGCCGATCGCGCGCACGATGCCGTGGATGCTGCTGCGGGCGCTGCAGCCCGATGTGCCTGAAGGCGACCTGTGCGGCGCGCAGCCCGGCCGCGCACTCGGCGCGTCGATGCAGTGGCACCCGGAACTGCTCGCCGGCCTGGTGTCGATCCCCGAAGTGCAGCCGGGCGACACCGTCTGGTGGCACTCGGACATCATCCATGCCGTCGAGAACCAGCACACCGGCAGCGGCTACAGCAACGTCATCTACATCGGCGCGGCGCCCTGGTGCGACAAGAATGCCCGCTTCGCCGAGCGGCAGGCCGCGGCCTTCCTCGCCGGCCGCAGCAGCCCGGACTTCGCCCCCGAAGACTACGAACTCGACTTCCCCGGCCGCGCCACGCCGGCCGATCTCAGCCCGCTCGGGCTGCAGCAGATGGGGCTTGCGCCGTGACCATGACCGCAGTGGCCGATCCCGCCTTCCGCACGCCCGGGTTCCTGCTCGGCCACATCCGCCACACGCTGGCGTTCTACGACGGCCGCTGCCTCGATCCGACGGGTGGTTTCTTCCACTTCTTCAAGGACGACGGCACCGTCTACGACCGCCGCACGCGCCACCTCGTCAGCAGCACGCGCTTCGTCTTCAACCACGCGATGGCCTACCGACGCTTCGGCGATCCGGCGTACCAGGCCGCGGCACGCCACGGCCTGCGCTTCCTGCACGACGCCCACGCGCAGCCCCAGGGCGGTTATGCGTGGCAGTTGGACTGGGACGGCGAGCGCCGCGCCGCGACGGTGCAGGACGGCACGAACCACTGCTACGGCCTCGCCTTCGTGCTGCTGGCCCATGCCCATGCGCTGATGGCCGGCATCGACGAGGCCCGCGCCGGGCTGGACGCGACCTTCGACCTGATGGAGCAGCGTTTCTGGGAGCCCGCGCACGGCCTCTACGCCGACGAGGCCACACCGGACTGGCAGGTCGGCCCCTACCGCGGCCAGAACGCCAACATGCACAGTTGCGAGGCCATGATCGCCGCCTTCGACGCGACCAAGGACCGGCGCTACCTCGACCGCGCCCTGACGCTGGCCACCGCGGTCACGCAGCGGCAGGCCGCGCTGTCCGGCGGGCTGGTCTGGGAGCACTACCACCCCGACTGGTCGGTCGATCCCGACTACAACCGCGACGACAAGACCAACATCTTCCGCCCCTGGGGCTTCCAGACCGGCCACCTCACCGAGTGGGCCAAGCTGCTGCTGCAACTGGAGGTCCACCTGCAGGGCACGCCCGGCGCCGAGGTGCCAGCGTGGATCGTGCCGACCGCCCGGCACTTCTTCGACACCGCCATGCGCCACGGCTGGGACCACACACACGGTGGCCTCGTGTACGGCTTCGCGCCGGGCGGCGAGGTGTGCGACGCGGACAAGTACTTCTGGGTCCAGGCCGAGAGCTTCGCTGCCGCCGCGCTGCTGGCGGTGCGCACGGGCGACGCCGCGGTCTGGCAGTGGTACGACCGGATCTGGGCCTACAGCTGGGCGCACATGGTCGACCATGCCCATGGCGCCTGGTACCGCATCCGCACGCCCGACAGCCGCGCCTACTCCGACGAGAAGAGCCCCGCCGGCAAGACGGACTACCACACGATGGGCGCCTGCTGGGACGTGCTGCGCGGCCTCGGCGCCTGACAGACACGAAGTGATCAACAGGGTTGTCCACATGCTGCGCCACCTCGTGCTGCTCCAGTTCAAGCCAGACACCCCGCCGGCGGCCATCGCCGACATCACCGCGGCGTTCCACGCACTGCGCACGGCGATCGGCACCGTGCGCGCCCTCGAGTCGGGCACCGATGTCAGCCCCGAAGGGCTGGCCCGCGGTTACACGCACGCCTTCC
This sequence comes from Sphaerotilus sp., assembly GCF_041083715.1. Lineage (GTDB taxonomy): Bacteria > Pseudomonadota > Gammaproteobacteria > Burkholderiales > Burkholderiaceae_C > Sphaerotilus. Next base: position 3,452 of record NZ_JBFPGY010000304.1, read on the forward strand.
TGCTGACCTTCGACGATGCAGCCGGCCGCGACCACTATCTGCCGCACCCAGCACACCAGGCGTTTGTCGCGCGGCTGCAGCCGCTGCTGGAGGAGGTACTGGTCCTCGATTACCAGACCGATTCCAGTTGATGTCGGTGGACTTGCAAACGAGAACAATTCTTATTACATTCACGACATCGTCTTCCCCCTTCCTACCTGGGACTGAACATGTCGCTGAATGCGTGGACCCGCCGCACTGCTCTCCTCTGCCTGCTGGGCACCACCGGCCTCGCGGCCAGCCTGCTGGCGCTGCCGGCCCGTGCGGCCGACATCGAGCTGACGCTGGTCATCCGCGACCACCGCTTCGATCCGGCCGAGCTGAAGGTGCCCGCCGGCCAGCGCGTGAAGCTGGTCGTCGACAACCAGGACAAGTCGCCCGAGGAGTTCGAGAGCAAGTCGCTCAAGCGCGAGAAGGTCATCCCGGGCGGCGCCAAGGTGCCGGTGCTGATCGGTCCGCTGCAGCCCGGCCGCTACCCGTTCTACGGCGAATACCACGAGGCCACCGCCCGCGGCGTCGTCATCGTCGAATGAGCGGAGACGGACGGCCATGCTCGCTGCTGCGCTGATCGTGTTCCGGGAGTCGCTCGAAGCGGCGCTGTTCGTCGGCATCATCGCGGCGGCGACGCAGACGATGGCGCAGCGCGGGCGCTGGCTGGCGGGCGGGGTGTCGCTGGGCGTGCTGGGGGCGGTGCTGCTGGCCGCGCTGGCCGGACAGATCGCGCACTGGGCGGACGGCATCGGGCAGGACCTGCTCAACGTCGGCATCCTCGCCGTCGCGCTGGTGATGCTGCTGTGGCACTGCATCTGGGTCTCGACCCATGGCCGAGAGATGGCGTTCGAAGCGCAGCAGCTCGGCCGGTCCGTGGGCAGCGGCGAGCGGCCGGCCTGGGCGTTGCTGGTGGTGGTGGCGCTCAGCGTGCTGCGCGAGGGTGCCGAGACGGTGCTCTTCGTCAGTGGCACGGCTGCTGGTTCGGACATGGGGCTGGCCGAGGTGCTCGGCGGCACCGGGCTGGGTCTGCTCGGCGGCGTGGCAACCGGTGCGATGCTCTACGCCGGACTGTCGCGCATCCCGACACAGCGGCTGTTCGCGGTGACCAATGTGCTGATCGCGCTGCTGGCTGCGGCCATCGCCAGCCAGCTCGCCCGGTCGCTGGCGCAGGCCGGTCTGGTCGAGCGCTGGAGCGAACCCGCCTGGGACAGCTCCCGGCTGCTGAGCAACGAGTCGGCGCTCGGCACGCTGCTGCACGCGATGGTCGGCTATGACGCGCAGCCCAGCGGGCTGCAGGTGCTGAGCTGGGCTGGCGTGCTGCTGCTGATCACCTTCGGCACGCGGATGGCCGCCGCACGCACCGCCCCCCGCTGAGTGCATCAGCGGGTGCGGATCACCTGCAGCGTCATGCGCAGCGCGCCTTCGTAGACCTCGTCCACCGCCACCTGCGGCGGCACAGGCCCCGAAGTGGCTGCGGCGCCAGGGCCCGGCCCCGCGCCCAGCATGTCGACAAAAGCGGTCCGCAGCCGCGACACCGGTACCAGGTGGTCCGTGCCGCCGCGCCCCGGCAGCGCCAGCCCGGTCCACTGCCCTGCCGCATTCAGCACCGGCCCGCCACGCGGCCCGGCCGGCATCTCGATGCCCAGCCGGCGCTCGCCCGACACGCCCTCGGGTGCCCCGTGGAAGCCACTGCGCAGCCGCGGCCACGCCGGATCGGCACGGTGCGACGGCGTGAACTCGACCGCGTGCGCCGGACTGCCCGGGAACGGATCCCGCGGCGCAGCCGCCGGCAGCGGCAGCTCGACCGGCGTGTCGCCCAGCGCCACCGGCAGGCTGTGCAAGGTCAGCGCCGGCTGCAGCGCCAGCAGCGCCACACCCAGCCCGCGGTCCCCCCGCAACAGCCGCGCACCCGTCGTGCGGCCCAGGCCATCACGCACCAGCAGGCGCGCGCCGCCCTCCAGCGCCGCCAGCGGCACCAGCGCGTGGCGCCCCTGGTCGATCAGCACGCCGCTGGCCACCACCTGGGCGCCCTTGGGCACACGGGCGCCCGTGCTCCAGGGCGCCAACCGCACGGCCGGCAGCGCCACCGCAGGCGCAGCCAGCGGATCGTCCAGCAGCCGGCGCGTGGCGGGCAGCATCGGTTCGGCCGGAAAGCGCTCCACCGCCTGGTCGAGCAGGCGCCGCGCCGCATCCTGCTGACCGCCGATCGACAGCAGCCATGCGTAGAGCACGGCGCCCTCCACCACCCGCTGATGCGCCCCCGCGGTGTGGGCGCTGAACGCGGTGGCCTGCCGGTACTGGCCCGCCTGCAGCCAGGTGCGCACCAGCGCCAGCTCGGTGTCGGCCGCGTGCGCCATCGCCGCGGCGCGCTCGAAGCGGCGCAGCGCCTGGTCCACCTGGCCGTGCGACAGCGCGGCCTCGCCCTCGGCGAGCAGGGCCGCGCGCTCGGGGTTGTCTGTCGCCGCCAGCACCGGCAGGCTCCCCGTCAGCGCCAGCACCAACCCCATCCGCCAGCCAGCGCGCCGCGTCACGGGTTGGTGGCCGCGCCGGTCGGGCAGGACGTGCCCCCGGTGCGCTGGACACGCACGCTGCCCAGATCATTCGGACTGGCGCCGCGGGTGTACGGTGCAGCGGGCGCCTTGTAGCCAGCCATGAACGCGGTCAGCGCATCGATGTCCTGCGCGCCGCCCAGGGCTTGCGTGCCGTTCAGGAACGTGGTGAAGCCGTCGCCACCCGTGGCCATGAAGTTGTTGACCGTGACGCGGTAGGCCTTGGTCGGCGCCAGCACCTTGCCGGTCGCATCGACCAGGGTCTCGGTCGCCCCGTTGCGGGTCAGCGTGACGCTGCTGATGCGGGCGTCGCAGGCCTTGGCACCGTCCCAGGTGTACTTGAAGCCGCTCGACGGGACCATGATCCGCGTGGCCGCTGCGGCCTGCCCACGGCAGCCGGCGAACTGCTGCTCCAGCACGTTCTTGAGGTCCTGCGCCGTCAGCGTCAGCGTGACGAGGCT
>NZ_JBFPGY010000305.1:0-6445 GCF_041083715.1 Sphaerotilus sp.
GCGACACTGGACACTCGGCCTCTATCATCCAGCCGGATGAGCTACCTCGTTTTCAAGCACCTGCACCTCACCTGCGTCGGCCTGAGTGCCGCGCTGTTCCTCGTGCGCGGCCTGCTGATGCTGTGGCGCTCCGAGGCGCTGCGGGCGCGCTGGGCACGGGTACTGTCGCATGTCGTCGACACCGTCCTGCTGTCGGCGGCGATCGGCATGCTGGTGGTCGGACGGGTCAACCCGCTGGACCAGCCCTGGCTGCTGGCCAAGATCGGCGCGCTGCCGGTCTACGTCGGCCTGGGCACCGTGGCGCTCAAGCGGGGTCGCACGCGCGGCATCCGGCTGGCCGCCTGGCTGGCGGCGCTGGCCGTGCTGCTCTACATCGTGTCGGTGGCGCTGACCAAGCAGGTCTGGCCGCTGTGAAACCGAATCCCCTGTTGTCTCCATGACCGCCGCTGCTTCGCTCCCTGGTTTCGCCTCTCCCGCCGTCGGCTTCGACCAGCCGTTCGAGATGCTCCATGCCTGCCACGACCGCGTCGAGCGCAGTCTGTCGCTGCTGGAGCGACTGGTGGCGCATGTTCGCGGACATGGCCATGACGAGGACTCCCGCAGCGCAGCGCGCGACGTGCTGCGCTATTTCGACCTCGCCGCACCCCACCACCACCAGGACGAGGAACTGCATGTCCTGCCGCCGCTGCTGGCCAGCGGCGACCCTGACCAGCGCGCGCTGGCTGCGCAACTGATCGCCGAACACCGCCGGATGGAGGCGCTCTGGGCCGTGCTGCGCGTGCCGCTTGAACAATGGTCCGAGGCGCTGCCGGTCTCGACCGTGTTCCCGCGACCCGAGTCGCTGGCCGAGTTCACCGCGCTTTACGCCGACCACATCGCGCGCGAGGAGGGGCGCGCCTACCCGATGGCCCGGGCGTTGCTGGATGCGGCGTCGCTGGCTGACATGGGCGCCGAGATGGGTGCCCGCCGCCGGGCCTCCGCCACAGGAACGCCCCGATGAACGACCTCGCGCCCGAAGACCTGCTCGCGGCGCTGGCCGGCCGCTACTCGGTCGGGCCGAAGCAGATGGACGACCCGGCGCTGCTGGCGGTCATCGGCCGGTTGCGCGAGGACGTGGACGACCTGCTCACCGACTGGCCTGGTGCTGCGGCATGATGCCGCAATGAACACCACCCTGTCCGCGGCCGTGCTGGCCGCTGTCCTCATGGCGCCGGCGCTGGCCGTGGCTGCACCCGATCTGCCGACCGCGCGTGCCGTGCCCGGTGGCGTGATCACCTTGTCGCTCGGGCCGTCGAACCAGCCGCCACAAGTGCGTCATGCGGGTGTGCCCGTGCTGGTGGTGGGCGATCCGATCGAGTGGATGGCGGTGGTCGGATTGCCACTGAGCGCCCAGGCCGGGGCCGACGAGGTCACCGTGCGGCGCGAGGGTGCGGCCGCCCAACGCCAGTCCTTCGTCATCGAGCCGATGCGCTATGCCGAGCAGCGTCTGAGTGTCGCGCCGAAGCACGTCGAACTCACCGCCGAAAACCTCGCCCGCCACGAGCGTGAGCGAGCGCACCAGGCCGAAGTCATCGCCACCTTCAGCGAGCCGCTGCCTGCCACGCTGCGCCTGCGCCAGCCGGTGCCGGGTCCGCGTTCCAGCTCGTTCGGCCTGCGCCGTGTCTTCAACGGCCAGTCCCGCAACCCGCACAGCGGCATGGACATCGCCGCCCCGACCGGCACGCCCGTGGTGGCCCCTGCAGCGGCGCGCGTGGCCGACGTCGGCGACTACTTCTTCAACGGTGGCACCGTCTGGCTCGACCACGGCGGAGGCCTTCTGACGATGTATTGCCACCTCTCGGCCGTGCATGTGAAGGTCGGCGACGTGGTGCGTGCTGGCGACCGCATCGCCGACGTCGGTGCCACCGGCCGTGTCACCGGGCCGCACCTGCACTGGTCGGTCAGCCTGAACCGGGCGATGGTGGACCCGGCGCTGTTCCTGTCGAACTGAGCATCCTGCGGCATGATGCCGGGCCGTCCATTCCGCCGTGTGCCATGCCCTCGTCCACCCGCCTTGTCTACTCCACCGACGCCGGTCGCATCTGCCCCGCTTGCAGCCAGCCGGTGCTCCAGTGTGTCTGCAAGCGCCACACCGAAGTCTCGCTGTCGGCCGATGGCACCGTGCGTGTCTCGCGCGAGACCAAGGGCCGGGCTGGCAAGGGCGTGACACTGGTGAAGGGGCTGGGTCTGGACGGCGAGGCGCTGACCGCGCTGGCCAAGGCACTCAAGGCCGCCTGCGGCAGCGGCGGCACGGTCAAGGACGGGGTGGTCGAGGTGCAGGGCGACCACTGCGACAAGGTCATCGCCTGGCTCGCCAGCAAGGGCTGGAAGGCCAAGCGCGCCGGGGGGTGAGTCAATCCAGCGGCGCCATGCCGTGCCGGCGGCGTGCCCGACCACAGGCATCATCTCCGCGTCCCAGCGGGGCCAGCATCCCGAATTCCCGGCAGGGGCCAGGCCGCCATTCGTAGATGCCGCAGCCGGCCTGCACGCCCACCGTGCCGACCAGTGCGGCGCAGCGCGGGCTGGCGTGGTCGGTGCCGCGCATGCGGGCAGTGCCGTCGTGGATTTCGGCTGCGAGGCCGTCGGGCACGCAGCCACCGCAGGATTGCAGCTCCTGGGTCGAGAAATCGACCCGGAAACTCGCGCAGCAGGCGCCGCAGCGCAGGCAGGGGTTGGTGGTTTCGCTCATCGTGGGCGTGACGATAGCGCAGCCCGCGACGCACTCACTGCGTTGCCTGTACTTGGCGCCGGCGTTCGATGTAGCCGGGCTGCATGGCATGGGCATTGTCCGGACAGCTGGTGCTGTTGCAGGCGACGGCGTTGACCGTGTAGAGGCGCAGCGTCTGGGCGGTGCCGCCGGTGTTCTCGCCCTCGTTGTAGAGGTTCGAGGTGCAGCTCACGGTGACCCGCATGCCCGTGTCGGCGGTCAGGTCCAGCGTCTGGCTGGCGCCGCTGCAGGTGGTCCAGCTGCCCTTGAGCGCCTGGTAGAGGCCCCATTCGGTGCCGGCGCGTGCGGTGGCCCAGGCGCGTGCGCCCAGGATGTCCTGCGCCGAGCCGGTCTGGGTCGATTGTCCGAGCCGCACGATGGCCGCGGCCAGACTGGCCAGCACCACCAGCACGAAGATCGCCGCAATGGCGCCGAAACCACCGGATGCACGAGGATGCGTGTTGTTCATGGCACGTTCGACACGTGGGCGCCGACGACCAGCGACACGCTTTCGTTGCGCCGGGTCAGGTCGAGCTGCAGGTAGACGAAGCCGTTCTGCTGCGTCGCGCCCTGGTTGGGGTCGTAGGTGATGGTGCAGTGGCTCAGACCGGTGAGCACGGTCTGTCCTCCCACGACCGACGGACAGGCGCTCGGGTAGCTGGCGTTGAAGCCGTAGCCGGACAGGCGCACCAGGGTGCCGCGGGCCGTGCCGCTGGCGTCGAGCGTGCCGTCCGCACCACTGCAGACGTAGAAGACCGCCTGCTGGCCGGCGCTGACCACGCTGAAGCGGCCGCCGTCGTAGCCGAGCGGGAACTGCGTCGGATTGATGGCCAGGCGGACCAGGCCGAAGGCCGGGTTCGGCGTGCTGATCGTGGTGATGGCGGCGCGGTTGCTGCCGCTGTAGACGTCGTTGGGCGACTGGTTGCCGACGACCAGCCAGTCGCCGGGCGCCGGCATGGTCGACAGTGGCGTGAGCACGTCGAGCGCGCTGGTCAGTGCGGTGGTGTCCAGCGGCGCGGAGCAGCTGGCCGACGGGGTGCAGCCCGGGCTGCTGTCGTTGACGGTGTCGGCGGCCATGCGCAGGCGCCCGCCGGCCATCGTCGGCACCATCTCGACACACTGGCTGCCGGGGCTGCGCACGGAATTCGGCACCGCCAGCCGCACCTCGTCCACCAGCCGGCGCAGCGCGGCATCGGCCTGTGCCGACAGGTCGGCACGGTTGCGGGTGGCGAGGTAGCTGTCGAAGGCAGGGCGGAAGAACACGGTGAGCGACGCCGCCATGATCCCGCCGATGACGATCACCAGCAGCAGCTCCAGCAGCGTGAATCCCTGGGCGTTGCGTGCGTGGTCAGCTCGCATAGTCCAGGCGCCAGCCGGTGAGGGTCAACTGGTCGCTGCCGCGGCTGACGGTGACATCGATGCGCCGGGCTGCCGAGATGCCGCCGAAGGTCGCGGCCTGCACCGTCACGTGGATGGAATAGCCCGTGAGGGCCGCGATCGGCGTGCCGTCGATGGTGCAGATCTGGTTGCTCGTGGCGTAGCCGTTGTAGTCCATCAGGTCGTTCCAGGTCGTGCGCGCGCAACCGCCTGCGGCGGCATTGGTGGCGGGCGCATACGGTTTGAGCTGGATCTCTTCGAGCATCTCTTCGGCGATCGCCAGCAACTGCTTGCGCACCACGGGGTCGGACGAACCGCGGGTGACGGTCGAATAGGCCAGCAGCACGCCAGCCAGCCCGATCCCGAGGATCAGGATCGCGATGACCAGCTCGATCAATGTCATGCCACGCGTGCGCCGCCTACTCGACATGGCCAGTCTCTCCGAGCACGGTGATGGCGGTCTGGCCGGTGATGCTGATCTGCCAGCTGGCACTGGTGGCGCCGGCCGCGTCGGTGGTGGCGCGGCCGCTGGGCTGGAAATAGACCGTGCCGGCGGGGCTGAGCGTGGTGGCCGTGCCGCTGCCGGTGGCGTAGACGCTCTGGCCGTCGGGGCCGACGAGTGGATCGGAGCAGGCGCTGGCCGGATTGGCCGCGGCGATGCGCAGGCTGACACCGCCGGTGGCGATGTTCACGCAGACCAGCCGGCGGTGGGCGACGGCGGTCTGGCGGGCGTTGCGCAGCGCGGCGATCAGCTCGCCGCGCCAGGCCTCGTCGCGGAAGCCGAAGACGCTGTCCAGGCTCGGCATCGCGAACACCGCCAGCACGGAGGTCAGCACGATCACCCCCAGCAGCTCCGGCAGCGTGAACCCCCGGGCACGGGAACCGGTGTCGGGGCAGAGGGCAGGGCGGTGCAAGGTCATCGGGGAGTCCGTGCAGATCAGTACAGCTCGCGCACATGCACGGTCTTGCGGGTCTCTGGGCTGGCGACGCCGAAGCTGGCGCGGGCGGCCGGATCGCGGTCCCAGGTGCTGGCGCAGCTGCCGTTGCGGCCGCGCAGCCAGGGCAGTCCCGCACCGGTGCTGGCTGGGTGGCTGGTCAGGCAGCTCGCATCGGTGGTCGTGCTGCCGAGGTTCAGGGCCAGATCGACGCTGCCGGTGCTGCCCGATGGCGTCGGTGCGGACAGGCTGACCGTGCCGTTGCCGCCGAGGATGGCCAGCGTGCCGGGCGTGGTGGTCCACGCTGCGGTGGCACTGCCCTGGTAGTTGAGGTAGCCGGAGCGCACGACCGACGCCGCCGGTGCGGTGGTGCAGCTGTCCGCGCTGTTGAGCGCCCAGGTCTTGCCGGTCCAGTACTGGGCCTGCACAGGCAGTTGCAGCGCCGTCTTTTCCGAGCCATAGACGTTCGACAGCCAGAGCCGCCCGCTGCGCAGCGGCATGGTCGGCTCCAGCGCGCCGCTGGAGCTGACGCCGTCGACGTCGGTGGCGCGCAGGGTCAGGCTGCCCGGGGCACTGGTCTTGCTGGTGTAGCTGTAGGCCACGCCGGTGACCGAGGCGACGCCCGTGGCGAAGCGGCTGGCCGCGACCGCGGCCGTGCTGCCGAAGCCGCCGAGGCCGAGCGCGGCAGCGTCCGACAGCGTCACTGCCTGCGCGAAGGCGGGACTGAGCGCGCCGCTGCCGTCGTAGTTGACGGTGCGGGTCGGCGTGCCCAGGCCGTTCATCGCCATGAGGCTCACGGTGAATGGCTGGCCTGCGTAGCTGAAGCTGCCGCACGTCGGCGTGGCGGTGACATCGAAATGGTGCGGGATGAAACGGCCGAGCGCGGTGCCGGCGGATCCGGTGCTGCCGGTGACGGCGGTGCCGGTGCCGAGGTAGCTGGCCAGATCTGCCTTCAGGTCGATGCGGCCGACCTCGCTCCACACGAGGTTGCTGGCGCTGGCGCTGCCGCTGCTGAAACTGCCGAGGCTGCCAGAGAAGGTGCCGCTGCTGCTGCCCGTGCCGGTGGGGGCGGCCTTGACGATGGTGATGGCCGGGGTCTGCGCCGTCGGCGATTCGCGGCCGAAGTTGGGTGCCGTGTTACCGGCGCTGTTGCGGGCGCGCAGCGTGACGGAGAAGGCGCTGCCGGCCCGGGTCGTGCCCGTCGGGTAGACGGTGAACTCGAACGAGGCCGGTGAGGCGATGAAGCTGGTGCTGCCGGTCATCGCCAGGCCGGTGTCGCTGCTGGCGACGCTGCCGGTGTAGGTGCCGGTGATCTGGACCTGGCCGACGTCCGCGTAGAGCAGGGCGGCGCTGGCGGTGCCGGTGGCATCGAAGGTCAGCGGGGTGG
>NZ_JBFPGY010000306.1:0-6466 GCF_041083715.1 Sphaerotilus sp.
GGCCTCGCGCGGCAGCGACTTCCATTCGCCCGCCGAAAGCCGCACCGACCTGGGCAAGCTGCCCCGCCTGCCCACCCAACTGACCCCTGTGTGGGAACTGCTCGCCGAGCGCATCACGCACCCGGTCTGATCCACCTTCCCGCCCTGCCATGGCCGCCCAGCACTTCGAAGTCCACCCCGACAACCCCCAGCCGCGCCTGCTCCGCCAGGCCGTCGCGATCCTGGCCGCCGGCGGCGTCGCGGCGATCCCGACCGACTCCAGCTACGCGCTGGTGTGCCACCTCGACGACAAGGCGGCCGTCGATGCACTGCGCCGTGCCCGCGGCGTGGACGACAAGCACCACCTGACGCTGCTGTGCCGCGACCTGTCGGAGCTGGCGAGCTATGCCAAGGTGGACAACAAGCAGTACCGCCTGCTCAAGAGCGCGACCCCCGGCCCCTACACCTTCATCCTGGAGGCGACCAAGGAAGTGCCGCGCCGCGTCTCACACCCGTCGCGGCGCACCATCGGCCTGCGCGTGCCGGACCACGTGGTCACGCAGGAGCTGCTCGGCCTGCTCGGCCAGCCACTGCTGTGCACCACGCTGATCCCGCGTGGCGAGACCGAGCCGCTCAACGACGCCGAAGAGATCCGCGCGCGCTACGACCACCTGATCCAGGCCGTGGTCGATTCCGGCGCCTGCCCGGCCGAGCCGACCTCGGTGATCGACCTGAGCCAGGGCGAGCCGGTGGTGATCCGCGTCGGCCGGGGGGATCTGGCGGCACTCGGTCTGGCGTGAGGCGCTGAGATCGGCATGGCGAAGAAGCCCGTCCACGTCAGCGAGACGCCCGCGACGCAGTTCCTCAAGGCCCACGGCGTCGCCTACACCGAGCACCCCTACGACTACGTCGACCACGGCGGCACGGCCGAGTCCGCCCGCCAGCTCGGCGTGGACGAGCATGCCGTCGTCAAGACGCTGGTGATGCAGGACCAGGACGCCCGACCGCTGGTCATCCTGATGCACGGTGATCGGCAGGTCAGCACCAAGAACCTCGCGCGCCAGATCGGCGCCAAGAAGGTCGAGCCCTGCAAGCCCGAGGTCGCGCAGCGCCACAGCGGTTTTCTGGTCGGCGGCACGTCGCCGTTCGGTTTTCGCAAGGCGGTGCCGGTGTATGTGGAGTCGACCGTGCTCGATGCCGAGCGCATCTACATCAATGGCGGTCGGCGCGGCTACCTGGTCGGCATGGCGCCGGCGGTGCTGACGTCCACACTGGGCGCCGTCCCGGTGCAGGCAGCGGAGCCCGCCCGGGCCTGACCCGGTGGGAGTGGCCGCACAGGCGGCTTACACTGGCAGACTGTCCCCCAGCTCCCTCTCGCACAACCCATGACCACGCTCTGGATCGTGGTGGCCGTCGTGGCCGCCTACCTCATCGGCTCGCTTTCGTTCGCCGTCATCATCAGCAAGTCCATGGGTCTGGACGACCCGCGCAGCTACGGCTCGGGCAACCCCGGCGCCACCAATGTGCTGCGCTCGGGCAACAAGAAGGCCGCCGTGCTCACGCTGGTGTTCGATGCAGTCAAGGGGCTGCTCCCCGTGCTGCTGGTGCAGCTGTTCGGCGACCGGATCGGCTTCGGCGAAGGCACGGCGGCGCTGGTCGGGCTGGCCGCGTTCCTCGGTCACCTCTGGCCAGTGTTCTTCCGCTTCCAGGGTGGCAAGGGCGTGGCCACGGCGGCCGGCGTGCTGCTGGGATTCAACGTCTGGCTCGGGCTGGCGACACTGGTGGTGTGGGGGCTGGTGGCCTACGGGTCGCGCTACTCCTCGCTCGCGGCGCTGGTCGCGGCGGTGGCCGCCCCTGCGATCCAGACCATCGTGTGGGGTCCGTCCACCGCGACGCTGGCGATCGTGGTGATGTGCCTGCTGCTGATCTGGCGGCATGGCGCCAACATCAGCAAGCTGATGAAGGGCACCGAAAGCCGCATCGGCCAGAAGGCCCCGGCGCCCCCGGTGGCCGAGGCCGCAAAAGCCGCGACCCCGCGTCCGGCCAAGGCAGGCAAGCCTCCGCGCGGCACACGGCAAAACCGCAAGCAGACCCACTGACACGGCCGCCGCGCACAACGGAACCGCACCATGACGACCCTGCAACGCTTCGACGTCGGCGCCCGCCTCTCCGACATGGCCATCCACAACGGCACGGCCTATCTCGCCGGCCAGGTGGCGGACGATGCCACCCAGGACATCCGCGGCCAGACCGCGCAGGTGCTGGCGATGGTCGACCGGCTGCTGGAACGCGCCGGCAGCGACAAGTCCCGGCTGCTGATGGTGCAGATCTTCCTGCCCGATCTGGCCGACTTCGACGGCATGAACGCCGTCTGGGATGCCTGGGTCGTGCCCGGCCACGCTCCGCCGCGGGCCACCGTCCAGGCCCGCCTCGCGAAGCCGGACTGGAAGATCGAGGTCGTTGCCACCGCGGCCGTGCGATGAGCGAACGTCCGCCGCTGTGGCAACGCCTGCGCCGGAGCAGCGCCGTCGCCGTGCTGCTGGTCGGCGTCCTCGCCTGGGGCCTTGGCCGCGTCGTGCAGACCCAGGTGCGCGACGGCCAGGCCGACGCCCTGCGTGCCGTCGCACGCGCTGGCGACATCCGCATGCTCTCGTCGGTGAGCTGCATCTTCTGCATGAAGGCGCGGCAGTACCTGACCGAACACCGCATCCCCTTCGAGGAATGCCTGATCGAGCGCGACGCGGCGTGCATGGCCGACTACAAGCGCCTGGGCGCTTCCGGCACACCGACGCTGCTGGTGCGCGGCCAGCGCCAGCTTGGCTTCGACCCGCTGCGGGTCACGGCGGCGCTGGGCGGCTGACCTTCCGGCGTCAGATCGCCGGATCGCCGTAGCGGCGGCGCAGCGCGTCGATCTGCGCCAGCAGTTCCGGACTGAGCTGCACGTCCCACGCCGCCACGTTCTCTTCGAGCTGCGCCACGCTGGTCACGCCGATGATGGTGCTCGCCACCGTCCAGCGCCGGTAGCAGAAGGCCAGTGCCAGCTGCGTCGGCGTCAGGCCGTGCTCGCGGGCCAGCGCGTTGTAGGCACGGGCAGCGTCGAGCGCCTCTGGGCGCGCCCAGCGCTGCTTCTGCATGCTCGCGAACAGCGCCAGCCGCCCGGGCTGTTGCTGCGGGTCATGAAAACCCACTGTGTCGTACTTGCCCGTCAGCAGCCCGAAGCCCAGCGGCGAGTAGGCCAGCAGCGACACGTCGTGGCGGTGCATGGCTTCGTCCAGGCCGTTGTCGGGCACACGGTTGACGAGGCAGTAGGCGTTCTGCACCGTGGCAATGCGCGGCAGGCCGGCGCGCTCGGCGGCGTGGATGAACTCGCACACGCCGTAGGGGGTCTCGTTGGACACGCCCACCGCGCGCACCTTGCCGTCGCGCACGAGGCGCTGCAGCGCTTCGAGCTGGGCCTCGATGCTGCTGGCGGGCTGGTCGCGGCGGGTCGGGTCGTAATAGGTGGCGCCGAAGGCCGGCACCGCACGCACCGGCCAGTGGATCTGGTACAGGTCGATCACGTCGGTCTGCAGGCGGCGCAGGCTGCCCTCGCAGGCGGCCACGATGTCGTCCGGTGTCAGGTCGGCGCTGCCACCACGGATCCACGGCATGCCACGCGACGGGCCGGCCACCTTGGTCGCGAGCACCACCTTCTGCCGTGCCTCGGGCCGGGCGGCGAACCAGTTGCCAAGGATGGTTTCGGTCTTGTTGAAGGTCTCGCGCCGCGGCGGCACGGCGTACATCTCGGCGGTGTCGATGAAGTCGATGCCGAGTTCGAGCGCACGGTCGAGGATGGCGTGGGCGGTCGGCTCGTCGACCTGCTCGCCGAAGGTCATCGTGCCGAGGCAGATCGGAGTGACGCGCAGATCGCTGCGGCCGAGGGTGACGGATTGCATGCGGGGTGTCTCCTGGACAGGGTCGGCTGGATGGATCGGCTATCTTAGGGGGATGACTGTTTCTTCGCTTTCCACCGCGGCCACTGCCGCGGTGCCGGCCACCCGTTCCGCGCTGCGCACCGACCTGCTCATGCTGCTCACCGCCGCCATCTGGGGCTCGACCTTCGTCGCGCAGCAGATGGGCATGGACACGGTGGGACCGTTCACCTACACCGCCGCCCGGATGCTGCTGGGAGCCGCGCTGGTCGGGCCGCTGTGGTGGTGGCGCGGCGGGCCGTTCGCGTCGGTGCCGCTGCATCCGAGCACGGGCGTGCCGGGCGCGGGCGCGCTGCTGGGCGTCGTGCTGTTCGGGGCGATCAACCTGCAGCAGGTCGGGCTGCTGGGCACTTCGGTCAGCAACGCCGGCTTCATCACGGGCCTGTATGTCGTGCTGGTGCCGGTGCTGATGCGGCTGGGCGGAGCCACCGTGTCGCGCCAGGCCTGGACCGCTGTCACCATCGCCACGGCCGGCATGTACCTGCTGAGCGTGCAGGCCGATGCCACCATCGCGGCCGGCGACTGGCTGCAACTGGGCGGTGCGCTGATGTGGGCGGCACACATGCTGCTCGTCGGCCATTTCGCGCGCCGGCACGATCCGCTGCGGCTGTCGGTGCTGCAGTACCTGGTGGCCGGCGTGCTGTCGCTGGCGGTCGCGCTCGGGCGCGAGACGGTCACCGCCGACGGCCTGCTGCACGCAGGCGGCGCCATCGCCTGGGGCGGCGTGCTGTCGATCGGCGTGGCCTACACGCTGCAGGTCATCGCGCAGCGCGACGCCGTCGCCTCGCACGCGGCGGTGATCTACAGCAGCGAGGGGCTGTTCTCGGCGCTCGGCGGCTGGGTGATGCTGAACGAACAGCTCGGTCTGCGCGGCTGGCTGGGGGCGCTGCTGATCTGCGCGGCGATGGTGCTGGCGCAATGGCAGCCCGCGGCGGCCAAGGCAGAATGACCGGATGCTCCCCACCTTCGCCCATCCCGACGCGCTGACCGGCCCCGAGAGCGCCCACGCCGCCGCCCACCTGCGTGCCCAGGGCTTCGTGCGCCTGGCGCCCGACGCGCTGACTGCGACCACTGGCGTCCCGCTCGATGCGCTGCACGCCCTCGACCCGTTCTGGCACGACCTGCCGCCCGACCAGCACCTGAAGGATGGCGGCCGCTACCGCCGCCGCCGCCACGGCAGCTTCGTGCAGGACACCCGCACCGGCACGCTGGCCGCCGTGCCACACCGTCCGCACTGGCAGCCGACCACCTACAACGCGCTGCACGGCGGCATGCTGCGCGACTTCGCACCGCTCGACCCGGCGATGGCAGCCTCGTCCGCCTTCCTCGCCGTCGTGCAGCACCTGGGCGAGGTCTTCGCCGCCGCCGCGCACGACACCACCAGCGAACCCCCGTTCGACGGCCGCTGGTTCATCGAGGCCCACCCCTTCCGCATCGACACCACCGGCGGCGTCGGCCGCCCGACACCCGAAGGCGCGCACCGTGATGGCGTCAACTTCGTCGCCGTGCTGCTCGTGGCGCGCGAAGGCGTGCTGGGCGGCGAGACGCGCGTGTTCCAGGCCGACGGCCCGCATGGCGTGCGCTTCACGCTCGACCAGCCGTGGAGCGCGCTGCTGCTCGACGACCCGCGCGTGGTCCACGAAAGCACGCCGATCCAGCCCGACGGCGCCGCCGGCTGGCGCGACACGCTGGTGCTGACCTATCGCGCCGGTGACTTCCAGGATCCGCCACGTCCCGTAGAGTGAGGGCATGACGACGCCCTCCTTTCCCGCTGCACCGTACACCCCACGCCGCGCCGCGCGCTCGCTGTTCGTGCCGATCCGCGGCCTGCGCTACCACGCGATGGCCTGGGGCGACCCGTCGATGGTCACGCCCGAGACGCCGCCGCTGGTGCTGGTGCATGGCTGGATGGACGTGGGGGCGTCGTTCCAGTTCGTCGTCGACGCGCTGGACGCACTGGGCGAAGCGGGTGGCCCACCGCGCTACGTGATCGCCCCGGACTGGCGCGGCTTCGGCCGGACCGCCGCAGCCCCCGGCACCGACACCTACTGGTTCCCCGACTACCTCGGGGACCTCGACGCCCTGCTCTGCTCGCCCGGCCTCGGGCTGCAGGCCGCGCCGCCGATCGACCTGGTCGGCCACAGCATGGGCGGCAACGTCGTGATGATGTACGCCGGCATCCGCCCGGAGCGCGTCCGCCGGCTCGTCAACCTCGAAGGCTTCGGCCTGCCGCAGAGCACACCCGACCAGGCCCCGCGCCGCTACGCGCAGTGGCTCGACCAGCTGCGCGAACCCTCCCCGCTGCGCGACTACGACAGCCTCGATGCCGTCGCCGCCCGGCTGATGAAGAACAACCCGCTGCTGCGCGCCGACTTCGCCGACTGGCTCGCGCCGCACTGGTCCCGGTGCAACGCCGCCGGCCGCTGGGAGATCCTGGGCGATCCGGCGCACAAGCACGTCAACCCGGCGCTCTACCGCAAGGAGGAGGTGCTGGCCTGCTGGACACGCATCACGGC
>NZ_JBFPGY010000307.1:0-6459 GCF_041083715.1 Sphaerotilus sp.
CGCCGACATCAAGGCCGTCCGCCCGGACGTGGTGGTCAGCGTGGACCACGAAGGCGGCCGCGTGCAGCGCTTCCGCACCGACGGGTTCACCCACCTGCCCGCGATGCGCACGCTCGGCGAGCGCTGGTTGGACGACGGCCGCCATGGCCCCGGCCACGGCGCCATGACCGCCTGCGACATGGCGACCGCCGCCGGCTACATCCTGGCCGCCGAGCTGCGCGCCTGCGGCGTGGACCTGAGCTTCACGCCCGTGCTCGACCTCGACCACGGCCGCAGCGGCGTGATCGGCAGCCGCGCTTTCCACCGCGACCCGCGCGTGGTCGGCACGCTGGCACGCAGCCTGATGCACGGCCTGCTGCAGGCCGGGATGGCCAACTGCGGCAAGCACTTCCCCGGCCACGGCTGGGCGGAGGCCGACAGCCACGTCGCCGCACCCAAGGACGAACGCACGCTCACCGCCATCCTTGCGGACGACGCCCGGCCGTACGAATGGCTCTCGACCAGCCTGACCAGCGTGATGCCGGCCCATGTGGTCTACCCGAAGGTGGACAAGCGCCCGGCAGGCTACTCGACGCGCTGGCTGAACGACATCCTGCGCGAGCGGCTCGGCTTCACCGGCGTCGTGTTCAGCGACGACCTGAGCATGGAGGGCGCGCGGCGTGTGCCGGGCGTGAAGAACGGTGCCGTGCTGTGCTACGCCGAAGCGGCGGTGCTCGCGCTGGCAGCGGGCTGCGACATGGTGCTGCTGTGCAACCAGTCGCTCGACGGCGGCAAGGCGGTCGATGACCTGCTCGACGGCCTGGCGGCGGCGCTGGAGCGCGGCGAGTGGCAGACCAGCCCCGACAGCGAGGCTCGGCGACTGGCGCTGCTGCCCCAGACGCCGCCGATCCCCTGGGACGACCTGGTGCACCACGCGCCCTACCTGCGGGCGCTGGAGCGGCTGGGCGGCTGACCCCTCTCCTGCGCCGCCGCACCCAGGTCGTCAGCCCATCGACGGCCGGGCAGCCAACCGCGCCGCCTGCGCGATCCAGTTCTCGCGGTAGACGCGCGAACCGAAGTTGGGCAGGTGGTTCGCCACCCACGCCAGTTCGGCCGGCGACCAGCTCGCGATCTGCCAGAAGTAGCGCACACCCTGTGCGTGCAGCCAGCGTTCGTTGACCGGACCGATGCCGTCGATGCTCTTCAGGTCATCGGGGCGCTGGTGGTCCAGCTCGACGGGCGCAGGCTGCTGTCCGGCACCCGCCGCCAGCACCAGCCGCTCCAGCTCGGCCCCCGTCAGGCTCGCCGCGTCCGACACCGCCGGCCGCACGACTGCGGGCACCGCTGGCACGGGCGGCGGCACCAGCGCGGCCAGTTCGGCGATGCGGGCCTGGGCCTGCTGCTGCTGGTCGCGTTCGGTCTGCAGGCGGGCGCTCAGCGTGGCGAGCTGTTCGTCGTTCTCGGCCAGTGTCACGCGCAGGGCGCGCAGCTCGGTCTCCAGCTCCTGGCTGCGTGACTGCGACTGGGCCAGCTCTTGCTGCAAGGCCTGCTCGCGCAGCTGGGCAGCGGACTGGCCGGCGGCCTGGGCATCGCACTCGGACCGGGCCGCCAGCAGGGACTCGTCAGCCTCCCTGGCCACGTCGGCCTGTGTGGAAAGCGCCGTGCGGTGGGCGGCCTCCAGTGCGGCATGGCGGGTCTGCAGATCGGCCAGCTGGTCGGACAGGTGCGCCGCGCGGCTGGTCTCGGTGTTGAGCAGCGTGATGCGCGATTCATAGGCGGTCTGCAGCGCGTCGAGGCGCCCTTGCAGCGACGCGACCTCTGCACCCAGCTCCTGGCGCGCCGCGTGGTGTTCATCGACGCTGGCGCTCAACGCCAGCGCGCGCGCGCTGGTCTGGCGGTGTTCGGCGTCGAGCGCGTCCAGACGGTCCTGCAGTGCAGCGAGTTCCGTGGCATGGCGGCGCTGCTGGCAGAAACGGTTCAGCAGCAGTCCGAGCGCCAGGCCGGCCAGGCAGGCCAGCAGGAGGTACAGCCACAACTGGCTCAACAGGTACATGGTGATCTCTCCGCGGTGTTTGTTGGTGTGGGTGCCGGCCTGTCGGCGCTCGGCCGCAACTCAGGGCGCCTTGGACGCCAGATGGAACTCGATGCGGCGGTTGCGCTCGTGGGCCTCGGGCGTACGGCCCTGGTCCAGCAGGCGCTCTTGGCCGAAGCCCTGTGCCTGCAACCGGCTCACCGGCACACCACGCCGGACCAGCGCATCGACCACCGCCTGCGCGCGACGCTGCGACAGGCGCATGTTCGCGGCGGCGTCGCCCTGGGCGTCGGTGTGGCCGTCCACGCGCATGCGGGCCTGCGGACAGCGCATGGACAGCGTGTGCAGCTGCTCCAGCAAGGGCACGCTGGAAGGATCCAGTTCGGCCGACGCCAGCTTGAAGCGGATCTGCCGGGCTTCCAGTACCTGCGCCATCGCGACTTGGCAGTCCTCGGCCGACAGCGGACCGGAGGCCGCCACCGGGGCGCGGGAGGCCGCAGCCACCACCAGGGCGGGAGCCGGCAAGGTCGGTGCAGGGGACGTCTGGTCGTCCTCCAGCCGGGCGAACACGCCGGGCACGCCCATCATGGGCCGCAGCGCAGTGCTGGCCGCGGCATAGGCCGCCGCGCGCTGGGCGGGTGATGGCGCTTCGCCGACGATGCGACCGACCTCGTTGTCGATCTGCAGGCCCGCCCAGGGAAACCCCGCCGCACCGAGGACCTGGGCAGCGTCCGCTGCGGTGCGCTGGCGCACTGCATCCGCCTGGCCATCCCCGCGTCCGATCAACAGCCACACCAGCAGAGCCAGACCAGCCAGGCCCAGCACGGTGCAGACCGGGCAACTCCACCATCGCCTCGACATCGCGTCTCCTCTTCGCCATCGCGAGCCACCACGGCCCACCCGGACCGCAGCACTGCACAGCGCCTGTCTTCGTGATGCCGAGTAATGTATCGGCACTTGTGACTTCTTTAACACTCTTTCGGTGAGGATCGGGGTAACTGATGCGCCCAGGTCTCAGATCGGAACGAGCACCGCTGGCAGCACCCCGCGCAGCGCGTTGCAGACCGCCAGCGCCTCGGCCCGGTCCAGATCGGCGGGCCAGAGCACCCGCTCGGACACCTGCCAGACCGGATCCGCCATCAGCGCGGACCGCATCACGCCCGGCAGCACACCGGCCGATCCCGGCGGCGTGTACCAGCGCCCGTCCAGTTTCACCAGCAAGGTGCTGCGCCCGCCTTCGGTCAGGGCACCACGCGCATCGACGAACAGACGGTCGAACGCGCCGAGTGCCTCGGCCTCGCGCACCGCGGCGTCGTAGGTTGCGCGCAGGGAGGTCTTGTGTGACAGCAACGCGGCGTCCTGCACGGGCACGCGGCCCTGCGGCGCGAGCAGGCGCACCGGTCCGTCCGGCCATGGCGCAAGCACACCCGATCGGCAAACCAGCCCGCCACCATGCGACAGGTCGATCCGCAGGCGGTGCACCTGGGTCGCCTCTGTCGGAAAGGCCTGCACCGCCTCGGCCACCGCGGCTTGCACAGCGGCCGCGGTCGCGGTGAAGCCGAGTGCCGCGGCGCTGCCGAGCAGGCGAGCCAGATGGGCCTCGAAGCGACACACCTGCCGGCCCTCGACCCGCATCGTCTCGAACAGCGTGAAGCCGGGATCGGTGCCCGTCAGGAAACGGACCTTGTGCCGGCACTCCGCCGCCTCCGACGCCACCTCCGAGTCCAGCACGATGCCGCCACCCACACCCAGCACCACCGCCCGCGTGCCATCGCATGGGTCGGCCGCGCCAACGTCCAGCGTGCGGATCGCCACCGACAGGCAGAAGTCCCCCATCACCCGCCCGGCCGCGTGGTCGGCGGCGTCTGGTGCATCCAGCCAGCCGATCGCGCCGGTGTAGAGCCCGCGGGGCGAGGATTCGAGCCGGCCGATGACCGACATCGTCTGGCGCTTGGGCGCGCCGGTGATCGAGCCGCAGGGAAACACCGCCCGCAGCACGTCCGGCAGGTCGGTGGCGGGCGGCAGATCCGCCTCAATGGTCGAGGTCATCTGGAACACCGTCCGGTACGGTTCGACCGCGAACAGCGCCGGCACGCGCACGCTGCCGACCGTGGCCAGCCGGCCGAGATCGTTGCGCAGCAGGTCGACGATCATCAGGTTCTCGGCGCGGTTCTTCACGTCACGGGCCAGCCAGTCGGCGCTGGCCTGGTCGGCAGCCAGGTCGGCATGGCGCGGGGCGGTGCCCTTCATGGGACGGGTGACGAGGCGCCCCGCGTGGTGGTGCACGAACAGCTCGGGCGAACAGGACAGCACCCAGCGGTCCTGCGGCAGGGCGATCAGTGCGCCGAACGGCACCGGTTGCGCCGCCCGCAAACGCCGGTACAGCGCCAGCGGCGTGCCGACACTGCGGCCACGCAGGCGCTGCGTGTGGTTGACCTGGTAGGTCTCGCCAGCGCGGATGCGGGCGTGGATCTCGCCGATGGCGGCGGTGTAGGTCGCCTCGTCATCGTCCGGCGTCAGGCCGAATACCCCGGCCGGGGCCGGTGCCTGCGCACCTTCCTGCCGCGCCAGCCACGCGTCCACGCCGTCGCGTGCGAGTCGCTCGCAGTGCGCAAAGCGCAACAGGCGCAGGGCGCCGGGTGGCGCCGCCAGCCCTGCCAGACGGACGCCCCATTCGTAGTCGGCCAGCAGCACCAGATGCACGCCCTGTGTCCAATCGGCCATGGCAGCGGACCAGACGGTGTCCAGCTCGGCCGGATCTGCACAGCAGTGTTCCCCGAGCCAGCCCGTGAACAGCCGACTCGCGGCCATGTCGGCAGGAGCGCTGGCGTCGTCCAGCAGAACGAATGCCGGGGCAAGCGAGGGAGCGATCGAAATCGGGTCGGGCATGGTCGAACAATCGAGCGGACAGATGTGGCACAGGGTGCGGATGCTGATCCGCCAGCAAAAACGCCGCCGGGCACAGAGCCGGGCGGCGTCGGGGCGAAGCGCCGGGGCGCTTCGCGGTCAGGCAGGGGCCTTGGCGGGTCAGGCTTCGGCGGACGCGGAGTCGGTGGTCTCGAACGGCAGCTGCAGTCCGGCCAGATCGCGGCGCGTCTCGACCAGGATCAGCGGGCCTTCGTCGACCACGACCACCGGACGCGGCTCGCGCGGCTGGCGCACCGGCGCCGGCGTGCTGGCAATGGCGTCCTGCACGGCGCGCACCTTGTCGGTGTCGCTGTTGATCCACTCGAGTCCGGCGCTGCGGGCCACCGCCGCCAGTTCGTCGAGTTGCAGGACATACGCGGAGGCCACCACGGCGGGCGCGGCCACTTCGGATGCCTGGGGCACCACGGCGGCCACGGCCACCGGAGCCACTTCGGCCACGGGTGCGGCGACCGGCTCGACCACCGCGGGGGTCTCCACCACCGGAGCGGCTTCCGCCACGACCGCGTCCGTCACCACGGCAGCAGCAGCAGCGACGGCCACCACCGCCACGGCGGGTGCGGCCTCCTCGGCAACCACCGGAGCGGTTTCCGCCACCGGTGCCACGGCGTCGGCGGCAGCCGCGTCGGCCTGTGCCTCTTCGCGGTTGCGACCACCACGGCCACGGCGACGGCGACGACCTTCCTCGCGGCCCTCCTCGGTCGACTCGTCGCCACGCACCTCGGCACCAGCCACAGCCTCGGCCACCGGCTCGGCAGCGGGCGCTGCATCAGCGGTCACCGCAGCGGCAGCGTCGCCACCGTCGGCCTCGGCACCGTTCTCGCCGGGACGTGCTTCTTCACGGTCACGGCGGCCACGGCCACCACGGCGACGGCGACGGCCTTCGCGCTCGGCCTGGGCCGCGGCGCTTTCACCTTCGGGTGCCGGGGATGCGGTGTCCTCGAAGCCGGGTTGCACGTCCTCGACGGCCAGCGCGGCCACTTCGGGTGCGGGACGGCGCTCGCGCGGCGGACGCCCTCCGCTCGGCGCTTCGGCAACGGCCTCGGCCGGGCGGCGATCCTGCGAACGGTCACCGCGTCCACCGCGGCCACCTTCGGGGCGGGCCTCGGCCGGAGCACGCTCTCCCGTGCGCTCGGCGGCTTCGGGCTTGCTGCGTTCACCACCACGTTCACCACGGCGACCGTCGCGGCGGTTGCCGTCTCGTCCACCTTCGCGACCACCCTCGCGTCCGCCACGGCGTTCGCCGTTGCGCTCGCCACGGCCTTCGGTCTTGTCGGCAGGCTTGTCGGTCTTGCCGTCCACCGGCGCATCGACCACGGGGGCTGCAGGCACGGCCACCGGGGCCGGGACCGGCGCCGGAGCAACGCCGAACAGGCGCTTCATCCAGCCGAAGAAACCGGTGCCGGCAGCCACGGCTTCCGGTGCCGGCACCGCCGGAGCAGGCGCCACCACCGGTGCCGGCGCGACAGCGACCGGCGCCGGTTCGGCCTTGGGTGCGGCCACCGGGGCGGGCTGGTCCGGCA
>NZ_JBFPGY010000308.1:0-6449 GCF_041083715.1 Sphaerotilus sp.
GCCGGCGGCGCGTAACGCACCAGGCGACCGGTCGAGGGCAGGAAGCTGCGGAACGGGTCTTCCGCGTTGATGCGGCACTCGATCGCCCAGCCTTCGCGCTTGATGTCGGCCTGCGTGAACGCGAGCTTCTCGCCCGCGGCGACGCGGATCATCTGCTCGACCAGGTCCAGCCCGGTGATGCACTCGGTCACCGGGTGCTCCACCTGCAGGCGGGTGTTCATCT
This sequence comes from Sphaerotilus sp., assembly GCF_041083715.1. GTDB lineage: Bacteria > Pseudomonadota > Gammaproteobacteria > Burkholderiales > Burkholderiaceae_C > Sphaerotilus. The sequence goes on from NZ_JBFPGY010000308.1 coordinate 224, forward strand.
CCAGGAAGTAGAAGTCCTGGTCCTTGCCGACCACGAACTCGACCGTGCCGGCCGACTGGTAGTTCACCGCCTTGGCCAGCGCCACGGCCTGCTCGCCCATCGCCTTGCGGGTGGCGTCGCTGATGAAGGGCGACGGCGCCTCTTCGATGACCTTCTGGTGGCGGCGCTGGATCGAGCACTCGCGCTCGTTCAGGTACAGCACGTTGCCGTGGCTGTCGCCGAGCACCTGGATCTCGATGTGGCGCGGCTCCAGCACGTACTTCTCGATGAAGACACGGTCGTCGCCGAAGCTGTTGCGCGCTTCGTTGCGGCACGAGCTGAAGCCTTCGAAGGCTTCCTTGTCGTTGAACGCGACGCGCAGGCCCTTGCCGCCGCCGCCCGCCGACGCCTTGATCATCACCGGGTAGCCGATGCCCTTGGCGATCTCGACCGCCTGCTCGGGCGTGTCGATGGCGTTGTTGTAGCCGGGGATGGTGTTGACCCGGGCTTCCAGCGCCAGCTTCTTCGAGGCGATCTTGTCGCCCATGGCCGCGATGGAGTAGTGCTTCGGGCCGATGAAGGCGATGCCCTCCTCTTCGAGGCGCTGCGCGAACGCGGCGTTCTCGGACAGGAAGCCGTAGCCGGGGTGGACGGCCTGCGCGCCGGTGGCCTTGCACGCGGCGATGATCTTGTCGGCGACCAGGTAGGACTCGCGCGACGGCGCCGGGCCGATCAGCACGGCCTCGTCGGCCAGCTCGACGTGGCGCGCTTCCTTGTCGGCCTCGGAGTAGACCGCGACGGTCTTGATGCCCATCTTGCGGGCGGTCTGGATGACGCGGCAGGCGATTTCGCCGCGGTTGGCGATCAGGATCTTGGTGAACATGTTGTTTTCTCCTTGCCGGCCCATCACAGCGGGATGTTCCCGTGCTTGCGCCACGGGTTGTCCAGCTTCTTGTCCTTGAGCATCACGAGCGAGCGGCAGATGCGCTTGCGGGTCTCGTGCGGCTGGATGACGTCGTCGATGAAGCCGCGTGCGCCGGCCACGAACGGGTTGGCGAAGCGGGCCTTGTACTCGGCTTCCTTGGCGGCCAGCTTGGCCGGATCACCCTTGTCCTCGCGGAAGATGATCTCGACGGCGCCCTTGGCGCCCATCACCGCGATCTCGGCGTTCGGCCACGAGAAGTTCACGTCGCCGCGCAGGTGCTTGGACGACATCACGTCATAGGCACCGCCATAGGCCTTGCGGGTGATGACGGTGACCTTCGGCACGGTGCACTCGGCATAGGCGTAGAGCAGCTTGGCGCCGTGCTTGATGATGCCGCTCCACTCCTGCGAGGTGCCGGGCATGAAGCCGGGCACGTCGACGAAGGTGACCACGGGGATGTTGAACGCATCGCAGAAGCGCACGAAGCGCGCGGCCTTGATGGACGACTTGATGTCCAGGCAGCCGGCCAGCACCTGCGGGTTGTTGGCGACGATGCCGATCGTCTGGCCTTCCATGCGGGCGAAGCCGATGACGATGTTCTTGGCGTAATCGGGCTGGATCTCGAAGAAGTCGCCGTCATCGACGACCTTCAGGATCAGCTCCTTCATGTCGTACGGCTTGTTCGCGTTCTCCGGCACCAGGGTGTCGAGCGAGTAGTCCAGTCGCGCGGCCGGATCACCGCTCGGGCGCACGGGCGGCTTCTCGCGGTTGTTCAGCGGCAGGTAGTTGAAGAAGCGGCGCAGCATCAGCAGCGCCTCCACGTCGTTGTCGAAGGCCACGTCGGCCACACCACTCCTGGTCGTGTGCGTGATCGCGCCGCCCAGTTCCTCGGCCGTGACTTCCTCGTGCGTCACGGTCTTCACGACCTCCGGGCCGGTGACGAACATGTAGGACGAGTCCTTCACCATGAAGATGAAGTCGGTCATCGACGGCGAGTACACCGCGCCCCCCGCGCACGGGCCCATGATCATCGAGATCTGCGGCACCACGCCCGAAGCCATCACGTTGCGCTGGAACACCTCGGCATAGCCGCCCAGGGAGGCCACGCCCTCCTGGATGCGCGCACCACCCGAGTCGTTCAGGCCGATCACCGGGGCGCCGACCTTCATCGCCTGGTCCATCACCTTGCAGATCTTCTCGGCGTGGGCCTCGGAGAGCGCGCCGCCGAAGACGGTGAAGTCCTGGCTGAACGAGAAGGCCAGGCGGCCGTTGATCATGCCGTAGCCGATCACGACGCCGTCACCGGGAATCTTGTTGTCGGCCATGCCGAAGTCGGCACAGCGGTGCTCGACGAACATGTCCCACTCCTCGAAGGTCCCTTCGTCGAACAGGAGTTCGAGCCGCTCGCGGGCGGTCAGCTTGCCCTTGCTGTGCTGGGCGTCGATGCGTTTTTGCCCACCGCCGAGGCGGGCCTTGGCGCGCTTGGCTTCGAGCATCTGTTGGATGTCATGCATGGAGCATCTCCTCGGTGATCAGGTCGGAAATCGGGTCAGGAATCGGGTCGTGCGACAGGGAAATCAGTTCAGCAGGTCAAGCAGGCGGCGTGCGGCGACGGACGCGGCCAGCCGGCCTCCGCGGACCTGTTCGGTGGTGTCGGCGAGCTGGCCGCGCACACCGGGATGGGCCCGGAAACGCGCGCGCAAGCCAGCCTCGATGCGCTCCCACATCCACGCCAGGCTCTGCTGCTGGCGGCGCTGGTCGAGCCGGCCGCTGGCGGCCTGCAGTGCGCGGAAGCGGCTGACCGCGGTCCAGAACTCGTCCAGCCCGGCGCCCTTGAGCGCACTGAGCTGGATCACCTGCGGTTGCCACAGCAGGTCGCCGCCATGGCCGTGCGGATCACCGTGGGTGCCGTGTCCGCCGCCATGGTGCTGGTGCATGCCGAGCAGGCGCAGCGCGCTGGTGATCTGGGCGCGGGCACGGGTGGCGGCGTTGGGGTCGATGTCGGCCTTGTTGATGACGATCAGATCGGCCAGCTCCATCACGCCTTTCTTGATCGCCTGCAGGTCGTCGCCTGCGTTGGGCAGTTGCAGCAGGCAGAACATGTCGGTCATGCCGGACACCGCCGTCTCGCTCTGGCCGACGCCGACCGTCTCGATGATGACCACGTCGTAGCGGGCGGCTTCCGCGATCAGCATCGCCTCGCGCGTCTTCTCGGCCACGCCGCCGAGCGTGCCCGACGACGGGCTGGGGCGGATGTAGGCGTTCGGATGCACGGAGAGCTGCTCCATGCGGGTCTTGTCGCCCAGGATCGAACCACCCGAGACGCTCGACGACGGATCGACGGCCAGCACCGCCACCCGGTGCCCCTGGCCGATGAGGTGGAGCCCGAGGGCCTCGATGAAGGTGGACTTCCCCACGCCCGGCACACCCGAGATGCCCAGCCGGAACGAGTGGCCGGTGTGCGGCAGCAAGGCGTTCAGCAGCGCATCGGCACGCAGGCGGTGGTCCGGCCGGGTCGATTCCAGCAGCGTGATTGCCTTGGCCATCGCGCGCCGCTGCACCGCGGGCTGGTCGCCGACGATGCCAGCGGCCAGCGCCTGCTCGGTGGCCGGCAGGTGGGAGAAGTCTTCAGTCATCGCCGGTTGTGGCCGGTCATGGCCATCATCGTCAATCGGAGTCGCTCGGCGGGTGGGCCGGGCGGCGGAAGTAGAGGTCCCATTCGCCTTCGGCTTCCAGGATGAAGCCGTGGCGCTGGTAGAAACGGGTCGCGTCGGTGTGCTTGAGCGCGGTGACCGACATCGGCATGGCGGCCACATCCGCCTCGGCCAGCACCTGGCGCATCACCCAGGCACCGATGCCTTCGCCCTGCGCGCCGGGGTGGATGTAGAGGTGGTCCAGCAGCAGGTCATGCGGCCGGGGAATCACCACCACGAACCCCACCAGCTCACCATCGCGCAGGATGTGCCGGGTGTGCGCCGGGTTGTAGCCGCGGCTCAGGCGCTCGCGCGCCCGTTGCGGATCGAAATGTCCCAGCCGGGTCAGGCTCTCCCGCATCGCCGCCATCCGCAGCGCCAGCAGCGCCTCGAAATCGCCTTCGCCCGCGGGCGTGAGTTGGAGTCGGGGTGCAGCAGCGGTGGAAGGATTCATGGTGACCGGTGTGTCTGAGGGGGTACCTCAGGCCGCGGACACATGGGCGCGTATCTGCTCCAGAACATCCTTGGCCGAGGCCGGAATCGGCGTGCCGGGACCGTAGATCCCCTTCACGCCGGCGTCGAACAGAACATCGTAATCCTGTTGCGGAATCACGCCGCCGACGAACACGATGATGTCGTCCGCGCCCTGCTTCTTCAGCTCGGCGATGATGGCCGGCACCAGCGTCTTGTGCCCGGCGGCCAGCGTCGACACGCCCACGGCATGCACGTCGTTCTCGATGGCCTGGCGGGCGCACTCTTCCGGCGTCTGGAACAGCGGACCCATGTCCACGTCGAAGCCGAGATCGGCGTAGGCCGTCGCCACCACCTTGGCGCCTCGGTCATGCCCGTCCTGGCCGAGCTTGGCGATCATCACGCGGGGGCGGCGGCCGTAGGTCTCGGCGAAATCGGCGATCTCGGTCTGCAGCTTTTCCCAGCCTTCGGCCGAATCGTAGGCCGCTGCATAGACGCCGGTCACCTTCTGGATATCGGCGCGGTGGCGGCCGTAGACGGCTTCGAGCGCATCGCTGATCTCGCCCACCGTGGCGCGCAGACGCACCGCCTGGATCGCCAGGTCGAGCAGGTTGCCGGTGCCGGCGCGGGCAGCGTCGGTCATCGCGGTCAGCGCGGCCTGCACGGCAGCCGTGTCGCGGGTCGCGCGGATCTGCTGCAGCCGGGCGATCTGGCCGTCGCGCACCATGACGTTGTCCACGTCGAGGATGTCGATCGGGTCTTCCTTGGCGAGCTTGTACTTGTTGACGCCGACGATGACATCCTTGCCGGAGTCGATGCGCGCCTGCTTCTCGGCCGCACTCGCCTCGATCTTCAGCTTGGCCCAGCCGGAGTCCACCGCCTTGGTCATGCCGCCCATCGCCTCGACTTCCTCGATGATGGCCCAGGCCTTGTCGGCCATGTCCTGGGTCAGCGACTCCATCATGTAGGAGCCCGCCCACGGGTCGACCACGCTGGTGATGTGGGTCTCTTCCTGGATGATGAGCTGCGTGTTGCGGGCGATGCGCGAGGAGAACGCCGTCGGCAGCGCGATGGCCTCGTCGAGCGCGTTGGTATGCAGCGACTGCGTGCCGCCGAAGACCGCGGCCATGGCCTCGACCGTCGTGCGCACGATGTTGTTGTACGGGTCCTGCTCGGTCAGCGACCAGCCCGAGGTCTGGCAGTGCGTGCGCAGCATCAGGCTCTTGGGGTTCTTCGCGTCGAAGCCCTTCATGATCCGGCACCACAGCAGACGCGCCGCCCGCATCTTGGCGATCTCCAGATAGAAGTTCATGCCGATCGCCCAGAAGAACGACAGCCGACCGGCAAAGGCGTCCACGTCCATGCCCTTGGCGATGGCGGTCTTGACGTACTCCTTGCCGTCGGCGAGCGTGAAGGCGAGTTCCAGCGCCTGGTTCGCACCCGCTTCCTGCATGTGGTAGCCGCTGATCGAGATCGAGTTGAACTTCGGCATGTGCGCCGCCGTGTACTCGATGATGTCGCCGATGATCTTCATCGACGGCTCGGGCGGGTAGATGTAGGTGTTGCGGACCATGAACTCCTTGAGGATGTCGTTCTGGATGGTCCCCGAGAGCTTGTCCTGCGAGACGCCCTGCTCTTCCGCCGCCACGACGTAGCCCGCCAGCACCGGCAGCACGGCGCCGTTCATCGTCATGGACACGCTCACCTTGTCGAGCGGGATCTCGTTGAAGAGGATCTTCATGTCCTCGACCGAGTCGATCGCCACGCCGGCCTTGCCCACGTCGCCCGTCACACGCGGGTGGTCGGAGTCATAGCCGCGGTGTGTCGCCAGGTCGAACGCGACCGACACGCCCTGCCCGCCGGCAGCCAGCGCCTTGCGGTAGAACGCGTTCGATTCCTCGGCAGTCGAGAAGCCGGCGTACTGGCGGATGGTCCACGGGCGCACCGCGTACATCGTCGCCTGCGGGCCGCGCAGGAAAGGCTCGAAGCCAGGCAGCGTGTTGGTGTACGGCAGGCCCTGGACATCTTCGGCGGTGTAGAGCGGCTTGACGGTGATGCCGTCGGGCGTCACCCAGTCGAGTGCATCGACCTGCCCGCCCGGAGCGGACTTGGCAGCCGCCTTGGCCCATTGAGCGAGCGTGGCAGTCTGGAATTCGGG
>NZ_JBFPGY010000309.1:0-6444 GCF_041083715.1 Sphaerotilus sp.
AGGGCAGCGCCGCGCTCACCATCCGCGCGCCTGCAGCACGGCGTCGATCTGCGCGGCCACCGCCTGCGGCGGCTGCTCCGCGTCCAGCCGCGCCACGCGCGTCCCGTGCGGGCCGTCGGCCGCGAAGCGCTGCGCGTAGCCGGCGCGCACGGCCTCGAAGAACGCGAGTTGCTCGGCCTCGAAGCGGTCCGGTGCCCGCGCGCCTGCGCGGCGGCGGGCCGCTTCCTCCGGGCGCAGGTCGAACCACAACGTCAGGTCCGGCTGGCGCCCGGCCTGCACCCAGGTTTCGAGCTGGGTGAGCATGCCCAGGTCGAAGCCCCGACCGCCGCCCTGGTAGGCGAACGTCGCATCCGTGTAGCGGTCGCACAGCACCACCGCGCCGCGGGCCAGCGCCGGCTCGATCACCGTGCGCAGGTGGTCGCGCCGGGCGGCGAAGACCAGCAGCGCCTCGGTGAGTGGGTCCATCTCGCGCGACAGCAGCAGCACGCGCAGGGCCTCGGCCAGCGGCGTGCCGCCCGGCTCCCGGGTGCGCACGATGTCGTGGCCGGCCGCTCGCCAGCGGGCGGCGATGCGGTCGATCTGGGTGGTCTTGCCTGCGCCGTCGATGCCTTCGGTGGTGATGAAGCAGCCGGCGGGGCTGGGAGGGAACTGGACTGGGCTCAACGTGCGACCTTGCGCTGGTATTTGTCGACGGCCCGATTATGGTCGGCCAGCGTCTCGCTGAACTGGCTGGTGCCGTCGCCGCGTGCAACGAAGTACAGCGCCTTGCTGCTGGCGGGCCGGACCGCGGCCATCAGCGAGTCACGCCCCGGCATCGCGATCGGCGTGGGTGGCAGGCCGGCGCGGGTGTAGGTGTTGTAGGGCGTGTCGGTCTGCAGATCCTTGCGGTGCAGGTTGCCATCGAAGCGCTCGCCGAGTCCATAGATCACGGTCGGGTCGGTCTGCAGCGGCATGCGCACGCGCAGCCGGTTGACAAACACGCTGGCGACCATCGGCCGGTCTTCGGCCCGGCCGGTTTCCTTCTCGACAATGGACGCCAGCGTGAGCAGCTCGTCCGGGGACATCAGCGGACTGTCGGCCTCGCGCTGACTCCAGGCCATCTCGACCCGCTTGCGCATCGCGGCATGGGCACGGCGCAGCACGGCCAGGTCGCTGCTGCCCTTGGCATAGCTGTAGGTGTCGGGAAAGAAGCGCCCTTCCGGCAACAGCCCGGGTGAGCCGAGGGCCGACATGAGTTCTCCGTCGGACAGCGCCGCGGACTCGGCACGCAGTGTCGACGTGCGGGCCAGCTCCGCGCGGATCTGGCGGAAGGTCCAGCCTTCGATCAGGCGCAGTCGGGCCAGCGATTGGTCGCCGTCGACGAGCTTGCGCAGCAGCTGCGCCGGCGAGGTGCCGGGCTGGATCTCGTAGCTGCCGGCACGGATCTGCCGCGACTGACCGGACCAGCGGAACCACTGGTAGAGCATCCACGGCGACACCAGCATGCCGGCGTCGGCGGTGGCCTGCGCCACCTGCCGCGCGGGCTCGCCGGACTCCACCTCCAGGTCGATCGGCGCCTCGGGGCCGCCCATCGGGTGCTGGATCCACCAGTAGCAGCCAGCCAGCAGCATGGCCAGCAACAGCAGACCACTGCCCAGCCAGAGCGTGACCCGGCGCGGCGAGGAACGTCGACCCGGGGTCATCAGAGCGTGAAGTCACAAGGTTGCATGGTGCTGATGATAATGAGCGGATGGACACGACCACTGCATTTCCTGACCAATCCGCTGAACTCCATTCCAGCGGCGCGTGCGCTTTGCCGGACTGGGGCGTCATCCGCGCCATCGGAACCGATGCGGCGACCTTCCTGCACGGACAGCTCAGCAACGACGTCAGCCACCTCGACCTGACGCATGCACGCCTGGGGGCCTATTGCACGCCGCAGGGTCGCATGCTGGCCAGCTTCATCTACGCCCGCGCAGGCACCGACGAGTACTGGCTGGCCTGCAGCGCCGACGTGCTGGCGCCAACGCTCAAGCGGCTGTCGATGTTCGTGATGCGCGCCAAGGCCCGCTTGTCCGACGCCAGCCCAGAGCTGACCGTACTCGGTCTGGTCGGCGCTCCGGCGGCAGCCTGGCTCGGCGCGGATGCACCAGCGCACGCCTGGGACAAGCTGGACCAGAACGGCGCGGTGGTGATCCGCCTGCCCGACAGCGGTCTGGGCGACGCGGCAACCGACCGCTGGCTGTGGATCGGCCCCGCAGTGCAAGCGCAGATGGTGCTCGCCGCCCTGCCCGCGCTGGATGCGGCGCAGTGGCAGCGACTGGAAGTGCGTTCGGGCGTCGTGCCGGTCGTGGCCGCGACGTCCGGGCAGTTCGTGCCACAGATGCTCAATTACGAGCTGGTCGGCGGCGTCGATTTCAAGAAAGGCTGCTACCCGGGCCAGGAGATCGTGGCGCGGAGCCACTATCTGGGCAAGCTGAAGCGGCGTGCCTTTCTGCTGTCGGGGGAAGCCGCCATGGCACCGGCGCAGGAAGTGTTCTGGAGCGAGGACCCGGCCCAGCCAGCCGGTGTGGTCGCTCGGACGGCCATCGACGGCACGCGCCACCTGGCGCTGGTGGAACTCAAGATCGCGGTGACCCGCAGCGGCGGGTTGCATCTGGGGCAGCCGGATGGTCCTGCGCTCCAGATGCTGCCGCTGCCGTACGCCCTGCCACACGATGCCGAAACCGCATGACCATGACCTGCGCCGAGGATGGCGAACACCACGGAGAACTGTACATCTACTACCGCGTGCGACATGCAGACAGCGGGCAGGCCCGGACCGAGATGGCCGCCGCGCACGAGACACTGCGGCAACGGTTCCCAACGCTGGAGAGTCGATGGCTTCAGCGCCTGGAAGATCGTGATGAAATGCTCACTTGGATGGAAATCCATCGCCAGCCAGGGGGGCTTGACGCGCCGACCGTGGCCCATATTTGTGAAATGTTGCTGCCTTGGCCGAGCGTGCGCGTGGGGCCTCGGCATGTCGAAGTCTTTGCCTCACTGCCTGTCCGCGGTGTCCTCTGATGTGCCTTGCCGCCCTCGCCCTTGACCACAGCCGGCGCTTTCCGCTGGTCCTCGCTGCCAACCGCGACGAATTCTTCGAACGGTCCACGGCGCGCCTGGGCTGGTGGACACGCCCGGGCAGCGACACGGAAGTCCTTTCGGGCCGTGATCTGAGCGCAGGCGGCACCTGGTTCGGGCTGACGGCTGCGGGCCGACTCGGGCTGCTGACCAACATCCGTGACCCGTCGCGCCACGATCCGCAGGCCCCCACGCGCGGCGCGATCATCCCCGACTGGCTGACCACCACCGCCAGCCCCGACCGCTTCTGGGTGCGGACCGCGCTCACCGGCCACAACGGTTTCAACCTGATCGCCGCCGACTTTGCCCATGGCGACTGCTGGTGGCTCAGCAGCGCGCGGGCATCGCCCACCCGGCTGGAAGGGGGCGTGTTCGCGCTGTCCAACGGCCACCTGGACGAGCCCTGGCCCAAGGTCCAGCGCCTGAAGCAGCAGCTGAGCGATGCAGTCCTGCAGGCCACGGCCACCGCCACCACCGCGCCTGGCGCCGATGCCCTCGCACAGAGGCTGCTCAACGCGTTGACCGATCCCACGCAGGCCCGCGATGAGGAACTTCCTTCGACCGGCGTGTCACAGGAACTGGAACGGATGCTGTCGCCTGCCTTCATCCGGACACCGGATGGCCGCTACGGCACGCGCTGTTCCACCGTGCTCATCACCGAGCGCATCGGCCGGCACCTGATCACCCAGGTCTACGAGCGCAGCTACCCCGCAGGACCCGGCCTGGCCCTGATGCGCCGGGCCACTCTGAAGGACTGGCCACCGCGCTACCAGACAGAACCGGTGCTGGCCAACGACCACCGTGGCCGCGTGTCGCTGGGCAGCATCGCGTCTCCGGTGTGCGATGCCGCGCTGGATGAACACGACAGCGACATCGATGCTGCCGCCGCACCACCCCGCGTCATCCAGCCACGGGTGCGCAGCCTGCTCAAGCCGGCACGGCCGAAGGCGCCGAAGAACTGAGCGGGCGCACCATCTCGACATGCACGATGCCCGCTTCCTCGAAGTGCGGCCCGTGCTCGACGAAGCCGAAGCGCCTGTAGAAACTGGCCGCGGACAACTGCGCATGCACCACCACCGTGTGGTCGCCCTGCGCAGCCGCTGTGACCATCAGCGCCTCCAGCACCCGCCGCCCGACCGAGCTGCCACGCATCGGCGCGATCACGGCCATGCGGCCCAGCCGCGCCACGCCGGGGGCGTGCTGGAGCAGCCGACCGGTCGCCAGCGGCATGCCCATCCGATTGAGCGCCAGGGCATGCACGGCGCTGTGGTCCGCCTCGTCCAGTTCCAGGTCAAGCGGAATCCCCTGCTCTCGCACGAACACCTCCGCGCGCACGTCCTGGGCCGATACGCCCAGTTCGTTCCAGTGCCCCACCTGCACGTCCAGCATCTCGGCGCCCGCCTCGAAATCCAGCAGCATCTCGCGGAGTTCAGCCGGCACCGGCCGGCTGGATTGCGTGGCGGGATCGGCGAACACATAGACCAGCTCGCCCGTGACCAGCAGTTTTTCCCCGCGGAACACCGCGCAGCGCAGCCGCAGCGAGGTGTTGCCGATCTGCTCGCAGCGGATCGCCACGTCGATCAGGTCGTCATAGCGGGCACTGCCCAAGTAGTCGAGCGTGGCCTTGCGCACGTAGAGGTCGCCGCCCAGCCGCGCCATCGTCGCCTGGTAGGGCAAGGCGAGCGCACGCCAGTAGTCGGACACGGCGGCATCGAAGTAGTTGAGGTAATGCCCGTTGAACACGATCTGCTGCAGATCGACCTCGGACCAACGCACCCGAAGCCGGTGCGAGAAACGATAACTACCGCGCAACGCCATGACCTGATCCTTGGTGAGTTCGCTGGAATGTCAACCAACCATGTTCAAGGATACAGCGCCGCACGCAGCGCATCGGCGATCGCCTGCTGCGCCAGCGCTGCCTCGGGAATCACCCGACCGAGCTTGATGAAGTCATGTGTCACGCCCTTGTACAGCTCCAGCTCGACCGGCACACCCGCCATGCGCAGCGCATCGGCGTAGGCCACGCCCTCGTCGACCAGTGGGTCACATTCGGCCAGGCCGATCCAGGCGGGCGCCAGGCCTGCGTGGTCGTCGGCCAGCAGCGGCGCAAAACGCCAGTCGGTGCGGTGCGTGTGGTCGATGTACTGGTCGAAGAACCAGTCGATCCCCGCCTTTTCTAGCAGAAAACCTTCGGCGTAGCGGGCGTGTGATGCCGTGTCGGCGTGCGCTGTGGTGCCCGGTGTGATGAGCAGTTGCAAAGCGAGCGGCAGGTCTGCATCGCGGGCCATCAACGCCACCACGGCAGCCAGCGTGCCCCCGGCGCTGTCACCGCCGACGGCCAGCCGTGTGCCATCGAGGCCGAGTCTGTCGGCATGGAGTGCCAGCCACTGGAACGCTCCCCAGCTGTCCTCGACCGCAGCGGGAAACCGGTGCTCCGGCGCCAGCCGGTAGTCGAGTGCCACCACCGCCACGCTGCTGCGCAGCGCGATCTGGCGGCACAGGCTGTCGTGCGTCTCCAGGCTGCCGACCGTGAAGCCGCCACCATGCAGATAGAGCAGCACCGGCGGCATGCCCGCCTCGCGGGGCTGCGTGGCGTAGAGCCGCGCTGGCCGTGCGATGCCCGGACCGACCGGCAGCACCACCGTCTCGACCCGCGGCAAGGGGGCGCGTGGCGGCTCCAGCACCTCCGCCGCCGATTCATAGAGCCGACGCGCCTCGACCGCGCCCAGCCTGTGCAGCGGCGACCGGTTCGCCCGGCGGATGCGGTGCAGCAGATCGCGCATCGCTGGCGTGAGTCGGTGGGCGCCCATCAGGAGTTCTCCAGCGGTGTGATGCGGTCCAGCGGGCAGCCATCCTGCAGCCATTGCATGAATTCGTCCGCCAGGCGCTGGCTCTCGGCAACCGAGCGGGCCCAGGCCTGCATGCGCCCGGCGTGGTCGTCGCCCCAGGACTTGAAGTCGCCGCGGTCCGGGATCTTGCCGTGCGGCAGCGTGGCAACCCATGCCGGCTCCGGGGCCAGCACGATCAGGTTGTCGAGCCACGGGGTCGGCCGGTGTCGGCGGCGCAGGCCCTTGTCCAGCCAGCCCGGCACCAGCCGCGGCTGAAAGTGGGGATAGAGCACCAGGCCGCCGGAGTCGGGTGTCGCCGCGATCTCGCGCCAGGGCCAGTGCAGGTGGTAGTCGGTGATGCCACCGTCCCAGTACGCGCCCCGTGGTGCGCCGGGAATGTCGTGGACGGCGTCGAGCCAGAACGGGATCGAACCAGAGCCGAGGATGCTCGGCAGCAGGTTCTCGGGCGTCAGCGCCACGTGGCGGGTCGGCAGATCGTCCAGCGGCAGCGGCA
>NZ_JBFPGY010000310.1:0-6419 GCF_041083715.1 Sphaerotilus sp.
GTCACCACCGACGACGTGACCAAGCGCGCCGTCACCGCGCCGAACAGCTTCGACCTGATCGACACCGAGTACTTCTCGCTCAAGAAGATCGTGCCGACCGGCAACCTGCTGGGCATCGACGTCAAGCGCATCAAGAACGCCGACAAGATCACCTCGCTGTTCACCAAGGGTGAAGTCGCCGGCAAGCAGGTCGGCGACCAGGGCACCGCGCCCAAGAAGGTGATGTACCTCGACGGCCCGACCGGCAAGACCTTCTCCAAGACGCCCACCGGCTTCATGACGCTGATTCCCACCGTCTACAACGCTGACACGCTGGGCATCCGCCCCGACCTCATCAAGCGCCCGATCACCTCCTGGGCCGAGCTGCTGAATCCCGAGTTCAAGGGCAAGGCTGCGATCCTGAACATCCCCTCGATCGGCATCATGGACGCGGCGATGGTGGTCGAGGCCATGGGGCTCTACAAGTACCCCGACAAGGGGAACATGACCAAGAAGGAGATCGACCTGACGATCAAGACGCTGATCGAGGCGAAGAAGGCCGGCCAGTTCCGCAGCCTGTGGAAGGACTTCAACGAGTCGGTCAACCTGATGGCCTCGGGCGAGGTGGTGATCCAGTCGATGTGGTCGCCGGCGGTCACCGCGGTGCGCACCAAGGGCATTGCCTGCACCTTCCAGCCGCTGAAGGAAGGGTACCGCGCGTGGGCCGCTGGTTTCGGCGTGCCCAAGACGGTGACCGGGCGCAAGGCCGATGGCGTCTACGAGTTCATCAACTGGTTCCTCGACGGCTGGGCCGGCGCCTACCTGAACCGCCAGGGCTACTACAGCGCCGTGCTGGAGACCGCCAAGGCCAAGATGGAGCCCTACGAGTGGGCCTACTGGATGGAAGGCAAGGCCGCCACGCAGGACATCAAGAGCCCGAACGGCGACGTGCTGGCCAAGACCGGCTCGGTGCGCGACGGCGGCAGCTACGAGGCCCGCATGGGCGGCATCGCCTGCTGGAACGCCGTGATGGACGAGAACGCCTACATGGTCCAGAAGTGGAACGAGTTCGTCGCCGCCTGAGGATGCCATGACCAGCGCCCGCACCGCCACCTTCGCCTGGCTGCAAGCCTCGCCGCTCGCGGCAGTGTTCGCGCTGTTCTTCGTCATCCCGCTGGCGCTGGTGCTGATGGTCAGCGTCTGGCAGGCCACCGAGTACGAGCTGATCCCGGCCTTCACCGGGCAGAACTACCTCGACGTCTTCACCGGCTGCCCCGTCACACCCGACGGCGACCTGTGCGTGACGTTCAAGACCTACCTGTCCACCTTGAAGTTCAGCGTGCTGACGTGGCTGATCACGGCGCTGCTGGGCTTCTCGATCGCCTACTTCCTGGCCTTCCACGTCGAGGGCACGCTGACGCAGACGGTGCTGTTCATCGTCTGCACGGTGCCGTTCTGGACCAGCAACGTCATCCGCATGGTGTCCTGGGTGCCGCTGCTCGGGCGCAACGGGCTGGTCAACCAGACGCTGCAGGGGATGGGGCTGATCGACACGCCGATCGAGTGGCTGCTGTTCTCGGAGTTCTCGGTGGTGCTGGCCTTCGTCCACCTCTACACGATGTTCATGATCGTGCCCGTCTTCAATTCGATGATGCGCATCGACCGCAACCTGCTGGAGGCCGCCCGCGACAACGGCGCCAGTGCCTGGCAGACGGTGTGGCACGTCGTGCTGCCGCTGAGCCGCACCGGGCTGCTGATCGGCTCGATCTTCGTCCTCGCGCTGGTGATGGGCGACTTCGTCACCGTCGGCGTGATGGGTGGCCAGCAGATCGCCTCGGTCGGCAAGGTGATCCAGGTGCAGACCAGCTACCTGCAGTTCCCCATCGCGGCGGCCAACGCGGTGATCCTGCTGGCGGTGGTGCTGCTGATGATCGCCGCACTGCTGCGGCTGGTCGACATGCGCAAGGAGCTGTGACATGAACACGTCCACTGCGCCCCGCCGCGTTGTCCACAAGAAACGCCCGCCGAGCTTCTGGCTGCTGGGCGCCGTGTTCGCAGCCTTCGTGCTGTTCCTGTACGGGCCGATGTTCGCCATCTTCGTGCTGAGCTTCCAGGGGCCGGAGGGCGGGCTGACCTTCCCGATGCGCGGCGTGTCGCTGCACTGGTTCCGCGTGCTGTGGGAGGGCATCGGCGTGGTCGACATCGGCGCGGCCTTCCGGCGCTCGCTGGCGCTCGGCGCGGTGGTCATGGTGCTGACGGTCGGGCTGTCGCTGCTGGCAGGCCTGGCCTACCGCAAGCAGCTGCCCGGCGGCACGGCGCTGTTCTACGTCGTCGTGGCCAGCCTGATCATGCCGTCGATCATCGTCTCGCTGGGCATCGGGCTGGGCTTCCGGCTGCTCGACACGGGGCTGAAGCTGCTGCTGGAAGCGCACTGGCCCGCCGCGCTCGACACTTTCACCACCACGCTGGGCATGTTCAGCTCGGGCCTGGGCGCGCAGCTCACCTGGACGCTGCCCTTCGGTCTGCTGATCCTGTTCGCGGTGTTCAACCGCTTCAACCCGGCCTATGAAGAGGCCGCACGCGACCTGGGCGCCACGCCCTGGCAGACCTTCCGCCACGTCGTGCTGCCGCTGATCGGGCCGAGCCTGGTGGGCGTGGGCATGTTCGGCTTCACGCTGAGCTGGGACGAGATCGCCCGCAGCTCGCAGGCGATGGGCGACCTCAACACGCTGCCGCTGGAGCTGCAGGGCCTGACGACGACGGTGACGACCCCGGTAATCTACGCGCTGGGAACGGTGACGACAGTGGTGTCGTTCCTGGTGATGGGACTGACCCTGGCGACCGTCGGAC
This sequence comes from Sphaerotilus sp., assembly GCF_041083715.1. Classification (GTDB taxonomy): domain Bacteria; phylum Pseudomonadota; class Gammaproteobacteria; order Burkholderiales; family Burkholderiaceae_C; genus Sphaerotilus. The sequence goes on from NZ_JBFPGY010000310.1 coordinate 2,830, forward strand.
TCTGGCAAAGTCGCCGCCGATGACACCGGACGATCCTGAACCCCCCGACACCGCTCCCAGCACCGCCACCGAGCGGGTCTACGACAGCCTCTACACCGACATCCTGGAGCGCCGCCTCGCCCCCGGCACACGCCTGCGCGAAGAGGAACTCGCGGCGCGTTTCACTGTCTCGCGCACAGTGATCCGGCAGGCACTGCACCGGCTGGCGCAGGACCAGGTGATCGCGCTGAACCACAACCGCGGCGCGCAGGTGCCGGCCCCGACGCGGGCGGATGCAGCACACGTCTTCGATGCGCGGCGGGTGGTGGAGTGCGAGATCGCACGCCGGCTGGCCGGCCGGCTGGCACCGGAGCAGCTCGTGCAGCTGCAGGCACTGGTCGACGCCGAAGCCCGGGCCGACACACTCGGCGATCGCTCGGCGGCCATCCGGCTGTCGGGCGAGTTCCACCGGGCGCTGGCGCAGATGTGCGGCAACCCGGTGTTCCTGCGGCTGCTGGAGGGGTTGCTGCCGACGACCTCACTGCTGATGGCGCTCTACCAGCCCGCAGGCACGCCGGCCTGCGTGCTGCACCGCCATGTGGAGCTGATCAGCGCCTTGGGTCGCCCGGGCGCGGCGGCGGCCACCGAGATGCGGCGGCACCTGCAGGAGATCGAGCGTTCACTGAATCCGGTGCGCGACACGTTCAGGGCCTACCGCGAGCCCGCCACCTGAGCCGGATTCAGAAAGACGTCGACAGTCCCAGCGCCCACAGCGCCGGCCGCACCGTGGGCAGTCCGTCGAAGCGGTGCTGCCCCACATCGACCGACGCCGTCAGCGCCAAGGCCGGCGACCACTGCCAGGCCAGTCCGGCGCCCAGCAGCGGCCCGACATGGTGCTCGGTCGCCTGGAACGCCTCGGCCCCGTTGACCGTCGTGCGCAGCACTGTCTGCCAGTAACCGAGGCCGACACGCGCCCGCACCTGCCAACCGTCCAGCACCGGCAGCGCCACCTGCAGTCCGACCGACGGGCCGCTGGTGTGGCGGTGGTTGCGCTGGACCAGCGGACCTTCGGCGGTGTCCCCGAACGCCGCGAACCCGAGCAGCAACCCGCCCACGCATCCATGGTCTCCCAACGGCACCTCGGCCCCGGCGGACACCCGCCAGCCTGTCGAATGGCCAGCCGCGCGGTCCATCGGCAGCCCGACCGCCGACTCGATGCGCCACGGAGTCTGGGCCGCCACGGCACTGGAGGCCAGCAGCAGCAGCGCCGCCGACACGGCCGCATTCAGCCGCCATCGGACACCGTGGAACGCAGACACACAGGCAGGCATGGGCAGACAACCCGTTCCAGACCGCGGGAGCACCAGGTGCAACTGCCTTATTTCTGCGACATCGGACAGGTGTTCATGCCGAGCATCGAGTACAGCGGACACATCCTGAACAACCCGGTGGCCAGCGGCACCACGCCAATCCAGCCCCAGACACCAATCTGGCCCGACAGCACCAGCAGGATCAGGATCAGACCGACCACGATGCGCAGGATGCGGTCCGTGCCACCAACGTTGACTTTCATGCGAGTCTCCTGGAACAAGACGCCGGCGCCCTCGCCGGTCACGACAGAGTGTGACCCTCGGCAACCCGAAGATCTGTGACTCAAGTCACACAACAAGCCCACAAAACCGCTACCGGACCTCGCCGACAGCCAGGCGGCGCAACGCCGTCGCATCCGCCACCTGCACCCGCTCTCTGCCAAGCACCACCCAGCCCGCCTGCTCGAAACGCTTGAGCAGGCGCGTCACCATCTCGCGCACGGTGCCGAGTTCGTCGGCGAGCTGCTGGTGGGTCACCTGCAGCACCGGACCGCGGCCGAGCAGCGCGGCGGCCAGCCGCTGGTCGAGCTGCTGGAAGGCGACCGCCTCGGTCAGCGCGATCAGGTCGGCCATGCGCGCGGCGAACAGGCCGAAGACGTGGCGGCGGAAAGGTTCGTGGTCGCTCCAGCGCATGAAGACCGGCGCGGGCAACAGCAGCAGCCGGCTCGGCTGCACCGCCACACCGTGCGCCGACAGCGCGGCCTGGCCGAACAGGCAGGCGGCCGAGACGACGCAGAGTTCGCCCGGCTGCACCCGGTACAGCTCGATGGCGCGGCCATGCGGCGTGCCGCGCGCGACCTGCACCTCGCCGGCCAGCACCAGCGGAAAACCGCGGCACGGCGCGCCCTCGTCGAACAGCACCGTGCCGGCCGGCACCTCGGCCGGGGCGCCGAGCAGGGCCAGATCGTGTTCCCAGCCGGGCGGCGGGCTGTCGGCCAGCGCCGGGTAGAGACCGGACACGAGGGAAACCAGCGCGGGTGCAGGCATGATCATCGCCTCAGTGTAGACAAGCCCGGAGACACCCCGCATGAACGCCCCGCTCCACGCCGACTGGCGTCCCGTGATCACCCCGCGCCCGATGCCGGCCGAGATGCTGCAGGCGCTGCAGGCCCGCTTCGGCGCGCGCTGCTCGACCGCGCAGGCGGTGCGCGAACAGCATGGCCGCGACGAGTCGCCCTACGACGTGCCGCCGCCCGAAGCGGTTGTCTACTGCGAATCGAACGAGGACGTGATGGACGCCGTGAAGCTGGCCGACCGGCACGCGGTGCCGGTGATCCCGTTCGGCGTCGGCTCGTCGCTGGAGGGCCACCTGCTGGCGGTGCAGGGCGGGCTGAGCCTGGACCTCTCGCGCATGAACCGCATCCTGCGCCTGAACCCGGAAGACCTCACCGTCACCGTGCAGGCCGGCGTCACCCGGATGCAGCTCAACAACGAGATCCGCCACACCGGCCTGTTCTTCCCGATCGACCCGGGCGCGGACGCCTCGCTCGGTGGCATGGCCGCGACGCGGGCATCGGGCACCAACGCGGTGCGCTACGGCACCATGCGGGAGAACGTGCTCGGCCTGGGTGTCGTCAATGCGCAGGGCGCGTGGGTGCGCACCGGCACACGGGCGCGCAAGTCCAGCGCCGGCTACGACCTGACCCGGCTGTTCGTCGGCAGCGAGGGCACGCTGGGCGTGATGACCGAGGTCACGCTCAAGCTGTATCCGCTGCCCGAGGCGGTGTCGGCGGCGATCTGCCATTTCCCGAGCATCGACGCGGCGGTGCAGACGACGATCGCCATCATCCAGATGGGCGTGCCGATCGCGCGCTGCGAGCTGATCGACGGCAACACGGTCGGCATGGTCAACCGCCACAGCAAGCTCGCGCTGCGCGAGCAGCCGATGCTGCTGATGGAGTTCCACGGCACCGCCGCCAGCGTGGCCGAGCAGGCGCAGACGGTGCAGGAGATCGCAGCCGACCACGGCGGCGAATCGTTCGAATGGGCCACGACGCCGGAGGACCGCACCCGGCTGTGGACCGCCCGCCACCACGCCTACTTCGCCGCGATCCAGAGCCGGCCGGGCTGCCGCGCGCTGTCCACGGACGCATGCGTGCCGATCTCGCGGCTGGCCGAGCTGATCGCCGAGTCGGTGGCGGATGTGGACGCGTCGGGCATGCCCTACTTCCTCGTCGGCCACGTCGGTGACGGCAACTTCCACTTCGGTTACCTGATCGACCCGGCCCAGCCCGCCGAGCG
>NZ_JBFPGY010000311.1:0-6408 GCF_041083715.1 Sphaerotilus sp.
CACTGGTGGTCGACGGGCCAGTCCGCCAGCGGTTCGGGCTGCGCTTTTGCAGCACGGCGTTTCTGCATGCGACCGGACAGCCCGAATTCGACATTCTCACCGTCGAGCACAACGATTTCCTGCTCGATGGTGACCAGGCGGACGCGGTGCGAGCGGCCATGCTCGGTCACTGGCTGGAGCAGTTGGGTGGCGTGACCGAAGTGACGCTACCGGGACTGGCAGGCAGCGGCTGGCCGGTGGGTGCCGAGCAGACCGCGCGGCGCAAGGTGACACGTGAAGACTGGGTGCGCCGCTCCTATGCCGTGGACCTGCAGGCGGTGCGTGAAGCGGGCGGTGACTTCCTGAAGCTGATCAGCGGCAACAGCCGCTCGCAGATCCGCCGCAGCATGAAGGAATACAGCCGCCTCGGCGCACTCACGCTGGAGGTGGCCACCACGGTGGCGCAGGGCCTCGACTGGCTGGACCGGTTGGCGGCGCTGCACCAGGCGCATTGGGTAGCGCAGGGCGAGCCGGGGGCGTTCAGCAACGCCTTCTTCACCCGCTTCCACCACACTCTGGTGGAGCGGCATCTGCTGGACGGTGGGGTGCAATTGCTGCGCGTCGCCGTCGGTGAACACGATCTGGCCTTCCTCTACAGCTTCGTGCGTGGTGGCCGGGTGTACTTCTACCAGTCGGGTCTGGAGTACGGCCTGATCGAGAAACACGCCCGCCCCGGTCTGGTGGCCCATGTGCTGGCCGCCCAGTACAACGCGGCCCAAGGGCATCAGGTCTATGACTTCATGGCAGGGGAGTCCCGCTACAAAGTCAATCTGGCAACGCTGGATGAGCAGATGACCTGGACGACGCTGCGTACCTCGGCCTGGCGTTTCGATCTGGAGGCGGCGCTGCGCCGTCGGCGCCAGCGCAAGGTGGCTGCTGTGGCTGCCGCGCCAGCGGTCACCGAGGCACAGACCGACTGAGCCGGCGTTCTGCAGACGAGCCTGACGCATCAGGCCGTGTGCAAGGCCCTGCGGTGGCGCCTGGCGGCCAGCGCCCAGGCCGGAGTCAGGATCTTGAGCAGCACCCGCAGTGTCAGCGCATCGATGCGCCCGAACCGGACCACGCTGCGGGTCAGCAACTGGGCCGCTTTCCACTTGTCGTGGTCCACCTCGGCATCGGCTGCATCGGCACAGAAGAAACCGAGGTCTGCCCGGAAGCGTGGCAGTTCGGCGAGGTAGAGCGCTTCATCCCGTCGGCAGATGCGCTCGGCCACCCGCAGCGTGTCGGTGCTGGCCTTGATGCGGTGGCGGGGGGACGACATCTGGGTCGCTGACAGTCGGTATTCCAGCAGCGGCCGCTCCACGAAGGCGATCGCGCCCACGGCGGCTGCACGCGTGATCCAGTCCCAGTCGCACATCGAGCCTGCTTCAGCATCGAAGGTTCCTGCCGTGTCGAGCACCGTGCGCCGGAACATGATGGTCGGCGGATGGACGAAGTTGCCGTGGACCAGCGCACGGTAGGCATTGCCGCGGTAGACGGTGGTCTGGTGGTCGGACCCGGTGGCGGTCGGTGATGCGGGCAGGCAGCCCTTCACGTCCAGGACTTCGGCCTGACCCAGCAGCGACTGCACGCCGTCCGGTGCCCGGCCGATGCTGGCGTAGTAGTGGCGCGCGTAGGCGGTGCCGACCAAGCCTTGTTCGTTGAACGCATTGAAGTCGCTGCAGCACAGCACGACCTCTGGCCACCGCTGCAGCACCTGTGCCTGCACGGCCAGGCGCTCCGGCCGGCACAGGTCATCCGCGTCCATGAGGGCAATCAACTGTCCACGTGCTGCTGCCACGCCAGTGCGGCGTGCACTGGCGAGTCCACCGTTGTGCTGCCGGATCGTGCGGATGCGGTCACCGTAGGTCGCGAGGATTGCTGCGGTGTTGTCGGTGGAGCCATCGTCCACCACGATGATCTCGATGGTCGGCCAGGTCTGGGCAAAGAGGCTGTCCAGCGTCGCAGGCAAGGACTGCTGCGCGTTGTATGCCGGTATGACGACGCTGATCAGCCCTGGCGGACTGACGGAAACTCCTGACATGGCTTCGGGCTCCGGAGCGCCCTTGCGGGCAATGTGGTTCTCTTCTGATCACATGGATGATTTCAGAAGACGCCCCAAAAGGGAAGTTTTCCCACTTCGAATCGGCATGGATCAAACACCACGCCACCCCACATTCAGATTCACCAAAGGTTGGCGCCGTGTTTGCAAGTTCAGACGTGCCGTGCCCAGGGAATCAGTAGAAAGGCCAATCGCTTGAATGCGGGAATTCGATTACCGAGATTGCCGAGCATGGCCAGATCGTATTGGTTCCAGACCTTGAAGATCAAGGTGCATGCCAGATAGGCCAGGACGTACAGGACTCCGACCAGAATCTGGTGCAGCGACGAGGGCGAGTCGGTGGCGATCAGCGCGCCCATCGACACGGCAGCGGCGCTGAGGGCGGCTGCCGTCATGCGCGCTGCATCGCCATAGGGCAGGGGAACCTTCAGTACCACCCGCACGCAACCGAACGAGAACAGGAACACGGCTGCCGTTGACAGCATGTGCGCAAAGATGGCGCCTTGCAGGCCGTAGAGCGGCACCAGCCACAGCGCTGCGGCTGCGCTGACGATGACCGCGAAGATCGACTCTGCCGCCCGCAGGCGCTGGTTGTCGGTGATCGAAAGCAGTGCACCGAAGGCCGCGTGCGACAAGGTGAATCCGCGGATGATCACCATCATCTGCAAGGCAAACGCGGCGGGGGCGTACTTGTCGCCGTACATCAGAGAAATGACCGGCGTGGCCCAGAAGAAGCCCACGCCCGTGAGCAGCAGACCGAGAAAATGGAAATACCGGACGGCGTCGCCGGCAATGCGGTTGACCCGGTCACGTCCACCTGCGCCAAAGGCATTGGCCATCATCGGCATCAGCACCGTGGTGAGTCCGGTGGACAGCAGTTCGACGCCTCCGCGGGTCAGCGTGGCCGCGATCGTGAAGAAGCCCACCGCCTCTGCGCCGGCCAGCTTGTTCAGCAGGAACGTCTCGACCGCCTTGTTGCTGAAGGCGAATACGAAGGTGGACACCATGGTCCAGAAGAGATGGGGTCGGACCCGCTGCAGCAGGGTTTCCTCGCAGGCTTGCCCGCCTTTTCGGATGTCGGCGCGGCGCAGCTGCATGGTCGCCATGATCGGGTGGGCGACCGATACCAGCAAAAACAGCAGCATGAAGCCTTCCAGCGGCACACCCAGCATCGACAGCACGCCTGCGCCGACGAGGTTGACCAGGCTGAGGGCGCTGACCGAACTGGCCTCGACGCCGAACCGCCCGTGGCCCTTGGCGACCGAAATGCTGAACAGGTACCAGGCCTTGGTCGCGGAGGCCACCAGCGCCACGAAGGCGAAGTAGGTCAGATGGCCTTCCCAGCCAGCCGGCTTGAGGATCGGGACTCCGATCAGGAAGAGCGCACCGATCACGAGGATCGACCAGCCCTGGCGCTTCTGGAACCAGCGGTGCAGTGCCTGCGCACCTGCGTGGTCGCCGCGACCGAGCGACTCGGAAACGAAGCGGATCGCCGACGTGGTGAGGCCGTGGTTCATCAGCAGCACCAGCACGCCCGACAGCCAGATCAGGTAGGCGTAGCGGCCGAAGTCAGCCGGACCGAGCCCGCGCGCCACCAGCATGCTCGCCACCAGACCGGCGGCATACGCGACATAGGTCGACCCTGTCATCAGCAACGCGGAGCGCAGCATGGCCTTGGCACCGAACTGATTGCTCATCGCGTCACCCCGACTGGCAGGGGCGTCATCCAGCCCGGTGCAATAGAAAACCCTGCCATCAATCGGACCTGACGGTCTCCGTGAATTCTGAAAGCGCCGAAGTGTAGGTCAATCGGCGACCTGTCGATGTCGGTGGGTGGCCATGCGCACCATGCGGGCCACGAACTGTGCGGCACTGCGCTCGCGCGGCATGAAGCGGGGCAGCTGGAAGCTGTCCGCATCGTCGGAGGCGACGCCGACCGCCGTGGACACCGCTGCCTTGTAGCCCGCACTGGTCACCATGCGTGCGTGCGCTGCGGTGTAGTCCAGATTCGGCTTGCCGTTCGGATAGGCGAAACACAGAGGCTGCCGGCCGGTCAGCGCGGTGAGGTGGTCGCGGTTGGTTTCGATCTCGTGCAGCGCCACGTGGCTGTCGACGCGGGCCAGGATCGGGTGGTTGACCGTGTGGCCGCCGATGTCAACGCCGGCGTCGGACATGGCCTTGACGTGCTTGTCGTCCATCATGAGGTCGGTCGGCAGGTGCGATCCGGCGCGGCGGCACAGGTCCTCGCAGAAGTCGTCGCGTTCGACTGGATCCAGGTACTTGACGGCCTTGGTCAGCTCGCTGATCAGTGTGCGGCGGGAGGACACATCGCTCACCAGGCGCTTGCCGAGTCCGACGCGTGACAGATCGATCTCGCCGGTGTCCAGGCGCCGGACGGTTTCGACCACCGAGTCGTTGAACATGCGACCGCCGTTGAGGTAGCCCGTCGCCACGAACACGGTGGCAGGCAGCTTGTACTCGCGCAGCAGCGGCAGCGCGAGATCGTGGTTGTCGCGGTAGCCGTCGTCGAACGTGATGCAGGCTGCACCCGGCGGCAAGCCTCCGTTGCGCAGAAGTTCCGCAGCTTCGTGCAGCGGCAGGACGTTGAAAGCGCTTGCCAGCGTATGGAATTGTTCAGCCAGCAGCGCCTGGTGCGGTACATCCGGCTGCAGCGGATCGGGTTCGGTCAGCACCCGGTGGTACATCAGGATGGGCAAAAGATTGGTTCCCGAGGGATATCGGGCCTGTACGAACCAACGTGCAATCGGACGTGAAATCCTGATCATTAGAGGTGCTCCCACTCCCCGGGTGGTGTTCCCGTAGCATTGATATTATGTGCAACGTAACTTAACGTTTCCATCAGGGTAGACAGAATTCTTTCTGCAAGCCGGGCCCGAATCGCCTTGATGTGCGATGTAAATGAAAATTACGTATTCAGACATGCGCGATCGGTGCCGTCATGGACGGTGTGCACTGGAAACGATTGACCGCCGCACCCCGAACTGAAAGTAGGTCGGTGATCCGGCGGCCGTATTGTGAAGCTTGCCAGCAGTTCGAACGTTGAAAAGGGCATCAAATTCGCGCTTGCAGGCGCCTATTTTCATTATTTCGCGTCGGATGGTGACAGACCGTGGCGGGTCAAAGCTGACGCCAAAATGAAGCACTTGGTTGAAGGCCAATCCATTGTAGACCGCAACATTTGTTGAGATTAGCATCGTCACAGGCAAGAAAAGTAACCTGCTTGTGACCTGATCCTCGAATGAGTCTGACGATTGCTGATTGCGAGCTTGACAAGTGATTGATGTATCCATTGTCCTTCCAACGTTCAATCGGGTGGACGTGATCGGGCGGGCCGTGGCCAGCGTCCTGATGCAGTCCCACCAAGACTGGGAGCTGATCGTGGTCGATGACGGCTCGACCGACGGTACACGCGATCGGATCGAAGCGCTGGACCCGCGCATTCGCTACATCGAACAGTCCAATCAGGGCGTGTATGTCGCCCGCAACACGGGCTTGAGTGCTGCACGCGGGCGGTTCGTGACCTTCATGGATTCCGATGACGAGTGGATGCCACATTTTCTGGCACTGACCACTGCATTCCTGAGCGCGCATCCGGACCGCCATTGGGTGACCACCGAGTTCTTCGAAGACCTGGGCGATGGTTCATCGCCGATTCTTCATGATCGGCACGATGTCGGCGTTCTGTACAACGGTTTTGCTCGCGCGATCCGGTCTCGTGCATTGTTGCTGCCGGCGGGGGTGAAAGACGACTACCTGCGCGTCTACGACCGCAAGCGCATCGTCGGGGCCTGGGGCCGCGAGATCGTGGAGTCCATCGGGCAGCCGGATGCGATGCTCTACGAGGGCGAACTGTTCCGCCACATGCGCTGGGGCTATCTGAACTGGTTGCCTGTGACCGTGTGCCGACGCGAGGCCATCGATCGGATCGGCCTGTTCGCCACCCACACGCGCAGTGCCGCCGATTACCACTTTCTCGCCCGGCTGGCGCGCGAGTTTCCGGCCAGCATGATCGCGGTGCCTTCAGCGATCAAGTACGAGCGGGCTGCTGGCAACCAGGTGCTGGCACAGGGGCACTTGGCCACGGGCAGCGGGGCGTTCCGCTTCGAGGTCAACAAGCTCGGCTTCTTTGACGAACTCTTTGCCGGGCCCGCCTGCACGGACGAAGAGACGCTTCGCCTGCGACGTCACTACTGCCTGGCGACCGGACACCGGGCGCTGGGGCTCGGCTTGCGGTCCGAGGCCCTCACCTATCTCCGGCAGGCCGCAGCGTGGCAGCGTGGCTTGCGGGTGGCCTGGCCGATGCTGGC
>NZ_JBFPGY010000312.1:0-6365 GCF_041083715.1 Sphaerotilus sp.
AGACGACCGCCGGTGGCGGCATCGCCATCGGCCCGGTGCTGCTGGGCGCGGCCAAGCCGGTGCATGTGCTGACGCCGTCGGCGACGGTGCGCCGCATCGTCAACATGACGGCGCTGACGGTGGCGGACGCCAATGCCGATAGATCAGACAGATAAAGGCGCCGCGCCAAATGCCTGACCGCCGGCGGCGCGACTGCGGCGGTGAAGATCACTTTCCCCAGATCCGCTTGTACTGGTCCCGATACCCGTTGTCCGGGTCGAACTCGTTCTTCGGCCCGCCGTCCTTGCCGACGTTCTCGGCCGTGACGAGGTGGACCTTGGGTGAGTAGCCGGACCACCCGGCCTTGTTGAAGGCGCGGTTCATCTCGTCGACGATCTGCCAGCCTTGCATGTTCAGCGGCTCGGGCACGGTGCCGGCCTGGAAGCGCCTGGTGCGGATGCGCTGGTAGGCCGCTTCCGAGCCGTCGCCGGCCGAGACCGCCTTCGGGTTGCCGTCGCCCTTCTTGCCGGCCGCCGTCAGCGACGGGCCCATGAAGTCGAAGTACAGGTCGTTGATCGCCAGCGAGTGGGTCCACTTGTCGCCGAAGCGCTGCAGCAGCGAGGTGGTGAGCTGCGGCATGCGGGTCGAGCTTTCGGCGATCGGGCTGTCCTCGAAGCTCAGCACGGTGCAGCCGCCGCACTTCTTGATGATCGCCTCCATCGCGCGGGCCTTGTAGACGGCGATCGCGTACTGCGAGTCGGTGAAGATCACGACACCCGCCTTGCCGCCCGAATCGACCACGGCCCACGACGCCGCGATGTCCGCCACGTCGTCGGTCACGGTGGTGACGTTGGCGAACAGGCCGGCCTTCTCGTTCGGGCCGGGCTTGTCGCCGGCGTGCCAGCCGACCAGCGGGATGCCGGACTTGGCGGCGTTGTCGAAGGCGACCTTCTGCTCGGTGGTGTCGAAGCCGCCGACCACGATGCCACCGGGCTTGAGCGCCAGCGCCTGGTTCAGCGCGGCCGTGCGGCCACTGACCGAGCCCTGGCCGTCGATCACGCGCACGTTCCAGCCGATGGCCTTGCCGGCCTCCTCGACGCCCTTGGAGACGCCGACGATGCCGCCGTTCTTCATGTCGGCCGCGACGAAGACGAGGGTCTTGCTGGCGACTGCCTTCGGGCCGGCGGTCGGGCCGTCCCAGACTTCCTTGGTCATCGTCGCGGTGGCCACCTTCTTCTTGGCCGCGTCCAGGAAATCGTCGGCACGGGCCGGCGCGGTGAGGCTGGCGCAGGCCAGCGCAACGAGGCCGAGGGCCAGGGGCATGCGCATGCGGATCGGGTTCATCGTCGTCTCCTTCTGGTGGTCGTCGTGGTGAGAATGCGGAACAGGATCTGGCGGCGTCAGTGCGCGGCGTGGGCCGGCGTGGCGAGCTGGCGCTCGGCGATGCGGCGCTTGATCGAGCGGTTGCGGCGCTGCTGCGCCCAGCCGGCGATGCCGATCGAGACCAGCAGCGTCATGCCGTTGAACAGCGGCTCGACGAAGAACGCGCCGCCGAACTGCTGGATGCCCGAGATGCCGATGGCCAGGATCGCGACCCCCACCAGCGTGCCCCAGACGTTGACGCGCCCCGGGCGGATCGTGGTCGAGCCGAGGAAGGCGCCGACGAGGGCCGGCAGCAGGAATTCGAGCCCGACGCTGGCCTGCCCGATCTGCAGCCGCGAGGCCAGCAGCACGCCCGCGAAGCCCGACAGCACGCCCGAGGCGATGAACGCACCCATGACGTGGCGGCGCACCGAGATGCCGTTGAGCTGCGCGGCCTTGGGGTTGGCGCCGATGACATAGAGCGCGCGGCCCAGCGGCGTGAACTCGGTGACCAGCCACAGCGCGACGCTGACCACCAGCACATAGAACGCCGCCACCGGCAGCCCGAGGAAGCTGCCGCCCGCGATCGCCACGAAGCCGTCCGGCAGCTCACCGACCACCTGCCGGCCGCCGCTGTGCCACATGGCCAGCGCGTAGATGACGGTGCCGGTGCCGAGCGTGGCGATGAAGGAATCGATCTGCACCAGCTCCACCAGCAGGCCGTTCAGCAGCCCGCACACCCCCGCGCAGAGCAGCACCACCAGCACGGCGGCCGGCCACGACAGCCCCAGCTTCGTCTGCAGGCTGATGGCCAGGATGTGCCACAGCACGATGCCGTAGCCGACGGTCAGGTCGATCTTGCCGGTGACCATCGGGATGGTGGCCGCCAGCGCCAGCAGCGCGATCACCGACTTGTCCGACAGGATGGCGCGCAGGTTGAACAGCGTCGGGAACGTGTCCGGCAGCAGCACCGAGAACAGCAGCGCCAGCAGCACCGTCAGCCCGACCAGTCCGTAGACGGGGATCGCCCGGCCGAGGCGCTGCGCGAGCGAGGGGGCCGGGCCGTCGAGCGACGGATCGGGTTCCAGCGCCGTGGATTGGATCGAACTGCTCATGCGGCAACGTCCTCGGGATGCGTCGAATCGGATGGGGCGGCGGCGCCGGCCGCCGTGGACAGCAGCCGCGCGACGGTGATGTCGGCGCCGCGCAGCTCGGCGGTGATCAGGCCGTCGCGGAAGACCAGCACGCGGTTGCAGACGGTGGCCACTTCCTCGAAGTCGGTGGAGACGACCAGCAGTGCGCCGCCGGCCTCGGCCTTCTGCTTCAGCAGTGCGTAGATCTGGCGCTTGGCGCCCACGTCCACGCCGGCCGTCGGTTCTTCGAGCAAGGTGAGCGGCTTGTCGAGCTGGAACCAGCGCGCCAGCACCACCTTCTGCTGGTTGCCGCCGGAGAGCTGCTGCACCTCGGCGTCGGGTGCGGGCGGGTTGACGTCGAAGCGCTGGATCAGCCGCTGTGCGCTGCCGCGTTCCTGGCGGCGGCGCTGCAGCGAGAAACCGCCGTCGCCGTGCAGGGCGGGATGCGGGAACAGGTTTTCCAGCACCGACATCGACGGTGCCAGGCTTTCCTCCAGCCGTTCGCTGGCCACGCACGCGACACCCGCCTGGATCGCCTCGGCCGGGCTGCCCAGCCGCACCGCGCGGCCGAGCAGGCGCATCGTGCCCGCGGCCAGCGGCTCGCGGCCGAAGATCGCCTTGCTCAGCGCCTCGTGCCCCGCGCCGCGCAGCCCGACGAGGCCGACCACCTCGCCGCCATGCACCTGCAGGCTCACCGGCCCGGCGTTGCCGCTGGCCGCGCCTTCCAGCCGCAGCACCGGCTCGCCGCGTGTCGCGGGCACCCGTGCCTTCGGGATCCCCGCTGTCAGCGTCTTGCCGACGATCAGGTTGACGAGCCGGTTCTCGCTGGTCTGCGCGGTCATTTCAGTGGCGACCAGCCGGCCGTCGCGCATCACGGCGGCGCGGTCGGACAGCGCCATCACCTCGTCGAGCCGGTGCGACACGTAAATCATCGCCACACCCTGCGCCCGCAGGCCGCGCAGCACGCCGAAGAGCCGCTCCACATCCGCCATCGGCAGGCTGGCGGATGGCTCGTCCAGCACCAGCAGCCTGGCCTGCACTTCGAGCGCCCGCCCGATCGCCAGCAGCGACTTCTCGGCCCGCGTCAGCGAGAACACCCGCCGGTCCGGCGCGATGTCGCAGCCCACGCGCGCCATCACCCGCCGCGCCACCACGTCCGCCGCCCGCCAGTCGATCAGCCCGAAGCGGCGCGGATACCCCATGCCGATGGCGACGTTCTCCGCCACCGTCATCCACTCGACCAGCCCCAGGTCCTGGTGGATGAAGGCGACCGGCTGGCGCAGGCGGTCGCGGCTGCGCCACTGCGCCTGCGGGCGGCCTTCGACGTGGATCTCGCCGCTGTCGGCGGGGTAGATGCCGGCCAGCAGCTTGATCAGCGTGGACTTGCCGGCGCCGTTCTCGCCCAGCAGCGCGAGGATCTCGCCGCTGAACACATCCAGGCTGACGCGGTCCACCGCTTGCGTGCCGCCGAAGCGCTTGCTGACCGCCTCGAAGCGCAGCAATGGCGCTGGGCCCGGCGCCGTGCTCATGCCGTGGCGCCCCGCGTGTTCAGGCGGATGCGGTAGAGCGAGGTGCTCGCGCAGATGAAGAGTTCGTCGCCCGCTGCGCCGCCGAAGCAGACGTTGCCGACCTTCTCAGGCACCGGGATCACGGCCAGCCGCGTGCCGTCCGGGTCGTAGACCTGCACGCTGTCGCCGCTGCTGGTGTAGAGCAGGCCATCCACGTCGAGCCGGAAGCCGTCGGCCAGCCCCGGCTCGACCACGGCGAAGATCCGCGGGTTGACCAGATCCTGCCTGTCGATCACATCGAAGGCGACGATGTGGTGATTCCCGCCGCCGTCGCTGCGCACGGCAGCCGAGGTGTCGGAGACGTAGAGCACCGACTCGTCCGGCGAGAACGCCAGCCCGTTCGGGTGTTCCAGAAAATCGCTGACCACGCGCAGCGACCCGGTGCGCGGATCGAAGCGGAAGACGTAGCACTTGCCCAGCTCGCTCCCGGCCTGGTGCCCCTCGTGGTCGGAGAGGATGCCGTAGGGCGGGTCGGTGAACCAGACCGTGCCGTCGCGCTTGACGACGATGTCGTTGGGCGAATTCAGGCGCCGGCCCTGGTAGCGGTCGACCAGTACCTCGTCGTGCAGCCCCTGTGCGTCCGGGCCGAGCCGGGTGCGCACGATGGCGCGCAGGCCATGCGAGCAGTGGAGCAAGGCCCCGTCCAGGTCGCGCACATGGCCGTTGGTGAACTCGACCGCGTCGCGCCAGACGGCCATGCCGCGCTCGGCGTGCCAGCACAGCATGCGGTTGTTCGGGATGTCGCTCCACAGCAGCACGCCCGCTTCGTCGATCCACACCGGGCCTTCGCTCCAGACCGCGCCGGTGCACAGCCGTTCCAGATCGCCGGCACCCGCCGCCACGCGCGAGAAACGGGGGTCGAGCACTTGGAGGGACGGGTGGGACGGCGTGGACATCAGGGTGGCTTTCACGGCATGCAGGGACGGCAGCGCCGCGTTCCGGAACGCGACAGCACGATTGTGCGACTGCACTGGTTACCGGTAACTGGTGTTTTCCCGTGTGCGAAAGTTCTCGTTGGTATCGGTACCTAGAATGGCGGCATGACCAAGCTCCCGACCCTCTCCGACCGCCCTGACGCACAGCGCACCCCCGTGACGATGGCCGACGTGGCCGCGCGCGTGGGCGTGTCGAAGATGACGGTCTCGCGCGCGCTCAACGCGAGCGAGAGCCGCGGCCGCAGCACCTCCGAGGCGCTGCGCCAGCGCATCCTGGCCACCTGCGAGGAGATGGGCTATGTGCTCGACAAGACGGCGCGCACCTTCTCCAGCAAGCGCTCGGGCTTCATCGCGGCGCTGATCCCGTCGCTGAACAACTCCAACTTCTCCGAGACGGCGCACGGCCTGGCGGCGGCGGTCGAAGGCGCTGGCTTGCAACTGCTGCTGGGCGACACCGACTACCGGCTCGACACCGAGGAGCGGCTGGTGCGCGAGATGCTGGCGCG
Organism: Sphaerotilus sp.; assembly: GCF_041083715.1. Taxonomy (GTDB): domain Bacteria; phylum Pseudomonadota; class Gammaproteobacteria; order Burkholderiales; family Burkholderiaceae_C; genus Sphaerotilus. Next base: position 5,484 of record NZ_JBFPGY010000312.1, read on the forward strand.
CCGGCCTGAGGGCGTCGTGCTGACCGGCGGTGCGCACACGCCGCAGGCCCGTGCGATGCTGGTGGCCAGCGGCATCCCGGTCATCGAGACCTGGGATCTGCCGCCCGAGCCGATCGGCCACACCGTGGGCTTCTCCAACGCCGAGGCGACCGCCGCGCTGGTCCGCCACCTGCACGCCAGCGGCTACCGCGACATCGCTTTCCTCGGCGGCACGTCCAACCGCGACACCCGTGGCGCCGACCGCCGACGCGGCTACACCGAGGCGGTCCGGGCGCTCGGGCTCCCGGAAGGGCGCGTGATCTCCTTCGGCCAGCCGCCGATCTCGATGGCGCAGGGCGCGCAGGCGGTGGCGCAGCTCGTCCAGCAGTGGCCGGACGTGGACGCGGCGGTGTGCGTGTCCGACCTGTGCGCGTTCGGCGCCTTGGCCGAGTGCCAGCGGCGCGGCTGGGACGTGCCCGGACGCCTCGCCATCGCCGGCTTCGGCGACTTCGAGGTGAGCCAGAACTGCCACCCGCGCATCACGACGGTGGCGATCGACTGCGCGGGCATGGGCCGCGCGGCGGGCGAGTTGATGCTGCGCGCCATCGAGGCCGTGCGGGCGGGGCAGGTGCTGGCAGCGGAGGCAGTGCACGTGCCCTTCCGCGTCGTGGCGCGGGAGAGCACCTGAGCCGCGTGGGCGCGCCGACGCCTATGCGTCGAAGTCGATCAGCACCTTCATCGCCCTGCGCCGGTCACTCGCCAGCTCGAACGCCTCCCGCGCCTGCGCCAGCGGGAACGAGCGCGTGACCATCGGCCGCAGGTCCACCCGCCCCGCGTTGATCAGCCGCACCGCCAGCGCGAACTCGGCGTGGAAGCGGAAGGAGCCGCAGATGCTCAGCTCCT
>NZ_JBFPGY010000313.1:0-6355 GCF_041083715.1 Sphaerotilus sp.
TACCGCAAGACCGGGCGCAGTACCCGAACGCCTGCAGTCAAGCGCACGCATGATCCCGGCCGTACCCACTTCTCCGTGGCCCGGACGCTTCAGCAGCGCAAAGCGAAGGCACCTTGAAAGCACTGGTCTGTCGAGACTCGACACCGAATGCAGTCGCGAGTAATTGCAGAAACCAATCCATTCAAAATCGGGCTATTTTTTTGGTATTTCTCACCCAAACAGTCAAAGTTATTTCAGGCATACTTGAAATGAAATAATCTGCTTGGGACAAGGTGTTTTGAAACTGAGGCTCGGTTTTCACACGCGACTGTTGGGGGCATTTTGGGCTGCCATGGGGGTTGTCGCGGCACTGAGCGTCATGAGTTGGAGGGTTGCCGACAGCGCGACCACTGCAGCCTCTCAGGTTTCGCAAACGCAGGAAGTGCTGGCCGCGCTGGCACTCGCCAGAGTGGAGACCGTTCAGGCCGAACTGAGCACGCAGAGCTATCGCATCACTGGCGATCCTGCTCGGATCGTCGAACGAAACACCGCGATTGCTGCGCGCGAAGTCCAGCTTCAGCGCCTGCAGGCACTGACGGCCGGCAACCCGCGACAGCAATCGAGTTGGCAGGCGTTGCGCAAGGTGATCGACGAGCGCCTGTCGATCACGCACCGGGTCGAGGAATTGCGCCGCACGCAAGGCTTGGAGGCCGCCAATGCCTATGTCCTCACGGCGCCCTTGCAGGCCACCCGCCTGCGCAGCCATGCGCTCTTCGATGACATGGAGACGGAGGAGAAGCGCCTTCTGGCGCTGCAGACGGCGTTTCAGTTGCAGGCGCGCAGCCGGATGGTGTGGTTCAGCGCGGCGTCTTTGGTCTCGCTGCTGCTGCTGTTCGGCGCGACCTACGCACTGATCCTGCGCAAACTGCGCGAAACCGATGCCAGCCGCAAGGCACTGGCCGAGAGCGAGGAGCGCATTTCGATCACGCTCAGCTCGATCGCGGATGCCGTGATCGCGACCGACACCCGACTGCGCGTGACGCACATGAATCCCGTGGCCGAGCGCATGACAGGATGGCCTCTGGAGCAGGCACTCGGCCGTCCAGTCGGTGACTTGTTGCAGCTGCGCAATGCCACCACGCGAATTCCGGTGCCATCGCCCGTCGAGCAGGTGCTGGCCACAGGGCAAGGTTGCGAGATGCACAGCGACACCGTGCTCGTGGCCCGTGACGGCAGCGAGTTGCCGATCGCTGACAGTGCGGCACCGATCCGCGATCGCGCCGGGCTGCTGTGTGGTGTCGTGATTGTCTTTCGTGACGAAAGCGCGGCGCGCGAGGCCCAGCGCAGCATCAAGGATCAGAATCTGTTGCTCGAACAACGCGTGATCGAACGAACGACCTTGCTCGCCAACCGAGAGGGCCATCTGCGCAGCATCATCAACAATGTGCCAGCCATGATCGCCTATGTGGATGCGGGCCAGCGCTATGGATTCGTCAATGCACGCTACCAGGCTTCTTTCGCCTCGTGCGGCAGCGATCTCACGGGCCGCATGGTCTGCGAGGTGCTTGGGGACGTCCGTTACGCCATCGCCGAACCATTGATTGCACGCGCGCTGCAGGGAGAGTCGACCACCTACGACTGGGAGCCATACCCCGACGTCTGGCAAGTCATCCAGTACGCTCCCAAGTTCAACGCGGCGGGCAGCGTCGAGGGCTACTATGTCCTGGGTACGGACATCACCGAGCGCCGCAAGATCGAAGCCGCTCTGCGTGCCAGCGAAGCACGGCTCTCTCGCGTGCTGGAGGGGGCGGATCAGGGCTACTGGGACTGGGATCTTCAGACCGACAAGTTCCAGGTCAGCGCCCGCTGGGAGACCATGCTGGGCTACCACCCTGGCGAGATGCAGATCGACGTTACCCAGTGGTCGAAGCTGATCCACCCGGATGACCTGCCGAAGGCGTTGCGTGCGATCGAGCACCACATGACAGGGCTGTCCTCCAACCACGAATTCGAACTTCGGGTGCGTACCAAGAACGGCGGCTGGCGCTGGATACTGACGCGTGGGGGCATCGTGCAGCGAGACCGCACCGGCGTGCCTCTGGTGATGTCCGGGACGCACACGGACATCACCGAACGCAAGTATCTGGAGAGAGCGCAGCGCGAGGCGGCGGTGGTCTTTGAAAACAGCTACGAGGGCATCATCGTCGCCGATGCCCAGAGACGGATCACCAGGGTGAATCCAGCCTTCACCCGCATCACCGGGTATGAAGAGACCGAGGTGCTGGGCAGAGACCCCGGTCTGCTGAAATCAGGGCGGCACGACGCAGCCTTTTTCCGGGAGTTCTGGTCCTCGCTGGACAAGGGCAGCTTCTGGCGCGGTGAAATCTGGAACCGCCGCAAGAACGGCGAGTTGTATGCGGCACTGCAGTCCGTCTCGACCGTGCGTGACGAGGCGGGAACTGCGCAGCACTACATCAGTGTGTTCACGGACATCACCCGGGCCAAGGCGCATGAATCCGAGCTGGACCATGTGGCCCACTACGACGTGCTCACCGGACTGCCCAATCGGCGACTGCTGTCTGACCGTCTGCAACAGGCGATCCTGCGTGCGGATCGGCATGGCTGGCAGAGTGCTGTGTGTGTGCTGGATCTCGACGAGTTCAAGCAGATCAACGACCGGCATGGACGCGAGGCTGGTGATCGGTTCCTGTTGGGCATCGCCGAGAATGTCAAGGCGGTACTGCGCGGCGAAGACACGCTGGCACGACTGGGGGGTGACGAGTTCGTCGTGTTGTTGTCGGAGCTGGGGTCTGCCGAAGATGGCATGCAGGTGCTGGAGCGCATCCTGGAAACCGTGCGGCAGCCTGTCCAGGTCGGCGAGCATCTCCTCCACACGTCGGCCAGCATCGGCGCCAGCCTGTATCCGGCAGACCATGCCGACCCCGATACCCTTTTGCGGCACGCCGACCAAGCCATGCTGCTCGCCAAGCAGCGCGGCAAGAACCGCTGCCAATTGTTTGATCCCGAGATCGACCGCCTGACGCAGCATCGCCTTGAGCAATTGCAGCGGCTTGAGGCTGCGCTGGCATGTGACGAGTTCATCCTGTTCTATCAACCCAAGGTTGATCTGTTCAGTGGCGATGTGATCGGTGCAGAGGCCTTGATCCGCTGGCGTCATCCGGAGCGCGGACTGCTGCCTCCGGGTGAGTTCTTGCCTTACTTGCATGGCAGCGATCTGGAGCAGCCGCTGGGCGAATGGGTCATCGGTACCGCGCTGCGCCAGATCGCAATCTGGTCCTCAGAGGGGCTGGACATTCCGATCAGCGTGAACGTCAGTGCGCACCATCTGATGTGTCCCGACTTCTGCGATCGATTGGCGCAGACCCTTGCGCGCTATCCAGGCATCCCCCCATCGAAGCTGGAACTCGAGGTATTGGAAACGGCGGCCATCGCCGACATGCAGCAGGCCGTCGAAACCCTGGACCAGTGCATGACATTGGGCGTTGAATTCTCGCTGGACGACTTCGGCACCGGGTATTCATCGCTGACCTATCTGCGCAAGTTGCCGGTGAAGACCCTGAAGATCGACCGGAGCTTTGTGCGCGACATGCTGACCGACCAGGACGACCTGAGCATCGTTCAAGGCGTGATCCAGCTGGCGGCAGCCTTCCATCGGCGGGTCATTGCCGAGGGCGTCGAGACGATGGAGCACGGCGCGGCATTGCGCGCCATGGGTTGCCATCTGGTGCAGGGCTATGGCATCGCGAGACCGATGCCCGCCGCAGATCTGCCCGAATGGCGCTCGACATGGCAGCGAGCGGCAGTCTGGCGCAGACTCTAGCCCCGGCCCGGCCCGGCCCGAACGGGGACTGTCTGCTGGAAGGATGAACGGGCGCCTTCAGACCAGAAACTGGTCCAGCGTCCAGACTGGGTTGTCTGTCTGGCCGCTGGGGTGCCAGGCCCGCGTGGCGTGCACGATGGGCTCCCAATACGGACGGGCGCGGGCGAGCAGGAACTCGTGGTCCATGGCCTCGGATTCGACAATGCCGGCCTGTGGATGCGCCTGTATCCAGGCGATCGCCGCCATCATGCTGCCGACCACCTGCAGGCTGGTGGCGTTGTTGTGCGGGGCGATGCGGCGAGCCTGCTGGATCGAGAGCTGCGAGCCTAGCCACAGGCTGGGGTGGCGGTCGCTGACCAGCAAAACACCGAGTTCGTCGATGCCGCCGTCGAGTTCGTCCTTGAGCACGCGTGCGGACGCGATCGCGTGGCGGTGGCCGTCGACCAGCAGGGCCAAGCTCTCCAGCGCCTGATCGCAGGGGTGGTAGGCGTAGTAGACCGTGGGGCGGTAGCGTGGCTGCATGCCACCGCCCACGGTCAGGAACGACGCCAGCGAGATCGCCTCGTTGTGGCTGATGAGGTACCCAGTGAATTCGCCGGCCTGCGGCGTCCAGGTGCGGACCCGGGTCTGCACTCCGAAGCGGGGCAAGTACACCGCCGCCTTGCAGCCGCTGTCGTGGTGGCGCACCTCGACCGCCAGCGGGCCCGCGTGTTCGTGGCTGCCCCAGCCCAATTCGACCGGTTGCAGCGCCTCGGCCACGAAGCCATCCACCGACCATGTGTTGACGAACTCGGCCGCGCTGCGCGGTCGGTCCGTGTGCTGGTGGTCGCGCTCCGAGATCTGGATCACGCGCACGCCCAGCGTCTCGGCCAGCAGCGCCCACTCGGCGGCCCCGCACGGCACCACCGGTTGAGGCAGGTGCGCGCGGGCCATCAGCAGCAACGCTTCCTTGACCAGCAACGACACCAGCCCCGGATTGGCCCCATGTGCGACCACGGCGGTGGGCAGCTTCTGCGCGCGCTGGGCGGCCTGCAATGCCATGACCTGCTCGCGCATGCAGTAGTTGGTGTTGGTGGCCGAGTCCAGTGTTCCGTCTAGGTATTCCCAGGGGTCGATGCACGTGTCCAGGTAGAACGCGCCCTGCTGCTGCGCGAGCCGGATCACGTCGAGGCTGCTGATGGAGGTCGCCACGTTGATCACGAGGCTGCCCACGCCCAGCGCGGCACCCAGCAGCGTCAGGTGGTTGTCCTGGGTGATGCGCTGGCGTGTCCAGCGCAGACCGTACTGCTCGGCCAATGCCTGCTGGGCCAGGGTCATGCGCTCATCGAAGACGTCGATGCGCTGGGAGGCGAAACGCTGGCGCAGCAGCGGTGACAGCGCCTGACCGATGTTGCCGTAGCCCAGCAGGACGATGTGGCGGATGGGGTCGGATTGATCTTGTTTCATGCGGGGGATCCTCTTTCTGGCTTCTTCTCTGAAGTCCGCTCCAGCCACAGCAGCAGCAGCAGCAGCGCGGCCATCGACAGCACAACACCGGGCAGCGCCCACGTCGGGTTGGCATTCATCAGCACGCCGGTCAGCAGCGGCCCGACGCTGCTGGCCACTCCCCACGTTGCCCCCAGCAGCGCGGTCATGTGGAGCAGTCGTGCACCGGTATAGCGGTGTCCGCTGGCCAGCAGCGACAGCACGTAGAGCCCGCCTGCCGCGCCGCCGGTGACAAACAGCAGCGGCCACCACAGCACGGTCATGTGCGCTGCCAGGGGCAGCAGTGCTGCTCCTGCAAGCAGCGCCATCGCGCACAGCCACTGAACCGGCTGGCAACCCATCCGGTCTGCCAGCCAGCCCACCGCCCATTCCAGGCAGGTGTCCCCAGCCAGGACGACCGAAGCGGACAGCAGGGCCTCCTCATGGGAGAAGCCTTGCTGGCGGGCGTGCAGCGGCAGCAGTCCCAGCACGACGGCATCGAACAACGCGAACAGGGCCGTGCTCCAGACAATGGCCGGCGCTTCCTTCAGGAGCTGCCACCATCGCGTCGTCGGAGCGTTGCCAGCTGCTGCGTCTCCATCTTCGAGTGGTGGGGCCCCCAGCCATTGGCAGGCTGGCAGGGCCAGCAGCAGCAGTGCGCCGCAGAGGTGGAATGCGCTGTCGGAGGGCAGCCGAGGCAGCAGCAGCGGGCCGATGGACTGGAAGACCGTGAACAGCGTGCAATGCAGCGCAAGCCAGCGTCCCCGCTGCGCGGCAGGCAGGATGGCGTTGACCCAGGCTTCCGAGAGGTTGAACACCAGTCCCAGAAACAGCCCCAGGCCGAACAGCGTGGCGCCCATCCAACCGGGCGTTGGAGTCGATTGCAGCAGCATGCATGCCAGTGCCGCACCCAGGCTGGCACCTTGCAGCACCCGCTTGCCAGGCCAGTGCCTGACCAGCGGTGTCGTCAGTGGCAAGGCGGCCACCTGTCCCAGCGCGTGCCACGCCAGCAGCCATCCGATGGTGGTGGTGGTGTGGCCCGCATGCGCCAGGCGCAGCGCACTCAGAGGG
>NZ_JBFPGY010000314.1:0-20732 GCF_041083715.1 Sphaerotilus sp.
TTAAAGAGCATCCGGAGAACCGGGGCCAGCAACCAGAACAAACCAGTCATCAGCACAGAAGCGAGATTATCTGCCGCTTTCGAAACACTGTCAAGTCATTACTGATCGCAGGGTCTTTAGTCGCTTGACAAACCGGCAGTCGCATCACCTGCCGTCGCTGCGAACAAACCAGTTGTTTGCAGCGAAGACATCGATTGTAGAACGAATTTCCTAGGCCTTGCAAGAGATTTGGCGAGAAATTTTTCAGGGGACTTCGGTAGGGGCCGCAACCCCTCCCTTGATGCGCCGGGACAGGTAGGCCAGTGCCTCTTCCACTTGGTCAACCAGCACCAGACAGAGGTCCCCCGGCGTCAACCGGTCGAGCGCCGTGTCGATGGCAAGGAACTCGCCGCGGATCTCGTCGATCCGGGTCGTGCGTGCAGCATTGCCCAACCCCTCTCGCAGCAGCCCGATCACCTCGCCGTCTTCCCGGCCGCGCTGACAGGCATCCTGGTACAGGATCACGTCGTCGAACGCACCGCCCAGGATCTGGGTCTGTTCGCGGATGTCCTGGTCTCGGCGATCGCCGGCACCGCTGATGACCACCGAGCGCCGCTGCGCCGGCAGCGCCTCGACCGCGCTGACCAGCGCCCGCATCGCGTCCGGGTTGTGTCCATAGTCCGCGATGACGGTGGCGCCGCGATAGTCCATGACGTTGAAGCGTCCTGGCGCATTGTCGGAATCGTTGACGAAGCTTGCCAGGCCTCGGCGGATCGAATCCCAATCCAGTCCGGCGCCCCATGCCGCAGCAACGGACGCCATGACGTTCTCGACCTGGAACCCGATGGAGCCATTGCGGGTGATGGGGATATCGCGCAACGCGATCAGTTCGCGCCGAGCCCCTTGCGCCGCGACCAGATGCTCCTGGTCAATATAGACACAGCGCTTGCCCTGCGCACGGTGGGTGGCCATGACCGGGTGCTGTCGATCGGCGGCGAAGAAGATCACCTGTCCCGGGCAGGTCGCCGCCATCGTGACAACGATCGGGTCGGCCGCATTGAGCACGGCGTAGCCGCCGGTGGCCACGTTCTGCACGATCACCCGCTTCAGCACGGCCAGATCCTCGACCGTGGTGATGTAGTTCAGGCCCAGGTGGTCACCTGCGCCGATGTTGGTGACCACCGCCACCTGGCAGCGGTCGAAGCCCAGCCCTTCGCGCAGCACGCCACCGCGTGCGGTCTCGAACACCGCGGCATCGACTTCCGGGTGCATCAGCACGTTGCGTGCGCTGCGCGGGCCGCTGCAGTCACCGCTGTCGATCTGGCGGCCGTTGACGTAGACACCGTCGGTGTTGGTCATGCCCACGCGCAGGCCGCTGGTGGCGAACAGGTGCGTGATCAGGCGGGCGGTGGTCGTCTTGCCGTTGGTGCCGGTGACGGCAACCACCGGGATGCGACCGTCGTCGCCGGACGCGTACAGGTGGCCGATCATGGCCTCGCCGACCGGGCGGCCCTTGCCGTAGGACGGCGACAGGTGCATGCGCAAGCCAGGCGCAGCGTTGACCTCGACGATGCCGCCATCCTGCTCTTCCAGCGGACGCAGCACGCTCTCGCACACCACGTCGACACCGCAGATGTGCAGCCCGACCATCTGCGCCGCAGCCACGGCACGCGCCGCGACTTCGGGGTGGACATCGTCGGTCACATCGGTGGCGGAGCCACCCGTGCTGAGATTGGCGTTGTTGCGCAGGCTCACGCGCTGGCCCTTCTCGGGCACCGACGTCGGCGTGAGGTGCTGCAGCGTCAGCCGCGCCACCGCAATGTCGTCGAAGCGGATCTTGGTGAGCGACGTCGCATGGCCGTCGCCGCGGCGCGGATCGGCGTTGACCGCATCGACCAGCTCGCGCACGGTGTGGACACCGTCGCCGATCACATGCGGCGGATCCCGGCGCGCGGCAGCCACGAGCTGGTGCCCGACGACCAGCATGCGGAAGTCACTGCCCGGCAGGTACTTCTCGACCAGCACTTCGCCGATCTCGGCCGCCGCCACGTAGGCCACTTCCAGATGCGCACGGTCGACGATGTTCACCGTCACGCCCTTGCCCTGGTTGCCGTCCTGCGGCTTGAGCACCACCGGCAGCCCGATCTCGCAGGCGATCTCCCACGCCTCCTCGACCGACGAGGCCGGACGGCCGATGGGCACCGGCACCCCGGCCGCGTGCAGCAGCTTCTTGGTCAGGTCCTTGTCCTGGGCGATGGACTCGGAGACGGCGCTGGTCGAGTCGACCTCGGCGGCCTGGATGCGGCGCTGGCGCGAGCCCCAGCCGAACTGCACCAGGCTGCCCTGCGTCAGGCGCCGGTAGGGAATGCCGCGGGCCACCGCGGCCGACACGATCGCGCCGGTACTCGGGCCGAGGCGCACGTCCTCGTCGATCTCGCGCAGGCGGGCGATGGCGGCGGTCACGTCGAACGCATCGCCGGACAGCGTGGCCTGGATCAGCTGCTCGGCGAGGTCCAGCGCCAGCCGGCCGACATCTTCCTCGCTGTACTCGACGACGACCTGGTAGACCCCCGCTTCGAGCGTGGCCGAGGTGCGGCTGAAGGTGACGGGACAGCCGGCCTGCGCCTGCAGCGCCAGCGTCGCGGTTTCCAGCACATGCGCCAGCGAGATGTCGCCGCGCTGCGCACCCGCGGGCACAGCGCCAATGCCAGGGAAACGCGCCCGAAGCCGCGCCTCGAAACCGGGCAGCAGCGCAATGGCACGCTCGTTGTCGGCACACGAGACGATGGCCTCGACCGCCGTATGGCGGCTCCAGAGGTTGGGGCCGCGCAGGGCCCGAATGCGTGAGACGTCCATCAGTGGGTCACGGTCCGGTCAAGAGTGGGAGTCACGAGCGTGTCGGGCTCGATGCGAAAGTTTCGAGGCCGGCGGCCATCAGCTCGGGCGCGATGCCCAGCGCCCAGCACGCCGCCACCGCAGCCAGCACGACCGACGGCGCCAGCAGAATGCGCCGCCGCTGCAGATCGACACAGACCACTTCGGCCGCACCGGTGGCCAGCACGACCCGCGAAGCGCGCAGCAGCACCGCACGGCCGCCCTGCACCCGGTGGGATGCCACCGTCTCGTTGTCCTCTGCGCGCAGGCTGTAGAACAGCACCTCGCCATCGGACAGGCGGGCCATGTCGGCGATGCGCTCGTCATCGGCATTCAGGACGGCCGCGCCCTCGGGCAGCACGACATCCACCTGGGTGCGCATCACGCGCGGCATCTGCTCGGTGTCGCGGATGTCGTGGCGCGCCAGCGTCTCGGCGCCCCCCAGATCGGTGACGACGCCCACGTGGCAGCGGTCATAGGGCAGGCCATCGTCGAGGATGGTGGAAGCCCCGTTCTCGATCACCACGGTCTGCACTTCGCGGTTCATCAGCAGGCGGTGGCCGCTGGCCCAGTTGGCGCAGTCACCACGGCCGACCCGGCGCCCCGCCAGGAACAGCCCGTCGCGGCAGGCCAGCCCGACATGCTTGCCGCTCAGGTGCACCAGCCAGGCCACGAGCTGCGCGATGTCGGCCGTGTCCTGCGAGCCGGCCACGCCGACCACCGGAATGCGCCCGCTGGCGTCCTCGGCGAACAGGTGGTTGACGATGTCGCGGCCCACCGGGCGCGGCATGCCCTCGGCGGGCTTCAGGTGCATCAGCAGACCGGGCCCGGCATTGACCTCGACGATCGCACCGCCCTGCGCATGCAGCGGCTTCGAGATGTCCTCGGCCACCACGTCGATGCCGGCGATGTCCAGCCCGACGACCCGCGCCGCCAGCGACACGATGTGGTCGACCTCGGGGTGGACCTGGTCCGTGCAGTCGATGGCGACATTGCCGTTGCGCTGGATCAGCACCTTGCGGCCGGCGGCAGGCACCGCGTGGCCGCTCAGGCCCTGGCGCTGCAGCTCCAGCACGACGACGTCGTCGTGCGTGATGTCGAGGCGGTTGAGCGGGAAGTCCTCGGTCGTGCCGCGGCGCGGATCGGAGTTGATCTGGCTGTCGATCAGCTCGACCACCGTCGAGCGGCCATCACCGACCACCCAGGCCGATTCGCCGCGCGCCGCCGCCACCACCCGGCCGCCCACCACCAGCAGGCGGTGTTCCTCGCCGGGGATGAAGCGCTCGACCAGCACCTCGCTGCCGTGCTGCTCCGCCAGGCGGTAAGCATCCTCGATCTCGCCGCGCAGGCGCAGATCCAGCGAAACGCCGCGGCCATGGTTGCCATCGGTGGGCTTGATCACCACCGGGCCGCCGATGTCCTCGGCCGCGCTCCAGGCCGCTTCCGGGCTGTCGACGATCTCGCCTTCGGGCACCGGCACGCCGCAGGCCTTCAGCAGCGTCTTCGTCAGATCCTTGTCACCGGCAATGCCTTCGGCGATGGCGCTGGTGAGGTCGGTCTCTGCCGTCCAGATGCGGCGCTGGGCGGAGCCGTAGCCGATCTGCACCAGATTGCCGTCGTTCAGGCGGATGTGGGGAATGCGCCGGTCGGTGGCCGCGCCGACGATGCTGGCCGTGCTCGGGCCGAGGTAGCAGTCGTCGATCTTCTCGCGCACCCGCTCGACCGCCGCGGCCACATCGAACGACTCGCTGTTGACCGCGGCCATCAGCAGCGCGTGGCCTTCCGCCAGCGCGGTGCGGGCCACCTGCTCGTCACGGGCGCGGAACACCATGCGGTAGATGCCGTGCTGCGAGGTGCTGCGCGTCTGGCCGAAGCCAGTCGGCATGCCCGCCAGATTCAGCAGCTCGATGACGACGTGTTCGAGCACGTGGCCCGCCCAGGTGCCTTCCTGCAGGCGCTGCAGGAAACCACCGCGCTCGCCGACACCGCAGTGGTGTTCGATCAGCGCCGGCAGCAAGGCCGTCAACCGGTCGTTGAATCCGGGCAGCTGGTGCGAAGGCCAGTCCTCCAGCTCACCCAGATCCAGCCAGACCTCCAGCACCGGACGGTAGGTCCAGACATTGGGGCCGCGCAGATAGGTGATGCGCTGCAGCGTGATGTTTTCTTTCTTGGTCATGTCCTGCGGAGCTGGTGTTGGGCTCAAGGGCTTGATTGTGCACAACGTTCCTTGCGTCAAGTCATCGTCCTTCATTCGCGGCCCGTTGAACACGGGCGGCGTTCATCTGAATAAATCTCACACGGATGGCTTGCGCCAGAATTCGGCATCCCCGAGAACAAGATCCCATGCATCCACACCCTGCCAACGCCCCGATGGCCGACCTTCCCACCCGACTTCTCCCAGAGGAGAACGTCATGGGCGTGCTGGAGGTTGACCTCGACGAGTCCCTGCACTTCGCCCGAAGCACATTGGTCGTGACGAATCGCCGTCTGCTGTGGGCACGCGCAGGCGCCGCAGACTGGGCCGGCACCTGGCCGCTGGACGACCCGTTGTCGCTGCGGCACCACGACCACGCCGGTGTCGGCACGCTCGAACTGCACGATCCGCACACCCTGCGCGCCGTCTGGCGCTTCACGCTGGGGCAGAACGTGCAGGCGCTGCGGCTGGTGCGGCAGTTCGAGCGCCAGCGCGAGGCGCTGCGCAGCCCCGCCGTTCCCGCGCACGAGGACGACCACGACCCCACCACCTGCCCGACCTGCCACGCCCCGCTGCCGCCCGACAGCGACGAGTGCGCCGTCTGCACCCGCGAGCTGTCCACGCCGCCGTCGACCTGGGTGCTGCTGCGGCTGTGGCGCTTCGCGAAGCCCTACCAGTGGAAGCTGCTCACGGGCTTCCTGCTGACGCTGGCGTCCACCGCCGCGACGCTGGTGCCGCCCTACCTGACCATTCCGCTGATGGACAAGGTGCTGATCCCGTTCCAGAACGGGCACCAGATCGACCCCGCCTATGTGGTCCAGCTGCTGCTCGGGCTGCTCGGCGCCGGGCTGCTCGCCTGGGGACTCGGCTGGGCACGGACCTGGCTGCTGGCCATCGTCTCCGAGCGCATCGCCGCCGACCTGCGCACCACCGCCTTCGACCACCTGCTCGGCCTGTCGCTCGACTACTTCGGCGCCAAGCGCACCGGCGACCTGATCGCCCGCATCGGCTCCGAGACCGACCGCCTCTCGGTGTTCCTGTCGCTGCACGCGCTCGACTTCGCCACCGACGTGCTGATGCTCGGCATGACCTCGACCATCCTGTTCTCGGTCAACCCGTGGCTCGCGCTGGTCACGCTGCTGCCGCTGCCACTCATCGCCTGGATGATCCACCTCGTGCGCGACCGGCTGCGCACCGGCTTCGAGAAGATCGACCGCGTCTGGGGCGACGTGACCAACGTGCTGGCCGACACCATTCCCGGCGTGCGCGTGGTCAAGGCCTTCGCGCAGGAAGCCCGCGAGTCGAAACGCTTCCACGACGCCAACCAGGCCAACCTCGCCGTCAACGACCGCCTGAACAAGACCTGGAGCCTGTTCACGCCGACTGTCTCGCTGCTGACCGACATGGGCCTGCTGGTGGTGTGGGGCTTCGGCATCTGGCAGGTCAGCCGCGGCGAGATCACGGTCGGTGTGCTGACCGCGTTCCTCGCCTACATCGGCCGCTTCTACGGCCGGCTCGACTCGATGAGCCGCATCGTCTCGGTGACGCAGAAGGCCGCCGCCGGCGCCAAGCGCATCTTCGACATCCTCGACCACGTCTCCAACGTCCCCGAACCCGACCAGCCCGTGCCGACCGGCCAGCTGCAGGGCGCCGTGCGGCTCGACAACATCGGCTTCCGCTACGGCAGCCGCTCGGTGATCCGCGGCATGAGCCTGGACATCCGCCCGGGCGAGATGATCGGGCTGGTCGGCCACTCGGGTTCGGGCAAGAGCACGCTGGTCAACCTGATCTGCCGCTTCTACGACGTCACCGACGGCTCGATCCGCGTCGACGGCACCGACATCCGCCGCTTCGCCGTGGCCGACTACCGCCGCCACATCGGCCTGGTGCTGCAGGAGCCCTTCCTGTTCTTCGGCACCATCGCCGAGAACATCGCCTACGGCCTGCCCGGCGCCACGCGCGCGCAGATCATCGCCGCCGCCCGCGCCGCGCACGCGCACGACTTCATCCTGCGCCTGCCGCAGGGCTACGACTCGCTGGTCGGCGAGCGCGGCCAGGGGCTCTCGGGCGGCGAGCGCCAGCGCATCTCCATCGCCCGCGCGCTGCTGATCAACCCGCGCCTGCTGATCCTCGACGAAGCCACCGCCAGCGTGGACACCGAGACCGAGCGCGAGATCCAGAAGGCGCTAGACAACCTCGTCCAGGGTCGCACGACGATCGCCATCGCGCACCGCCTGTCCACGCTGCGCAAGGCCGACCGGCTGGTGGTGATGGACCGCGGTGCGGTGGTCGAGGTCGGCACCCACGACGAGCTGATGGCCGCCGAAGGCCACTACTTCCGTCTCTACGAAGCCCAGGCACGCCGCACCGATGCCGCCGACGAGGACGGCGACTCCGAGCACGACCAGAACCTGCTCGCCCACCAGATCCCGCAGCCGTCCGCCCACGGCAATGCCGTCTCCTGAACCCGACGAGTCGCCCCATGTTCCAGCTTGAACGCCACCCCAGCGGCCGCCTCGTCTACACCGGCGAAGACGGCGCCACCCACCACGGCGCCACGCCCGTGCGCGCCTTCCCGGTGACCGCGCCGGACGCCGGCCTGTCCCTCGTCAGTGCCGAAGGGCATGAGCTGGTCTGGATCGACCAGCTCGACGCCCTGCCGAAACAACAGCGCACGCTGATCGAGGAAGAACTCGCCCACCGCGAGTTCATGCCCGAGATCCGGCGTGTGGTGGAGGTCTCCACCTTCTCGACGCCCAGCACCTGGACCGTGGAGACCGACCGCGGCCCGACCACGCTCGTGCTCAAGGTCGAGGAAGACATCCGCCGCCTGCCCGAACGTGGCCGGCTGCTCATCACCAGCGGCCACGGCATCGTCTTCTCGGTGCGGGACATGGCGGCACTGGACCGCCACTCGCGCAAGCTGATGGAGCGATTCCTCTGAAGCGTCAGTCGGCCTGCTCGTCGAATTGCAGGCCGTTGTCGGCCATCCACTCCTTCGCGGCGCGGAACGCCTCGATCGCGGCAGGCGCTCCGGCATAAGGCGCCACGTGCAGCAGCACCTCGCGCAGCTCCCGCAGCGTCGCACCGTTGTTCACCGCGCCGCGCAGGTGGCCCTTGAGTTCCTGACTCCGGCCGAGGGCCGCCAGCATCGCCACGGTGCACAGGCTGCGCTGCTTGAGTTCCAGCCCCTCGCGCAGCCAGGTCGAGCCCCAGGCGTGGTCGTTGACATGGGCCTGCAGCGGGCGCGAGAAGTCATCGGCCAGCGCCAGCGCGCGGTCGACGAAGACGTCGCCCATCACCTGGCGGCGGCGCTGTTCGCCGGGCGAGCGGGCAGCGGAATCGGGAGCGGCGGCGGGAGCAGCGGCGGGAACGAAGTCGGCATCGGCCATGGCAGATCGGCAGGGGTTGCGTGCGTTGGAGGGAAGAACCGCTGCGCAGTATCTCAGCCGTCACGTTGCAGATCGGCGGTGAGCGCGCCGAGCGCCGCCTCGTCCAAGGTCTCCCGGTCGAGCAGCGCCCGGGCGCTGCGGTCGAGCACGGCGCGGTGGGCCACCAGGATCGCCGTCGCGCGCTCGAAGCCCGCCATCACGATGCCGCGGACGGCCTCGTCGATGCGCCGCCGCGTGTCCTCGGACACCCCGTGTTCGTGCGGCGCCATCGGCAGCCCGTCCAGCATCGGCGCACGGGCCGTTTCGTAGGCGATGTAGCCGAGCCCCTCGTCCATGCCGTAGCGGGTCACCATGTCGCGGGCGATGTCGGTGGCCTTGGCCAGATCGTCGGCCGCGCCGGTCGACAGCTCGTCGAACACCAGCTTCTCCGCAGCGCGCCCGCCCAGCAGCACGGAGATCTTGCGCTCCAGCTCGTGGCGCGTCATCAGGTAGCGGTCCTCGGTCGGGCGCTGCAGCGTGTAGCCGAGCGCGCCGATGCCGCGCGGGATGATCGACACCTTGTGCACCGGGTCGGTCCCTGGCTGCGCCAGCGCCACCAGCGCGTGCCCCATCTCGTGGAAGGCCACCGCCTCGCGCTCGCGGGGAATGAGCAGGCGGTTGCGCTTCTCCAGCCCGGCGACGGTGCGTTCGATCGCCGCGGTGAAGTCCTCCAGCGTGACCTCGGCCGCCTGGCGCCGGGTCGCCAGCAGCGCGGCCTCGTTGACCAGGTTGGCCAGATCGGCACCACTGAAACCCGGCGTCAGCGCCGCCACCTCGTCGAGCGCGACCTGCGCGGCCAGGTGGACCTTGCGCACATGCACCTTCAGGATGTCGATGCGGCCGAGCTTGTCCGGCCGGTCGACCAGCACCTGCCGGTCGAAGCGCCCTGCGCGCAGCAGCGCAGGGTCCAGAATCTCCGGGCGGTTGGTGGCGGCCAGGATGATCAGGCCGACCGAGGTGTCGAAGCCGTCCATCTCGACCAGCAGCTGGTTGAGCGTCTGCTCCTTCTCGTCGTGGCCGCCCAGACCCGGAAACGCTCCGCGGGCCCGGCCCAGCGCGTCCAGCTCGTCGATGAAGATGATGGCCGGTGCCCGCTGGCGGGCCTGCTCGAACAGGTCGCGCACCCGCGCCGCGCCAACCCCGACGAACATCTCGACGAACTCGCTGCCCGAGATCGAGAAGAACGCCACCCCGGCCTGTCCCGCCACCGCCTTGGCCAGCAGCGTCTTGCCGGTTCCCGGCGGACCGACCAGCAGCACGCCTTTCGGAATGCGGGCACCGAGCCGGCCGTATTCCTGTGGATGCTGCAGGAAATCGACCACCTCCTCCAGTTCCGCCTTGGCCTCGTCGACCCCGGCCACATCCGCGAAGGTCACCCCGGTGTTGGTCTCGACATAGACCTTGGCCCGGCTCTTGCCGATCGACATGAAGCTGCCCAGCCCGCCCTGCTGACTGGCGAAGCGCCGGAACACGAAGTACCACAGCCCGAAGAACACGGCCCCCGGCACGATCCACGACAGCAGATCGTGCAGGAAGGTGTTGGCGACGACCCGGCTGTAGGGCACGCCGAACTTCTCCAGCCGCGCCGCCAGCTCCGGCTCGACCCGTGTCGCCACCAGCGTGGTCCGCGTGCCGTCGGCCACCTTCAGGCGACCGGTGATGGCCTGATCGGTGATGGTCACCTCGGCGACGCGGCCCTCGGCCAGCGCCTGTTCGAACGCGCTGTAGGGCACGGCCTCGGTCTCGCCGACCTGGCGCCAGAGGTCCTGCACCAGGGACAACAGCATCAGCGCCACCAGCCAGTAGCCGATATTCCAGGTGTGCTTCTTGTCCATGGCTCACCGATCTCCAGTGCAGGGGTCCGGGCGCTCGCGCGGGGCGCAAGCGTGGTCCAATGCATGTGACAGAGCGCATGCACCGACGGCGCCATGGTTTCACGGCGGCCGTCGCGCGACTTGACTCAAGTCAATCCCCGCGTAGAGGGGACCGTTCAACGATCACCACCGTGCCTCCACCACCATGCTTGATGACGACGACGAGAAAACAGTGATCGATCCGAAGGGGCTGCGCTACAAGAGCAAATCGGCCGGCTCGCCCTTCGGCGGCAAGGGTGCGTTTGTCGGCGGAACGATGTCCTGCCTGCTGTGCGGCAAGCACCGGCCGCAGGCGATGCTCAAGAGCAAGCAGGTGCTCGGGCGGCCGCAGAAGGTCTGCGCGCCCAGCTGCAAGGAGCTGGACGAAATCCTGGCGCAGCAGCGCTGACGGCCCCCTCCACGCTGGTCAAGCGTCGACACCAGCCCACACCACCTTGAAACGAGGGGGCCGATGGTGCTGCTGGCGCCGTCCACCCCCCGCACCTGGATGTGCCTCACGCCGGCATTGCGTGAAACGATCCGACCCGCCATGCATGCACCCGGTTTCCCGGGCGATCTGTTCACATTTGCGGGGGTTCTCACATGTCCATCCAACCCAAGGCACGCCACACGCTGGCCCGTGCCCTGCTCACCGGCGGCCTGCTCGCCGGCGGTCTGTCCTTCGGATCGAGCGCACAAGCGGCGATCACCTTCCAGTTCAACTTTCTCGACGGCGCCGGCACCGGTTTCAACGACACCACCACGGGAGCCAGCCGCCAGTCCGCGCTCAACACGGCCGCCTCGCTGTTCTCCGGCATGTTCGGCAGCCACTTCAGCGACTCGGGCACCATCGTGCTCAATGCCACGGCCACCGACGATCCGCTGAGCGGCAACCTCGCCTCCGCCGGCAGCCAGCTCAGTCTGGCCGGCGGTGCGGCAGCCGGCTTCAACCTGCAGGGAGTCGTCAGCACCAAGCTGCAGACCGGCGTCGATCTCAACGGGTCCAGCGCGGACGGCACCGTGAACTTCAACTTCGGCCAGAACTGGCAGCTGGACGCGAATGCACCGGTCTCCAGCGGGCAGTTCGACTTCTACGGCGTGGCCTTCCACGAATTCACGCACGCGCTGGGCTTCGCCTCGCTGATCAACCAGAATGGCACCGACCTGTTCGGCAGCAGCACCGCCGGCCACTGGGGCACCTACGACCAGTTCCTGGTGGACAAGAACGGCAACGCCGTGGTCAATGCGGGCACCTTCAACCTCAACAGCGGCGTCTGGAACACCGCCAGCGTCGGCGGCACCAGCCCGGCGGCCGGCATGTTCTTCAACGGTGCCCACGCGGTGGCGGCCAACGGCGGCAATCTCGTCGGCCTGTACTCGCCGACCTCCTGGATCGACGGCAGCAGCATCTCGCACCTCGACACCGACAATCCGGCCTACAGCGGCATGATGATGCTGCACGCCGTGGGCACCGGCAGCGCGGCACGCGACTACAGCGCCATCGAGACCGGGATGATGCAGGATCTGGGCTACACCGCCGTCACGGCAGTGCCGGAGCCCGACAGCCTGGCCATGCTGCTGGCAGGCCTGGGGGTCATCGGCCAACTGCACCGCCGCCGCCGCACCCGGCCCACCACCGCCTGACCCGGCCATCCGGACACCCACCGCCACCACATGCCCCGTCGCCCTGCTGTCCCGACCGCCCTGGGCCTCGCGCTCTGTGCCGGCCTGATCGGCCTGACCGGGACTGCGCCAGCGGCGGAGCCTGCAGCGGATGCGGGGCCGCTGCCGCGCAGCTTCCGCATCGAGGACCTGCGGGTGCGTCTGGAGCGCAGCGCCGGACCCGTGGCGGGCGCTGCGGCACGCAGCCTCGAGTTCTCGGGCAGGGTGGTGGAGCAACGCGGCGAGCTGCTGGCCATGCTCGACACGCTGCAGGCGCTGCAGTTCTTCAGCCTGCCGAGCCGGATGACGGTGCAGACCTCGCACGTGCTGCGCGAGGACGGCACGGTGCAGACCCAGTGGCTGCAACGCAGCGACGAACCGGCGACCCGCATCTGCGTGGCGGTGTCACCCGGTCAGGAGCGGTGCGTGACCTTCACGGCCAGCGCCGCGCCGGCCGACCTCGTGCGGTTCGCGGACCAGGTCTTCGCAGGCCACGTCAGGCGCTGATACCGAGCCCGGCCCCGATCACGCGCAGTTCCGCGAAGGACACCAGCCGCCCGGCGATCGCGCTCGCCGCCACCGTCGGCGGACTGGCCAGCCAGACCTGGCCAGGTCCGGAGCGGCCGGGAAAGTTGCGGTTGATGGCACTCACCGTCACCTGCGCCACCTCGGTCGACGACCCCGGCCCGCAGTTGGCACACGCCCCGCACGCCGGCTGCAGCAGCTCCGCCCCGACCGCCTCGAAGGCCGCCAGATAGCCACGCGCGACACAGTAGTCGCGCACGGCAGCCGTGCCGAACTGCAAGTACAGCCGCACCCCGGGCGCCACCCGCATGCCCCGCTGCGCCGCCCATTCCAGCACCGCGTGGTAGTGGTCGAAGTCCTCGCGCTTGCCCGCCGTGCAGCTGCCGCCGTAGGCGATGTCGATGCGCACCCGCGCCGCGAGCGGCAGATCGGCCAGCGCCACACCCCGCCCCGGATCGCCCGGCCGCGCCACGAACGGCGACAGCACCGCGGCGTCGATCCGGACCACGGCCGCATACCGCGCGCCCGGATCACTGCGCATCCACGGCGCCAGCACCACGTCCACGCCGCGCCGCTCACGCACGAAGCGCACCGTTTCCTCGTCCGGCTCGACCAGCCCGGTGAACCCGCCGAGCTCGGCCGCCATGTTCGTCAGCGTCGCGCGCTCGTCGGTGGAGAGCGCACGCACGGCCATGCCGCCGAACTCGAACACCTTGCCCACGCCCGCTCCGGCCCGGATCGCCGGATCGGCCAGCAGGTGCAGCACCAAGTCCTTGGCCGTGACGCCCTCGGGCAGCACGCCATCCACCTCGATGCGCAGCACCTCGGGCATGGCCAGCCGCACCGCACCGGTGACAAAGGCATTGGCCATGTCGGTCGTGCCGACACCGAAGGCGACGCAGCCGAGCGCGCCGCTGTGCGGCGTGTGCGAATCGGTGCCGACGAGGAGCTGCCCCGGCAGCGCGTACTGCTCGGCCACCATGGCATGGGAGATGCCCTGCGAGCCGGTGTTGTCGGGATCCCCGGCTTCGAGCGGCTGCAGGTAGCCGTGGTCCTTCAAGCTGTGGCGCGCGACGAAGGCCCGGTGCGCGCGCGACAGCCCGCGCACGTCGCCGACCAACCCCTGCGCGACGTGCACCGGGCTGCGGTGGACGTAGGACAGGTGGTCCTCGAAGCAGACGATGCTGGCGGGGTCCGCCAGCGCCAGCGCGGGTCCGAAGCGCTCGCCCAGCAGGTGCGCGCACATGCCGGTGTAGTACTCGTGGATGAAGCGCAGATCGGCGCGCACGAAGCCCCCCTGCCCCGGCACCAGCGCAGCCAGGGTGTCGGGTGTGACCAGGGCGTGGCGGGCGACGATCTTCTCGAACAGCGTGCGCGGCCGCTCCTCGCCAGCCTCGGCCACGCCCGGGACGGGCTGCGCACCGGCCAGCTTCGCCTGCCCGTAGGCGAGCAGCCCACCCGCCCGCACGATCGCCGCCGACAGCGCATCCCGCCCGGCAAGCAGCTCGTCCAGCGCGATCGCCTCGCCGCGCTGGATGCGCCCGACCAGCGCGAAATCGGTGGAGGTGTACAGCCCGACGTTGTCGGCGTTCTGGCGGTAGATGCGCTCGAAGCTTTCGGCGATCACCAGCCGCACGCCGGCCGAGCGTTCGGCCACGACCGCGTGCTCGCGCGAGCTGCCCTTGCCATAGCGGGCACCGGCGACCAGGACTTCGATGCCGGCCACGCGGAGCGCGTCCACGCCGATCGGCCGCTCGCCACCCGCGGTGAAGCCGGTCAGCGGGTGGCGGCCGAGCGTGGCATCGAAATGCACCATCGCCGGCAGCGGGATGATCTCGTCGGTCGAGACCTCGTCGCGCAGCGGCCGGGCAGTGGCCTCGTCGAGCGCCGCGCCGCCGAGCTGCGCCCGCACCCGATCCGGGTCCGTGCTCAGGAACAGGACCTGCGGCGCGAAGTGGAGCGTCTCGGGCCTCACTGCAGCTCGATCCCTGCCTTCTTCACGAGCTTGGCGTACTTGACCATCTCGCTGCGGAAGAACTGCTGCGCGTACTCGGTCGTGCTCACGTTGATGGTGTTGCCTTGCCTGGCCATCGCCTCGCGCACCTCGGGTGCGGCGAAGGCGGCGCTCACGGCATCGTGCAGCCGCTTCACGTCCGCCGCCGGCAGCCCCTTCGGCCCGATGAAGCCGAACCAGCCCTCGACCAGATAGCCAGGCATGCCCTGCTCGACCATCGTCGGAATCTCCGGCGCCGCGGCCACGCGCTGCGCCGCACCGATGCCGATGGCTCGCAGTGCGCCGCTCTTGATGTACTGCTGCACCGAGGGCAGCGCGGCGGTCGCCATCTGCACCTGACCGCCGATCAGGTCGCTCACCATCGGGCCGACGCCCTTGTACGGGATGTGCCTTGCCGACGAGCCGGCCTGGTCCACGAACATCTCCGCCGCCAGGTGCAGGATCGTTCCATTGCCCGAGGAGCCATAGGTCAGCTCGTCCGGCTTGGCCTTCAGCAGCGCGACCAGCTCTTTCGCGTTGTTCGCCGGCACCTTGGGATGCACGACCACCACGATCGGCGTCGAACCGACGATGGCGATCGGCGTGATGTCGGCGATCGGATCGAAGGGCAGCGACTTGTAGACGCTCGGGTAGATGACGTGGTTGTTCGACACGAAGCTCAGCGTGAAGCCATCCGGCGCCGAGCGGACCAGCGTGGTCGTGCCGAGGATGCCGCCGGCACCGGGCTGGTTCTCGACCACGATCGGGTGGCCGAGTGCCTTGCTCAGCGCGCCCTGCGCGACACGGGTGATGGTGTCCACGCCCGAGGCGGTGGCCACCGGCAGCACGATGCGGATCGGGCGGTCCGACTGCGCCTGCGCGGTGCCGCCCGCGCCGAGGCTGGCCAGGGTGAGGACGCCCAGCTGGCGCAGGGTGTCGCGGCGGGTAGGGTGGGTCATGGCTGGTCTCCGTTGTTTGTCGTGGTGGGTCAGGCGACCACGGCCTGCGCGCGCAGCGTGTCGATCTGCGCGGCGTCGTAGCCGATGCTCTCCAGCAGCGCGGCCGTGTGCTCGCCGAGGCGGGGCGGGTCGAGCCGCACGCCCAGCCGCTCGCCGTCCATCGTGATCGGGAACAGCGTGGCCTTGACGGTCTGCCCGGCACGCTCGCCGTCCGGCAGCCGCATGTCGGCCAACCCGCCGGTGGCGAGAAGGTGCGGATCGTCGAGCAGGTCCTCCGGGCGGCGGATCGGCGCGAACGGCAGGCCGACCCGCTCCATGGTTTCCGACAGCTCCGCCGCGCTCCGGTGCGCCAGCCGCTCGCGCAGCGCGGGCAGCAGCGTCGGCCGGGCCTGCACGCGCTGGTTGTTCAGCGCCAGCGCGGTGTCGGCCTTCAGGTCCGAGAAGCCGAGCGCATCGCAGAAGGTCACCCACTGCGCATCGCTCACCGCCGCCAGGAAAATCTGCTCGCCGTCCCGCACGGTGAACACGTCGTAGACCGCCCACGGGCTTTCGCGGGCCGGCATCGGCGCAGCGGCCTTGCCGGTCACCGCGTACTGGAGCATGTGCTGGCCGACGAGGAAGATGTTGTTCTCGAACAGCGCCGACTGCACCTCCATGCCGCGCCCCGTGATGCCGCGCTGGATCAGCGCGCCGAGCACGCCGATCGCGCCGAACAACCCGCCCATGATGTCGTTGACGCTGGTGCCCGCGCGCAGCGGGTCGCCCGGCCGGCCGGTCATGTAGGCGAGGCCGCCCATCATCTGCACCACCTCGTCGAGCGCGGTGCGGTGGTCGTACGGCCCCGGCAGGAAGCCCTTGTGGCTGGCGTAGACCAGGCGTGGGTTGACGGCGCTCAGGCTGGCGTAGTCGAGGCCGTACTTGACCATCGTGCCGGGCTTGAAGTTCTCGGCGACCACGTCCGCGCTGGCAGACAGGCGGCGCGCCACCTCGGCGCCCTCCGGGTGGTGCAGGTCGATCGCGATGCTCTTCTTGTTGCGGTTGAACATCGGGAAGAAGCCCGCGCCGGCGCCGAGCAGCCGCCGCGTGCGGTCGCCGTCGATCGGCTCGATCTTGATGACTTCGGCGCCCATGTCGGCGAGCACCATGCCGCAGGTCGGGCCCATGACCATGTGGGTGAACTCGACGACGCGCAGGCCGTTCAGCGGTTGGGGCGGGGTGTGGGCGGGCGTCGTCATCGTGGTCGTCGGGTTCATGCGGTCAGCAGGGTTTTCGGGAGGCCGGCGCGCCAGAGGCTGCCGTGCAGGGCTTCGCCATCGAGCCACTGTGCCACGCGCTGGCGCAGGGCGAGGAGCGCGTCGAAGTCGAGTCCGGTCGGCACGCCCATGCTGGCGAAGAGGTAGGCGACATCCTCGGTCGAGACGTTGCCGCTGGCGCCCGGCGCGTGCGGGCAGCCGCCGATGCCGGCCAGACAGGCGTCGAAGCGGCGCACGCCGGTCTGCCACGCGGCGTAGACGTTCGCCATGCCGAGGCCGCGCGTGTCGTGGAAGTGCCCGCAGGACAGCCGGTCACCGACCGCCGCGAAGCCGCGCGCGAACAGCCGCGCCACCTGCAGCGGATCGGCATAGCCCACCGTGTCGGCCAGGCCGACGCGCTCGGCGCCCGCGTCCAGCGCCGCCTGCAGCAGCCGGATCACCTCGTCCTCGTCCACCCGGCCCTGGATCGTGCAGCCGAACGCCGTGCTCAGCCCCACCTCGATCACGCAGCGCGCGCCGCTCGCATCGCGCAGCGCGCGGATGCGGCCGATCTCGGCGATCACCTCGTCGGGCGTCTTGCGCAGGTTGGCCAGGCTGTGCGCGTGGCTGGCCGACAGCGGCAGCAGCATCAGGTCAGCGCCACTCTCCAGCGCAGCCTGGGCACCCCGCAGGTTCGGCACCAGCACCGAGGTGGTCAGCCCCGGCAGCGTGCGCGCCACGGCGACCAGCTCGGCGGTGTCGGCCAGTTGCGGCAGCAGCCGCGCCGGCACGAAGGAGCCGACCTCGATCTCGCGCAGCCCCGCCGCGTGTGCAGCGCGCAGCCAGTCGAGCTTGTGTTCGGTGGGCAGCGTGCGGGCGATGCTCTGCAGGCCGTCGCGCAGGCCGACTTCGCGGACGGTGACGGGAGCGGTGGTGGATGGCGTGGTGTGCATGGTGGATCGCACTCTAGGCGTTCCGAATCGCAATGCCAGTGCTATCTTGGAAGCGCTTCCGTTCCCGTTCGGAACGCATCCGAGGAAACCCACCCGAGAGCCGCCATGCAACGCCCGCTCGACCCTGTCACGCTGCGCCTGTTCATCGCCGTCTGCGAGGAAGGCCACATCGCCCGCGCCGCCGAGCGGGAAGCCCTGGTGCCGTCCGCGGTGAGCAAACGGCTCGGTGCACTGGAGGACGAACTCGGCGTCGCGCTGCTGCTGCGCGGTCGGCGCGGCATGGCACCGACCGCCGCAGGAGAAGCCTTGCTGCGGCGCGCGCGCGAAGTGCTCGGCGGCATGGAGCGGCTGCGCGCCGAGCTGAGCGAATTCGCCAGCGGCGTGCAAGGCAGCGTGCGGGTGCTGGCGAGTCCCTCGGTGCTGGCCGAGCACCTGCCCGACGACCTCGCCCGTTTCCTGGCGCAGCACCCCGGCATCCAGGTCCAGCTCGACGAGCGCGTCAGCCCCGACATCGTGCGCAGCGTGCGCGAAGGGGCCGCGGACCTCGGCGTGCTGTGGGACGCGGGCGACCTCGCCGGCCTGCAGACCCTGCCCTACCGCCAGGACCACCTCTGCGTGGCGATGCCGATGGGACATCCGTGGGCGCGCCGGCCGCACCTGCGCTTCGAGGACACGCTCGACCAGGTGACAGTCGGTGTCGCGCCGGGCGGGCTGATGGACGCGCTGCTGCGCCGGCAGGCGGCGCTGCTCGGGCGGCTGCCGGTGCAGCGCATCCAGGTGTCGAGCCTGGACGCCGCCTGCCGCATCGTCGCGGCCGGGCTGGGGCTGGCCATCCTGCCACGCGAAGCCGCCGCGCCGCACGCCGATGCAGGCCGCATCGCGCTGGTGGCGCTCGACGAACCGTGGGCCGAGCGGCAGTTCGTGCTGTGCAGCCGGGCGCAGACCCTGCTGTCCGCCAGCGCACGGCTGGTGCTGGCCCGTCTTCAACAGCGCCAGCACCTCAAGTTCCCGACGGGCCACCCGATGGATCCGTCATGAAGAACTGCCCAGACCGTGGAGGCTCAGCTGTGGATGTAGCGTTCGAGCTGCGCGATCACGAACTGCTGCTCGGAGATGATGTCCTTGACCAGATCGCCGATCGAGATCAGCCCGACCAGCGTTCCCTGGTCCATCACCGGCAGGTGGCGCAGGCGCCGGTCGGTCATCAGCGCCATGCATTCCTGGCTGGTGGTGGTCGGGGTCACGAAGATCACGTCCGGCGTCATCACCTCGCTGATCGGGGTGCCGGTGGAGGTGCGTCCGCGCACCTCCACCTTGTGGGCATAGTCGCGCTCCGTGAAGATTCCCAGGATGCGCGTGCCCTCGACGATCAGCAGCGAACCGATGCGCTGCCGGGCCATCACGTCGATGGCGTCTCGCACGGACGCGCTCGGCGCCACGGTGTGAACGGTCTGGCTGGGCTTGGACGACAGGATCTGTGCGACGGTGCTCATGGTGTAGTTCCCCTTCGGAGTGCGTTCAGTGGCGTCGGCCGTCATGGCGACGCAGCCATCTTCGCGCAGAACAGCCCCGTCGACATGATGGACTTTCCTAGTACGGAGGCCTGATGGCCCAGTTTCCCCAGGGCTACCGCCAGATCGAGCACCGCTGCACCGCTGGCGAGCGGCGGCTGCTGCTGCAGCTGAAACAGTGCCTGGACGATGCGCACCTCGTCTGGCACAACGTGCCGATCGGCCCGCGCGCACGGCAGCCCGATTTCGTGGTGCTCGGACCCTCCATGGGCGTGCTGCTGCTGGAGGTGAAGGACTGGCGCTGCAGCACGGTCGTGCATGCCACGCGCGACACCGTCGAGCTGCACACCGAGCGTGGCCCGGTCACCGACCACCACCCGCTGCGCCAGGCGCGCGACTACGCGATGGAGCTGGTCGACCTGATGCAGCGCGACCCGGCGCTGGTCCACGACGATGGCCCGTACCGCGGGCGGCTGCTGTTTCCCTATGGCTGGGGCGCCGTGTTCTCCGGAATGCGCCGCAGCGAGGTCGACCAGCGCCCCGGCTTCGACGCCGTGTTCCCCTGGAGGCAGACGCTGCTGCGCGACGATCTGGACGACAGCGTCGATCCGGACACCTTCCAGCAGCGGCTGCTCGGCCTGTTCACCGTGCACTACCCGCACACGCTCACCTCCGCGCAGCGCGACCGCATCCGCTGGCACCTGTTCCCCGAACTCCGGCTGCACACCGAACCGATCGCCTCCGATCCGCAGGACACCACCTCGCCGCCCGTCCCGGACCTGCTGCAGGTGATGGACCTGCCGCAGGAGCAGATCGCCCGCAGGCTGGGCAGCGGCCACCGGGTGGTCCACGGCGCCGCGGGTTCGGGCAAGACGATGGTGCTGGTGCTGCGTGCGCAGATGCTGGCCGCCACGGCGACGGCCGCGCAGCCAGTGCTGGTGCTCTGCTACAACCGGGCGCTGGCGGACCGGCTGGACGCGATGGTCCGCCAACGCCCGGTTGGCGACCGGGTGCAGGTGCGCACGTTCCACCGCTGGTGCCAGGAACTGGCCCATCGCCACGGCCTCGATGTCCCGGCCGAGCCGGGCAGCGAAGCGTTCTATGCCGAACTGCCGCGCATCGTCGCGCAGGCACTGGCGGATGGCCGCGCACCGGCGGGCGGCTACAGCGCCGTGCTGGTCGACGAGGCCCACGACTTCGACGACGGCTGGCTGCGCACCGCCGCGTGCCTGGTCTCGCCGGACACGCGCAGCCTGCTGGTGCTCTACGACGACGCGCAGTCGATCTACCAGAAGACCCGCCGACGTTTCAGCTTCGCCAGCGTCGGTATCCAGGCACAGGGCCGCACCAGCGTGCTGCGGCTGAACTACCGCAACACCGCCGAGGTGCTGGCGCTGGCGCTGGCCTGCGCCCGCAGCCTGCTGCTGCCGGACGGACCAGCGCGGCTGCGCCCTGACGACGAGGTGCAGACCGTCACCCCCGCCACCTCCGGCCGCCACGGCCCGCAACCCGTGCTGGTGCTCGCCCGGGACCCCGCAGACGAAGCCGAGCAGATGGCCGAGCACA
>NZ_JBFPGY010000315.1:0-6328 GCF_041083715.1 Sphaerotilus sp.
GGCGTTCGACAGCACCAGCCCGAACGGCAGCAGCGCCGCCCAGCCCAGGTCATGCGCCTCGCCCCTGGGCCGGATCACGACCAGCGCGCCGACCATCCCACCCGCCAGCAGCAGCCAGCGCAGCGGCGGGATGCGCTCGCCGAGCGTGAGCGTGGCCAGCAGCGTGATCAGCAGCGGGGTGAGCATCACGATGGCGGTGAACTCGCCAACCGGCATCACCTGCAGGCTGAAGAAGGCCAGCACGCTCAGCGACAGCAGGCTCAGGCCCCGCAGCAGTTGCAGCCCCGGCCGCTGGGTGCGCAGCAGCGCGGTGCCCCGGCGCGGCAGCACGGTCAGCGCGGTGAACCCGACCTGGAACATGTAGCGCGCCCAGACCACCAGCCCCACCGAGGCGATCGCGCTGGCGACCTTGACACCCGCGTCGAAGCAGGCGAACAGGGCGACGGCGGCGATGACGAACAGGATGCCGTGGAGGGTGCGGGAGGGAGTGGCGGTGGGCATGGGGACAGGAGGCGAGGGGAAGGCGCCACTGTAGCGACTAATGGAAAACCCTAGGCATCAAGATGCCCGGCTTTTGCGTCTACGCACCAGGCCAGATCAGATCACCACCCCCGGATCATCCGCCTGACACTCCCGAAACACCCGCACCGAACACCGCGCGCAGACCGCCCGATCCAGCCGCGGATGAATCGCCGCGATCGCCTGCTGCTTGTCGGGAAACACATGGTCCCGCCCCAGTCGGTCGAGAAACCCGGTGCGGGTCCAGATCCGGATCACCTGCGGGCGGGGGCGGTGGAAATACAGGTCGCCGCCCGCGGCGCGGCGCTCGCGCAGTTCGGTGTCCCAGACCTCGACGCCCGCCAGGTCGAGGAAATTCATGCTCTTGGTCATCACCAGCAGGTGTTTCTGTCCAGGGTCGTATTCACGCAGCGCGTGCAGGTGTTCCGCCACATGGGTCGCGGCGCCGAAATACACCTCGCCCTCCATGCGCAGCAGTTTCAGTTGCGGACACTCCGGCAGTGCGCCCGGCGTGTCGCCGCGGACGACGAACCGCCGGTCCGGGCTGGTGCGGTCAAACCCCATCGTGCGCATCGCCGGGCGTGAGGTCTGATAAAGATAGGCGACCAGCGACAACCCCGTGCCGATCAGGATCGCCATCTCCAGCCGCAGCAGCAGCGTGGCCGCCAACGTCGCGCCGGCAATCGCCAGATCGGTGCGATCCAGTCGGGCGAGACGGCGCCAGCGCGGCAGGTCCAGCAGCGTCCACGCCACCAGGATCAGCAGCCCGGCGATCGCGGCTTGCGGAATATGGGCCAGCAGCGGCGACGACACCGCCACCAGCACCAGCAGCCACCCCGCCGACGCGACCCCCGCCAGCGGCGTGCGCGCCCCGGCCTCCAGGTTCGGCACCGAGCGGTTCAGCGAGCCGCAGCTCAGGTAACACGAGAAGAAGCCGCCGACCACGTTCGACAGCCCCTGCCCCAGGAACTCGCGGTTGGTGTCGATGCGCTGGCCCGAGCGCGCCGCCATCGCCTTGGCGATCGACACCGACTGGCCGAGCGCGATGATCGACAGCGCCAGCGCCTTGTCGACCAGGTCCGGCACGCGCGCCCAGTCCACGTCCGGCACATGGAACGACGGCCACGGCGACGGCAGCACGCCGATGGTGTGGACCGCCCAGCGCTCCGGCAGCAGCGCGGCCAGCACGCCCGCGCTCACCAGCCCGATCAGCATGAACGGCCAGCGCGCCGCCTGCAGCCGCAAACCCGCCGCCACGCCCAGCGCCGTCAGCCCGACGAGCACGGCGCCCGGGTTCGCCTGCGGCAGGTGCTGCCAGCTCTGCAGCAACACGCCGCCCGACCCGAGCCCGCGCGGCACGCCCGCGTCCATCAGGTCACGCAGCGCGTGGATCGCGATCAGGCACGCCGCGCCACTGGTGAACCCGAGCAGTGCGGCCGGCGAGATGAAGTTCGCCAGCAAGCCGAGCCGCAGCGCGCCCACGGCGGTCTGGATCACCCCGACCATCACGGTGACCATCAGCGCGAGTTCGATGTAGCCCGGACTGCCCGCGGCCACCAGCGGCGCCAGCATCGCGGCCAGCGCCAGCGAGTTGGCATTGGTCGGGCCGGAGACGACGTGCCAGCTCGATCCAGCCAGCGCCGCGATGACCGTCGGGACCAGCGCGCTGTACAGCCCGTACTGCGGCGGCAGGCCGGCGAGCGACGCGAACGCGATGCCCTGCGGCAGCACCAGCAGCGCGCCGAGCAGGCCGGCCTGCACGTCGGCGCGCAGGGTGGTGGCGTTGACGCTGCGGACCCAGGGGCCGAGGAGGTGGGAAAGGAATGGACGGGCGGCGGGCGGCATGGGGTGAATCATAGGCCAGGGGGTATGCCGTCAACCCTCCCTGCGGGGTCACAGGATCAGGTCGCCTGCATCCAGGCCTCATTCGCCCCCAGATGCTCCCACCCCAGACAGGCCAGCGCCACGGTGCGCGGTACGGGCTTCGCTCCGCTGCGGTAGTAGGCCAGCATACGCCGCGACAGTCCCAGCGCCTGCGCCGCCGCATCCAGACCGAGCCGGTGTCGCGCCATCCAGTTGAGGATGAACTCGTGCGACACACCACCCGCCTGCTCGATCGCCCGGGCGCGCAGGTTGTCGGCGGCCAGTTCCAGATCGCTGTCCGGGTCATCGCCCCAGACAACACTCCCGCCCCACTCACCGACCCGTGCCGTGCCGAACACCTGTGGATCACGCAGAGCCGACAGCAGCGGGTGCCCGTCCACCAGCGCCTTCAGGTCCACGCGCAACACGGCGCCATCGGCATAGACGAGTTGCAATCCGGCGTCCGCCTCGGCTTGGACATCGGTCAGGGTGAAATGTCGGTTGCTCATGGGTTGAGTGCTTTCCATCCAACCCGTTGGTCCATCGCGTACATCGTTAGGGTGCAGCCGGGCAGTCTGGCGAGAGTGGGCATGGCGCCAGTTTAATGCAATGGTTGCACTTTCACGTGGGCCGACCGGCCTGCACCCACACCTCGGTCGCCCGCAGCGTCAACCGATACCGCGCACAGTGATGCACGGTGCGGCATCGCTCATGGGTCACGCTTCCACCGCCGCGATCACCCCGCCCCCCAGGCACACGTCCCCGTCATAGACCACCGCCGACTGCCCCGGCGTCACCGCCCACTGCGCCTCGTGGAAGTGCAGCCCGAACTCCCCCGCCACCGCGCCCGGCCCGGTCAGCAGACACGCCGCGTCCGCCTGCCGGTAGCGCGTCTTGGCGGCCAGCGCCCCGCCCGCCGGCGGCTCGCCCGCCACCCAGCTCGCATCCGCCGCGAGCAGGTGCCGCGACTGGAGCCACGGGTGCCCATGCCCCTGCACGATGTAGAGCGTGTTGCGCTCGGTGTCCTTGCGGGCGACGAACCACGGCTCGTGCTCGCCGCCGCCGCGTGCGGCGCCCTTCTCCTTCACGCCGCCGACGCCGATGCCCTTGCGCTGGCCGAGCGTGTAGAAGCTCAGGCCCACGTGCTCGCCGAGCAGGCGCCCGCGGTCGTCGCGGATCGGCCCCGGCTCCTTGCGCAGGTAGCGGTTCAGGAAATCGCGGAAGGGCCGCTCGCCGATGAAGCAGATCCCGGTGGAATCCTTCTTCTTCGCGTTCGGCAGGTCGATCTCGGCGGCGATGCGGCGCACCTCGGTCTTGTGGATCTCGCCGACCGGGAACATGGTCTTCGAGAGCTGCGCCTGGTTCAGCCGGTGCAGGAAGTAGCTCTGGTCCTTGCTCGGGTCCAGACCCTTGAGCAGCTCGAAGCGGCCGGTCGTCCCGTTCTGGCGCACGCGGGCGTAGTGGCCGGTGGCGATCTTGTCGGCGCCGAGGCGCATCGCGTGGTCGAGGAAGGCCTTGAACTTGATCTCGGCGTTGCAGAGCACATCCGGGTTCGGCGTGCGACCGGCCGAGTATTCGCGCAGGAACTCGGCGAAGACGCGGTCCTTGTAGTCGGCGGCGAAGTTGACGTGCTCGATCTCGATGCCGAGCACGTCGGCCACCGACGCCGCGTCGAGGAAGTCCTGGCGCGTCGAGCAGAACGCGCTGTCGTCGTCGTCCTCCCAGTTCTTCATGAAGATGCCGATGACCTCGTGGCCCTGCTGCTTCAGCAGCCACGCGCTGACGGCCGAATCCACGCCGCCGCTCAGGCCGACGACGATGCGCTGCTTCGCTGACTTCGCTGGCACCGTCATGGCTGTGGCCCGATCCGGTCCTCGCACCAGACGGTGTCGAGCGGCTGGCGGCGGCCGGCGAGGTGGTCTTCCATGCAGCGCAGCAGCATCGGCGAGCGGTGGCGCGCGACGCTGGCACGGACCTCGTCCGGCGTCATCCAGACCGTGCGGAGGATGCCGGCATCCAGCGTGGCACCAGGGATCGGCGCGCCGACCTGGCCGCAGTAGGCGAAGCGCAGGTAGGTCACGTCCTCGGCCGGGTCGGCCTCGCGGTGCATGCGCGCCAGGTAGACACCGAGCAGCGCCTCGGGCACGAAGTCGCGGCCGGTTTCCTCCAGCGCCTCGCGCACGACGCCTTGCAGCATCGACTCGCCTGGCTCCAGGTGGCCGGCGGGGTTGTTCAGGCGCAGGCCGTCGGGCGTCTCTTCCTCGACCAGCAGGAAACGCCCCTGCTCCTCGATGATGGCCGCGACCGTGACACTGGGTTTCCAACGATGTTCACTCATGTCGCGATCGTACCGGCTTGGAGAAGTTCGCCTGGGCGAGAGGTCGCATCAGTGAGGGATCTCACGGGGGTGGGAGATTCTTGCATTGTGTGTAAGCTGAACCTTCCCAACCGAGGAGGGGTGAGATGCTGGTAGGAGTGCCAAAAGAAACGGCCGCCGGGGAGACCCGCGTGGCCGTGACGCCTGAAACGGCGAAAAAACTGAAGGCGCAGGGACACACCGTGCGCCTCGAATCCGGCGCAGGTCTGCGCGCCAGTGCCACCGACGAGGCCTATGCCGCCGTCGGCGCCGAGATCACCGACGCTGCGGGCGCGCTGGGTTGCGACCTGGTGCTGAAGGTGCGTTCGCCATCGGCGGACGAGCTGACGCGGATGAAACCCGGCGCGGCACTGGTCGGCATGCTCGATCCGTTCAACCGCGACGGACTGCAGGCGCTGGCTGCCGCGAAGCTCACCAGCTTCGCGCTCGAAGCCGCCCCCCGCACCACCCGCGCGCAGAGCATGGACGTGCTGTCGTCCCAGGCCAACATCGCCGGCTACAAGGCGGTGATCATGGCCGCCGACCGCTACCAGAAGTTCTTCCCGATGCTGATGACGGCGGCCGGCACGGTGAAGGCCGCCCGCGTCGTGGTCCTGGGCGTCGGCGTGGCGGGCCTGCAGGCGATCGCGACCGCCAAGCGGCTCGGCGCGGTGATCGAGGCGTCGGACGTGCGGCCCTCGGTGAAGGAGCAGATCGAATCGCTGGGCGGCAAGTTCATCGACGTGCCCTACGAGACCGCCGAGGAGAAGGAAGCGGCGGAAGGGGTCGGCGGCTACGCGCGGCCCATGCCGCCGAGCTGGCTGGCGCGCCAGCAGATCGAGGTCGCCAGGCGCGTGGCGCAGGCCGACATCGTCATCTCCACCGCGCTGATCCCCGGCCGCGCCGCGCCGACGCTGATCACCGCCGAGATGGTCAAGGCGATGAAGCCCGGCTCGGTCATCGTGGACATCGCCGCCGGCCGCGGCCCGGACGGCGGCGGCAACTGCCCGCTGACGGTGGCCGGCGAGACGGTGCAGGTCCACGGCGTGTCGATCATCGGCGAGACGAATCTGCCCGCGCTGCTGGCGGCGGATGCGTCGGCCCTCTACGCCCGCAACGTGCTCGATTTCCTCAAGCTCGTGCTGGCCAAGGACGCCGCCGCGCTCAACGTGCCGATGGACGACGACATCGTCGCCGCCTGCCTCATGACCCGTGACGGTCAAGTCACCCGGAGCTGAAACACCATGGATGCGGTTTCCCCCACGATCATCAACCTGATCATCTTCGTGCTGGCGATCTACGTCGGCTACCACGTCGTCTGGACCGTCACGCCCGCGCTGCACACGCCGCTGATGGCGGTGACCAACGCGATCTCGGCCATCGTCATCGTCGGCGCGATGCTGGCGGCGGCGCTGACGGAAACCGGGCTGGGCAAGACCATGGGCACGCTGGCGGTCGCCCTCGCCGCGGTGAACGTCTTCGGCGGCTTCCTGGTCACGCGCCGGATGCTGGAGATGTTCAAGAAGAAGGACAAGAAGGCCACCTCCGCCAAGGGAGAGCACGCATGAGCCTCAACCTCGTCACCCTGCT
>NZ_JBFPGY010000316.1:0-6323 GCF_041083715.1 Sphaerotilus sp.
GACGCCTTGCTGGCGTAGGACTGGCTGGTGAGGATGGTCTGGTGATTGCCCGCCTTGAGCGAGAAGCGGAACTGGTCCTGGCCAGCGGCCTTGAGTTCGAACGTACCTGCCATGATGGCGACTCCTTCGTTGGTTTTCTGGACACCGTCTTGGTGTCTGGCTGCGCCTGCCCGAGAGCGACGCGGCTGAAGAATAGACGAGGAATCCAGTGCGGCCGCTCAGAAGAACCCGGGGTTCAGCTTGCGGCAAGACTGGCCGATCAGGCGGTGGCGTCGGGGCGGTAGCTGCTGTCCAGCACGATGCACGCAGCACGTCCCGACATGCGCGACACGCAGGCACACAGCTGCTGCCCCACCGCGCGTTGGGTCGCGGACAGGAAGACATCGCGGTGGTCGATCGTCCCGGACTCGACCGCCAGCACGTCCACCACGCACAGCCCGCACTCGCCGCGCCGGCAGTCCGCGAGCACCTCGACACCGGCACGCTCCAGCGCGTCGAGCAGCGTGGAGTCGGCGGGCACATCCAGCGTCAGCCCGTGGCGCGGCAGCTTGACCGTGAAGGCCTGCGCCGCATGGGCACCGCTGGTGCCGAAGGTCTCGAAGCGCAGCTGGACCGCCGGCCGGCCAGCCGCCGCCCAGGCACCACGCACACGCGCCATCAGCGTGGCGGGACCACAGACATAGAGCTGCGCCTGCGGTCCCAGTGCGGCGATCTCCGCCTCGATGTCCAGCGCCTGTCCCGCACCGGTGGCAACGGTGCGCAGCCGGTCGCCGAGCGCCTCGGACAGCACGTCGGAGAAGACGAGTTCCTCTTCGCTGCGTGCCACCTGGACCATGCGCACCTTCATGTCACCGCGCACAGCCGCCCGGGCGGCGAGCGCCTGCGCCATGCCGACCAGCGGTGTCACGCCGATGCCTGCCGCCAGCAGCAGCACCTCGGTCGCACGGTGGTCGAGTTCGAAATGGCTGGCGGGCACGCGCACCTGCAGCCGCGCGCCCTCTTCCAGCCGCCACATGGCGCGCGAGCCTCCGCGGCCGTCCGGCAGGTGCTTGACCGCGATGCGCCACACGCCATCGCCAGGCAGGCCGACCAGCGAGTAGCAGCGCGACAGCGTACGGCGTTCGCCAACGGGCACCTCGACACCCAGGTGACTGCCGGGCGCATGCGCATGCGCATGCGCCACCGCACCGCCATCGGGGCGGAGGGTGAATTCACGCACAGTGGGACTCAGGTCGGTGATCCGGTCCACGGTGACGGTGCAAGTCTGGTCACTGGCTTTCATGGGGGACTTCTCCGAAGGCATTGAACGCCACCACCACGTCCCGCAGCGGACGCAGGCCACCGGGCTGGCGCAGCGCGGTTTCCAGGCGGCGCCGGGCGATGCGGGCGTGTTCGCGCATCAGCGCCTCGGCGCGGCTTCCTTCGCGCTGTTCGATCGCGTCGAGCACCTGGCGGTGCTGGTCCTGCGCGACACGCAGCACGGCCTGGCCTGCCGGCTCGCCGACCTGCACCCCGAGGAACCCGCTCGGCGAGGCAAATGGCAGCCGGCTGGCCCGCACCAGCTCGCGCTGCAGCAGGTCGCTGCCCGACATCCGGCCAAGCAAGGCATGGAAGCCCCCGTTGTGCTGCACATAGGCGGCGAAATCCGGCTCGCCGAGTGCGGGTGTGTCGAGCGCAGCGTCGATCGCGTCGAGGTGGCGGTACGCCTGCGCGATCAGCGCCCCGTCCACGCCGCGCTCGGCCGCCAGCCGCGCGGCCAGCCCTTCGAGGGTGCCGCGCAGCTCGATGGCATCGCGCAGATCCTGGGCACTGAACTGCCGCACACGGTAGCCGCCGCCTGCGCCGACAGCTTCGAGCAACCCTTCCTGCTCCAGTCGCAGCAGCGCTGCCCGCACCGGCGTGCGCGACACACCGAGCCGCTCGGCCAGCGGAACCTCCAGAATGCGCTCGCCCGGCAGCAGCGCACCCGAGACGATCAACCCGCGCAAGCGCTGCTGCGCCTGCACGGTCTGCGTCGGTGCGACATCGAATTCGATCGCGTCAGCGGACATGGGCACCGCGCTCCACTCAGGCTGCACGGATCGGGATCACCGCCGCACCGAGGTGCCGTTCGGCAGCGATCTGGCGGTCGATCAGACGGCGTGCCCACATCGAGCCAGCATCGATGTTGAGATGGCCGAAGCGGTAGCCAGGGTGGGCGTCGATGGCCCGCTGCTGGGCTTCGAGGACCACCTCGTCCTCGCCGAACACGCGGGTCACGCCCTCGCGCAGCTCGGTGGTGATCTTCTGCTCGGTCAGCAGGTAGTTGCGGCAGAAGGCCCAGAAGTACAGGCAAGTCTTGTCGGTGGACGGTGTGATCGTGTTGAGCACGTAGCCATTGACACCCTCGCGGCGGTCACTGGCGTGGCCCTCGGACGGGATCGCCCCCGTGCCGGCCTTGGCCACGCCCACATCGATCGCCACCGTGCACGGTGCCTCGAACCGGATGATCTGCCAGCGGTCGACCGGCCCGGTGTAGCCATGCGCCTGCCGGATCTGCGCAGCCCAGAATGGTGGCGCCTCGATGCCGGACATCCAGCGCGTGACGGTGGCCGTGCGGTCGCCGTGGGTCGCCACGAACGGCGCTTCGGCCACTTCGCGGTTGCCGATGGAAGTGCCGTGGACAAAGGTCTCGTGCGTCAGGTCCATCAGGTTGTCGATCACCAGCCGGTAGTCGCAGGCGACCTCGATCAGCTTGCCGTCGCCGGCCCAGGCGGGATCGTGGTTCCAGTGCAGATCGGGCACCAGCGCGGGATCGGCCAGCGCCGGATCGCCGGGCCAGACCCAGACGAAGCGGTGCCGCTCGACCACCGGACAGGCCGGCACACACGCGGACGGGTTGATCGTCTCCTGCGACGGCATGTGGGTGCAGCGCCCCTGGCCGTCGAATCTCAGCCCGTGGTACCCGCACTCGACCTCGTCACCCACCAGCCGGCCGAGCGACAGCGGCAGCAGGCGGTGCCAGCAGGCATTTTCGAGCGCCACCGGCTCACCGGCCGTCGTGCGGTAGAGCACCATCTGGCGGTTGGCGATGGTGCGTGGCAGCAGGGCACGCTGGACCTCATGGTCCCAGGCAGCGGCATACCAGGCGTTCAAAGGAAAGGTGGCGGACATCGGCAAGCTCCCTGGCACAGGGGTGAATGCCTGCCAATGTATACATTCAGGTCAAGAATCGGATTGGTGGAAACGCTGTATTTATGGGTTTTCCTGCCCTGATCAGCGGTCTGGTTGTATACAAGGCTGCTCCAGCACCACCGACAGATCGCCCCGCGTCTCGTCCAGCTGCACCAGCGTCGCCTGCCGGGCACCGAGCGGATCACGGTGCTGCAGCGCCGTGAGGATGGCCTTGTGGCGCGGCAGCGAGAGCGCGTGGGTGTCCGGGTGCTGGCTGCTGAGCTTGATCGACTCGCGCAGCGCCAGCGACAGCATGTTGCCGATGTAGGCCAGCAGCGCGTTGCCGGTGGCCTCGGCGATGCGGCGGTGGAAGGCCAGGTCCGGCTCCAGCAGCGCTTCGGGCGTGGGCGCGGCTTCCATCGCGGCATAGGCGCTGGCGATGCCGTCGATCGCAGCGTCGCTGGCGACCTGCGCGGCCAGTGCGGCGGCGGCCGGCTCGAAGATGCGCCGCACGGTCAGCAGCGTCTCGACGAACTCGCCCTGCGGTTTCGATTGAATCAGCCAGTACAGCACGTCCGGATCGAGCAGATGCCAGTCGCTCTGGGCACGCACCGTGGCGCCGGCCCGCTGACGCGACAGGACCAGTCCCTTGGCGACCAGCACCCGCGTCGCCTCGCGCAGCACCGGCCGACTCACGTCGTAGTCGGCACACAGCGACGCCTCGCTCGGCAGCCGGTCGCCGGGCTTCAGCTCGCCCGAGACGATGCGCAAGCCAAGGTCGCGCACGATGCGCCCGTGCATGCTTTTTCGGTCAGGCGGCTCGCGATAGTGAGGGTCCGTGAACGGGGCTTTCACCTAGGGGCCATCCTGTCTCAACCCTTCTTCTTGTTGTACACGTCCACGAAGACGGCGGCGAGCAGCACCAGGCCCTTGATGACCTGCTGGTAGTCGATGCCGATGCCGAGGATGGACATGCCGTTGTTCATCACGCCCATGATAAAGGCGCCGATCACCGCCCCCAGCACCTTGCCCACCCCGCCCGAAGCCGATGCGCCGCCGATGAAACACGCAGCAATCACGTCCAGCTCGAAACCCAGACCGGCTTTCGGCGTCGCCGTGTTGAGCCGCGCCGCGAACACCAGCCCAGCCAGCGCCGCCAGCACGCCCATGTTGACGAAGGTCCAGAACGACAGCCGATCCGTCTTGATGCCAGACAGCCGCGCCGCCTTCTCGTTGCCGCCCAGCGCGTAGAGGCGCCGGCCGATGACGGTGCGCTGCGTCACGAAGTCGAACAGCGCCATCAGCAGCGCCATGATGATCAGCACGTTCGGCAGGCCCTTGTAGGACGACAGCAGGTACGCGAACAGCACGATCAGCGCGACGAACACCAGCTGCTTGCCGGCGAAGAAGGCCAGCGGCTCGCCCGCCATGCCGTGCGCCGCCTGCTGGGTGCGCTCGCGCAGCTTCAGCCAGAACAGCACCGCCGCCAGCGCCAGCCCGATCACGAGCGAGGTGACGCGCAGCCGCTCGCCCTCGAACACATCAGGGATGAACCCCGAGCTGAGGAGCTGGAAGGTGTCCGGGAACGGCCCGACCGACTGCCCCTGCAGCAGCGCCAGGCTCAGCCCCTTGAACACCAGCATCCCCGCCAGCGTGACGATGAAGGACGGGATCTTCATGAAGGCGACGAACCAGCCCTGCGCCGCGCCGATCAGCCCGCCGCAGACGAGGCACACCAGCGTGGCCGGCACGAAATGCCAGTGGTATTGCACCATCAGCACGGCCGCCAGCGCTCCGATGAAGCCCACCACCGAGCCGACCGACAGGTCGATGTGCCCCGCCACGATCACCAGCAGCATGCCCAGCGCCATGATGACGATGTAGCTGTTCTGCAGGATCAGGTTGGTGAGGTTGAGCGGCTGCATCAGCGTGCCGTCGGTCATGACCTGGAAGAAGGCCATGATGGCGATCAGGGACATCAGCATCCCGTACTCGCGGAGATTGTTCTTGAGGGCGTCCATTCAGTGCGCTCCAGCGGTGTTCTTGGCGGTCGATGACATCGACACGATCGATCGCATGATCTTTTCCTGGCTCGCCTCGGCGGCGGTGAATTCGGCGACAAAGCGGCCTTCGTTCATCACGTAGATCCGGTCGCACATGCCCAGCAGCTCGGGCATTTCCGACGAGATCATCACGATGCAGCGCCCCTCGGCGGCCAGCCCGGCCATGAGGCTGTAGATCTCGAACTTGGCGCCCACGTCGATGCCGCGGGTCGGCTCGTCGAGGATGAGCACCTGCGGCTGCGAGAACAGCCACTTGCTCAGCACCACCTTCTGCTGGTTGCCACCCGAAAGGTTGCCGACGGTCTGGTACACGTCGGCGCAGCGGATGCCCAGCGCCCGGCGGTACTCGTTGGCGACCGTGAACTCGCGGCCCTCGTCGATCACACCGCGCCGCGACACCCCCGACAGGTGCGCCAGCGTGATGTTGTGGTCGATGCCGTGGTCGAGCACCAGGCCGTAGCCCTTGCGGTCCTCGGTGACATAGGCGATGCCGTGGTCGATGGCCTTCTGGATGGTGGAGACATCGACCGGCTGCCCCTTCACCCGCACCTCGCCGCGGATGCGCTGCCCGTAGGCGCGGCCGAACACGCTCATCGCCAGCTCGGTGCGCCCGGCCCCCATCAGCCCGGCGATGCCGACGATCTCGCCGCGCCGCGCCGTCAGGTTGACGCCCTTGACCATGGTGCGGTCGGCGTGCAGCGGGTGGTGCACCGTCCAGTCGCGCACCTCGAACACCGTCTCGCCGAGGTCGGGCGTGCGGCGCGGGTAGCGGTCGGCCATCTCGCGGCCGACCATGTGGCGGATGATCTCGTCCTCGCTCGGCGGGGCGTCGCGGCAGTCGATGTGGTGGACCGTCGCCCCGTCTCGCAGCACGGTCACGGCGTCCGCCACCTTGGCGATCTCGTTGAGCTTGTGCGAGATGAGGATGCAGGCGATGCCCTGGCGCCGCAGCTCCACCAGCAGCCGCAGCAGCGCGTCGCTGTCGGTCTCGTTCAGGCTCGCGGTCGGCTCGTCGAGGATGAGCAGCTTCACCTCCTTCGACAGCGCCTTGGCGATCTCCACGAGCTGCTGCTTGCCCACGCCGAGGTCGTCGATCAGCGTCGTCGG
>NZ_JBFPGY010000317.1:0-6314 GCF_041083715.1 Sphaerotilus sp.
CGAACAGTTGCTCCAGCGCCGTGGTGGCCACGGCCAGGATGACCTTCTTCGCGCTGCGGGTCTGGACCTTGCCGCCGGCGATGTGCGGATGCGAACTCTGCTGGTCCGGCGCCTTGGTGAGTCGGAGCACGAAACGGTCGCCGGTGCGCTCGATGCAGTCGACGTTGGTGCCGAGCAGGATCTCGACCTGCGCCGGGAGCCGGTCCCGCACCGCGTTCGGCAAGGTGCTGAAGCCGTTGCGGAACGTGAGGTAGTTCGGATCCTTGGGGAAGTCGGCCAGCAGCTGGAACGCGTCACCGGCGTTGATCGGCGCCTTGAACGGCCCGGCGAAACCGACGGTGTCGGCCAGCATCTGGATGCACTCCTGCGAGTAGCCCATGCTCCGCAGCAGGCCCCAGAGCTGCCAGTCACGCAACCTCGTGCCTTGCCAGGTGAACGTGTTGCGCAGCTCCGTCCAGAACTCGGGCGGTGTCGAGTCTCCCGGGGTGCTGTGGTTCTGGGCCAGGACGGCGGTATACGCCTGCGTGATGAGGTCGGACGGACTGAGCCCCTTCTCGCGCTCTTCGAGCCGGTAGATCTCGCCCCAGATCGCGTTCTTGCCGGCAGCCGCGTCGGCGGCGCTGAAGCTTCGCCCACGGAGGTTGAAGCGATTCGTGTTGGGCTGTGCATCCGAGGCACTCGTCATCGCGAACGGCACGATCTCGTCGCACAAGCCCAGGGCCGCGACGAGCTGCATCAGCTCGGTCATCGCGGTGTTGAAGCGCATTCCGCCCTCTTCCTCGCGAACCTCGTCGTCGGCGCTGACCTGGATCAGGTCTGTGTCCAGGCGACCGCCAGTCCTGTTCAGGCGCTCGACGATGGTGATGCGCCGAGTCGGGTCGTCTTCGATCAGACGCCATGCGCAGTAGAGGCCGGAGATGCCGGCACCGACGATGACCACGTCTTTGTCGTGGTCCCGGGGCGCGTCGTCATGGGAAGCGGTGCTCATCCTGAACCTCTCTCGGAGTGTTGTCCGGGTCGATCGGCAGTCACCTTCGTCAGGACCGGCCTCTTCCGCTCGATCAGGCGGCGAGGTGGCTCTGTCGCCAGTATGTCAAGACCAGTTGCGCACGACAGACCAGGCACGGATGTCACTGACATCCCCCGAAGCCTCTGTCTACCTGGTGTCGAGCGCACAAGCGATGCGCTGATAGTCATTGCAGGCGCAGTGGCGAGCTGATGTCGCCATCCCATCGGAGCGACCTCGTCAGCAGTCTTCTTGACGCTTCGACGGGTCACAGCTTCCCAATGAAATCCAGCATAGCCGTTGCCCTTGCCGTGTCAATAGAGCCGCACCATAGGGCACGGACGGAGTGACCCAGGATGGACAAGGTGCGCTCGATGTGCCCCAGCTCGCGCAGGGCCACTGCCCGCGTCGACGAGTTCGTGGATGCATCAGCCTCCGAATGCCCGCACCAGCTCGTCGATGCGCACATCGCCGCAGAGTCCGCCGGACATCGCCGGGATCTTGTAGAGGGGCATCTCGTTGGCGAAGGCCAGCGCGGCGCTGTCACCCTTGCGCTTGGCGGCGAGCTGCTCGGGGCTCCAGTGGGCCAGGGCCGCCTCTTCCACCGGTTCAAGCAGACCGCCGAAGCCGAGCGCGTGCAGCATCTCGGCATAGGCGTCCTGACCGCCCGGGCGGTCCAGGAAGTCCTGCACCAGCGAGCGGCGGGTGATCGGCTGGCGGCGGACGCGGCGGGCCGTGATCTCGACCTCCGCGCTCAGCGGCAGGTCACGCGATGAGCCGCCCGCCTGGAGGTCGAACGTGCCCGGATGCACCGCCCAGTCGTGCAGGCCGATGTCGTAATGGGCGAAGTCGCGCTGGCCGAGTTCGAAGCGCACGGTGGTCGCCTCGCCCGGCGCCAGGCGGACCTTGGCGAAGGCACGCAGCTCGCGTTCGGGCCGGACGACCTTCGGCGCACGTTCGCGCACGTAGAGCTGCACGACCTCCTGGCCGGGACACGCGCCGCTGTTGCGCAGCGTCACCTCGACCGCGAGCATGCCCTCGCCGTCCACGTCGTGGGTCGGGGCGCTGGTGCGGATCGCGGTGTAGTCGAAGCGGGTGTAGCTCAGGCCGTGGCCGAAGGGGAACAGTGGTTGCAGGCCGCGCTTGTCGTAGTGGCGGTAGCCGATGAACAGGCCCTCGCCGTACCAAGCCTGGCCGTCACGCCCCGGGAAGGCGGGATACGCCGGCGTCTGCTGCAGGCTGACGGGGAAGGTCTCGCTGAGCTTGCCCGAGGGGTTGACGCGGCCGGTCAGCACGTCGGCGATCGCGCCACCGCCGGCCTGGCCACCCAGCCAGCCCTCGACGATCGCCGGCACGCGGTCCACCCAGGGCATGGCCACGGCCGAACCGTTCATCAGCACCACGACCAACTGGGAATGATCGGCGGCCAGCGCCTCGATCAGCCGGTTGTGGCCGGGCGGCAGGTCGATGTCGCGGCGGTCGAATCCTTCGGACTCGTAGCTGTCGGGCAGGCCGGCGAAGACCAGCACCACCTCGGCCGCCTGCGCGACTGCAACCGCCTCGGCCACCAGGTCATCGCTGGTCACGCCTTCGCCATCGCAGCCGCGCGCCCAGGTGACCTGGTCCGCACCCAGCAGCGCGACCAGTTCGTCGTGCGGGTAGGCAACCCGCGTCGGGTTGACCTGCGAGCTGCCGGCGCCCTGGTAACGCGGTGCCTTGGCGAAGTCGCCAACCACCGCGACCCGCGTGCCTGCGGCCAGCGGCAGCACGTCGCCGTCGTTCTTCAACAGCACGATGCCCTCGGCGCCGACGCGGCGGGAGAGCGCATGGTGGGCCTCGGCGTCGAAGGTGCTGCCGGGCCGGTGGCGGGCGTGGGCCAGCAGCACCACCGCCACCAGTTCGGCGGTGACCCGCGCGAGCACGGCCGGATCCAGCCCGCCCGAGCGCACCGCGTCGATGATCTTCTGGCGGTTGTGCGCACCGCTGCCCGGCATCTCCAGGTTGTTGCCGGCGATCACCGCCTGCACCCGGTCGTGGATGCCGCCCCAGTCCGACACCACGAAGCCGTCGAAGCCCCAGCGCTCGCGCAGGATGCCGGTCAGCAGCGCGTGGTGCTCGCTGGCATGCACGCCGTTGACCAGGTTGTAGGCACTCATCACCGACCAGGGCCGCGACCCGGCCGGGGCCTGCGCGATGGCGATCTCGAAGGCCTGCAGGTAGACCTCGTGCAGCGTGCGCTCGTCCACGTCCGAGCTGGTCGCCATGCGCTCGAACTCCTGGTTGTTGACCGCAAAGTGCTTCA
The DNA here is from genome assembly GCF_041083715.1 of Sphaerotilus sp. Taxonomy (GTDB): domain Bacteria; phylum Pseudomonadota; class Gammaproteobacteria; order Burkholderiales; family Burkholderiaceae_C; genus Sphaerotilus. The sequence continues at coordinate 3,309 of NZ_JBFPGY010000317.1, forward strand.
GCGAGGTGCCGACCCCTTCGCTCTGCACGCCGTCGATGTAGGCGGCGGCCATGCGGCCGGCCAGCACCGGGTCCTCGGAGAAATACTCGAAGTTGCGCCCGCCCAGCGGCGAGCGCTTCATGTTGATGCCCGGGCCCAGCACGATGTGGACGCCGCTGGCCTGTGCTTCACGGCCCAGCGCCATGCCGACTTCACGGGCCAGCACGGTGTTCCAGGTCGCCGCCAGCCCTGGCGCGGTCGGGAAGCAGGTCGCCGGCACGCTGCCCTCCAGGCCGGCACCGACCACCTTGCGCAGTCCGTGCGGGCCATCGGAGACGACCATCGGCGCCAGCCCGAGGCGCTCGATGCCGTGGGTCTGCCACCAGCCGTCGCCGGACAGCAGCAGGGCCTGTTCCTCGACGCTCATCTGAGCGACGAGGGCGTCGGCCTGGTCGCGGAATGCGGCCAGCGGGGACCCTTCCGGGGTGGAAGGAGTTGTGGAGTTCGTCATGGCAGCCTCTTCGGTCCAGTGGGGCGATGTCGTGCACGACCACGCGGTCCCGGCATCGGGTCCGGCATCAGCATGATGGCATCAGGGAGTGCGCGCAGCTCACCCAGTTTGCGGCAAAGCGCTGCCCGCCCGATGCCCAGCAGGACGGCGGCGGCCGTGTGCCGGAGTGCCTGCGAAATGGCCTGCCGCCATTGCGCTCCTTGCATGGTTGTCACGACGGTGTACGCGCTGAACAGCCACATCAGCGACCAGATCGTGAAGTCGAATGGCTGAGGCGGATGGCGTTGTCCGGCGCGCCTTCTTGGGCTCGGTGCGACAGCCCATCACCCGCTGCCCGGTCGGGTGGGGCAACCAAGCTCTTCAGACCTCAACAAATACCTTGCCGGCTTCCACCTTGGCTGGATAGGTCTTGAGCGCCACACACACCGGCGCCCCCAGCGGGCGACCATCCCGAATGTCGAAGCGGCCGTTGTGCTTGGGGCACTCGATGACGTGCTCCATCACCAGGCCGTCGCAGAGGTGAACCTTTTCGTGGGTACAAAGACCGTCGCTCGCATAGACCTTGTTCTCCACGCGGTAGAGGGCAAAGGTCTTGCCGCCGTGGTCAAAGCGCACGACGTCCTCGTCGTCGATGTCATCGAAATCAACGGTCGAGATCCATGGAGGCATGGGTATTCCTTGGGAGTGGGTTGGAGAGATGGCCGGGTTTCACGGCCGTGGCCAGCGCCTCGCAAAGTGCGAAGGCATTCAGCATTCTTCGGGCATCGGTCCCGACCCGGATGACGATGCCTGCATGGGTGTTCCTGGCACTGCGGTTCATGTCGCCGCGTGCCAGCCGGAGGATGCGCGAGCCGAAATCTGCCGCCACGAACCAGCTCGGACACGGTGTCACGTCGTGCCACACCGCTACTTGCACCAGCCATGCGCCACCGGACACGATGTCCTGGTTTTTCGTGCCCGTATCGACTTGCCTGCACCCGACCGACCGCATGCGTGCCTGCAGATGCAGGGCGATCAATCGATCCTCCTCGCCGGTCCAGTCGAAGTGGATGCGGGTCGCGGATTGCAGGGACTGCACCACGTGCAGAAACTCCGGCCGCAGCGCAAGCCCTTTCAAGCTCATCAAGCCCAGCGCCGAGTCGTCAATGTCATGCGATGCGGCGAGACATTCCGGGGGCAGTCGGTGGTCCTGGGGTGCCGGGGTGAAGTCGACTACCGGCTCCATGCGGTCGAGAAAGGCAAGTTTCATCTCCTGAAACCCCTTCAAGCCAAACCGCTGGGCCAGGCGCACCACCGAAGCCGGGATCGTGCCGCACGTCTCGGCCACCTCCTGGATTCGATAATGGTGCAGGGTCGCGGCATGCTGGAGACAGAACTGCGCCACGCTGCGCAGCTTGGGACTGAGGAGGGGAAGGTCCCGCTGGAGTTCGTGCAGCAGGCGGTGGCCGTGGGACTCCACATGCCCGCCCGAACCGACGGCACCGACCGACCAGCGGGAGGCCATTCCGCCGCCATCAAACGAAGGGGATGCAACCGGTGGCATGCTGGTGTGTTCTTTCCCGTAGAGTGCTGGGCGTGATGGCCGTGACAGAGTGGCAATGAAAACAATGACCCGAGACAAATCGACAACCAAGAAAATCACCGCCACCGACGTCGCCGAGCGCGTCGGAGTGTCCAAGTGGACGGTCTCCCGCGCCTTCACGGAGGGTGCACCCATCGCCCCGGACGTGCGTGAGCGGGTGCTTCAGATCGCAGCCGAAATGGGCTACTCGCCCAATCTGCTGGCGCGCAGCCTGTCCACGCGCAGCACCCGGCTGATTGCGCTGGTGGTCGATGAACTCGGCAATCCCAACCAGCTGTACCTGCTGAACGAGGCCACCCGGCAACTCCAGGCCAAGGGATTCAGCTCGCTCCTGCTCAATCTCAGCCCGGAGTACGGTCCGGGTGCTGCCTTGCGCCTGGCCGATCAGTTCCAGGTCGACGGCATCATGTTCATGGGCACCTCGCTGGACAAGGAACTGATCGAACTGGCCCAGAAGATCCGCCGCATCCCGCTGGTGGTCGTCAGCCGCAACAGCTCGCTGGCGAACATTCCTTACGTCACCACCGATGGCTATGCGGCCGGCGCGGAGATCGCCGACCTCTTCCTCGCCGAAGGGTATCGCCGCATCGGACACATGGCCGGTCCCCCTTCCGACCGCACCGAGCTGCGCCGGCTCGACGGCTTCCGCGACCGGCTGCAGGCACGTGGCACACCGCTGGACTGCGTGCTGAAGACGGCCCACTACCGGCGCGACGAGGGGATGCAGGCGCTGCTGCGCTACCTGGGTGCCACTCCGCGGGAGCAGCGCATCGAGGCGCTGTTCTGCGAGAGCGACATCCTGGCCATCGGGGCACTGGACGCCTTGTCCTCGATGGGCGCGCATCACCGCATGGCCGTGGTCGGCTTCGACGACATCGAGATGGCGTCCGCCCCGCCCTACGCGCTGACCACCTTCCGCCAGCCAGCAGACTAC
>NZ_JBFPGY010000318.1:0-20452 GCF_041083715.1 Sphaerotilus sp.
GGGCAAGGCGCCGGGCAGCCTGACCGCCAAGGACCAGAACACGGCCACCACCACTGTGGCAACCAACGGTCGCACCCGCCCGCTGTGCGTGTACGGAAGCTGGCCGAAGTACACCGGCCCGGCCAGCACGACCCAAGCGCAGGCCAACGATGCGGCGAACTTCACCTGCACGGCCTATTGACTTGAACTGAAATCGGAAAGCTCCCCTGCATGGCCACGATCATCGGCGGCATCGCCGCCTCCCACACACCCACCATCGGCTTCGCTTTCGACCGCGACAAGCAGTCCGACCCCGTCTGGGCGCCGATCTTCGAAGCCTTCGAGCCGGTCAAGCGCTGGCTGGACGAGGCCCGGCCCGACGTGGTGCTGGTCACCTACAACGACCACGTCACCTCGTTCTTCTTCGACCACTATTCGGCCTTCGCGCTGGGCATCGGCGGGCGCTACGAGGTCGCGGACGAAGGCGGCGGACCCCGCGACCTGCCGCCGATCAGCGGGCATCCGGCGCTGGCCGCCCACATCGGCCAGTCGCTGGTGGCCGACGAGTTCGACATGTCCTTCTTCCAGGACAAGCCGCTCGACCACGGCTGCTTCTCGCCGCTGTCGGTCCTGTTCGACCACGGACACGGCTGGCCCGTGCCCATCATCCCGCTGCAGATGGGCGTGCTGCAGTTCCCGATCCCGAGTGCGCAGCGCTTCTGGAAGCTGGGCAAGGCGCTGCGCCGCGCCATCGAGAGCTACCCGGAAGACCTGCGCGTGGCCATCGTCGCCACCGGTGGCCTGTCGCACCAGGTCCACGGCGAGCGTGCCGGCTTCAACAACACGCCGTGGGACCTGCAGTTCCTGGAGCTGTTCGAACAGGATCCTGAGCGGCTGGCGTCGCTGACCCACGCCGAGCTGGCCGAACTCGGCGGCGTCGAGGGCGCCGAGGTGCTGATGTGGCTGACGATGCGCGGTGCGCTGTCGGCGCAGGTGAAGAAGGTTCACCAGGCCTACTACTTGCCGTCGATGACCGGCATCGCCGCGGTGGTCTACGACAACCTCGCCGGCACGCCGGTGGCCGGCGAGATCGAGCGCCACCGGCAGGCGATGGGTGTGCAGCTCGCAGGCGCCGAGCGGCTGACGGGCACCTACCCGTTCAACTTCGCGCGCAGCGTCAAGGCGTTCCAGCTCAACCGTTTCCTGCACGATCTGATCGCACCGGCACACCGCGCCCGCTTCCTGGCCGACGAAGCTGCGGCACTGGCCGCCGCCGAACTGACCGAGGAGGAACGCGGGCTGGTGCAGCGGCGCGACTGGCGCGGGATGATCCACCACGGCGTCATCTTCTTCCTGCTGGAAAAACTCGGCGCGGTCGTAGGGGTCTCCAACCTTCACATCTATGCGGCCATGCGCGGAGAATCGCTGGAGGATTTCCAGCAGACCCGCAATGCACCCGGCGCGCTGTACTCGGTGGCGGGCCAGGACGCAGGCGGACTCGCCTGGGACCACCACGACGCCCCGAAGACCCTCTGATTCCGGAGCAGCCATGACCCTCATCACCGGCAAGACCCGTGTCTTCTTCATCCTCGGCGATCCGGTGGCGCAGGTCCGCGCCCCCGAGGTCTACAACCACCTGTTCCAGCAGCACGGCATCGACGCCGTCGTCGTTCCGCTGAAGCTGCCCGCCGGCGCACTGCCCGGCTTCCTGCAGCACGGCATGGCGGCGGAGAACCTCGGCGGCTTCTGGGCCACCATCCCGCACAAGCCAGCGCTGTTCGAGCACCTGCAGCCGAGCGATCCGGTGGCGGTGGTGGCCGGGGCGGTCAACGCCGTGCGGCGCCTGCCCGACGGGCGGCTGGAGGCGGCGCTGTTCGACGGCATCGGGTTCATCAAGGGGCTGGACCACTTCGGCCTCGACGTGCCCGGCCGGCGCGTGCTGGTGCTTGGTGCAGGCGGTGGCGCACAGGCCGTGGCCGCCGCGCTGGCACAGCGTCAACCGGCGCGGCTGGCGATCCACAACCGCAGCCGCGACCGCGCTGACGCCCTGGTGCAGCGGCTCGCACCGATCATCGGGGCCGGCGCCGAGGTGGCCGCCAGCAACGACCCGGCCGGCTTCGACCTGATCGTCAACTGCACCTCGCAGGGACTCAAGCCCGACGACGCCCTGCCCTTCGATCCCGCACGGGCCGACGCGGGCACGGCAGTGGTGGACATCATCATGAGCCGCGAGCCGACGCCGCTGCTGCGCGCCTGCCGCGAGCGCGGACTGCGCGCCGAGGCCGGCTTCGAGATGCTGGTGCAGCAGGTGCCCGAGTACCTGCGTTTCTTCGGCTACGACGAACTCGCCGCGACGCTGCAAGCCGATCTCGGCGAGGTCCGCGCCCTGCTCGCCCCGCGCTGAAGCCCGCCGCGTCCACGAACAACCCAAGGAGACAAGCCATGACCCATCCCATCCGCACGATCCTGGCCGCCTGCGCCCTGACACTGGTCGGCGCCACCGCCGCCCAGGCCCAGGCCCAGGCCATCAAGATCGCCAACATCGTGGAGCTGTCCGGCGCGGGTGCCACCTCCGGTACCAACTTCAAGAACGGCGTCGAACTCGCCGTCAAGGAGATCAACGCCGCCGGCGGCATCCTCGGCCGGAAGATCGAGACCACCACGTCCGACACCCAGAGCAACCCCGGCGTGGCCAAGGGCCTGACGCAGAAGGCCATCGACGAGGACGTGTTCGCCGTCTTCGGTCCGGTGTTCTCCGGCTCGATCCTGGTCAGCATGGCCGAGACGCGCCGCGCCGAGATCCCCAACTTCACGGGTGGCGAAGCGGCCTCCATCACCAAGCAGGGCAACCCCTACATCTTCCGCACCAGCTTCACGCAGGACACGGCGATGCCCAAGGTGGCGCGCTACATCGCCAATGGCCTCAAGGCGAAGACGATCGCGCTGATCTACATCAACAACGACTACGGCAAGGGCGGGCGCGAGTCGCTGATGAAGTCGCTGGAACCGCTGGGCGTGAAGGTGATCGCCGATGTGTCCACTGACCAGGGCCAGATCGACTTCTCGGCGCCTGTCCTCAAGGCCAAGCAGAGCAACGCCGATGCGGTGTTCGTCTACACCAACGAGGAAGAATCGGCGCGGGCACTCAAGGAGCTGCGCAAGCAGGGCGTGACCAAGCCGATCGTCGGCGAGACCACGCTGGTCGGACAGAAGGTGATCGAGCTGGCCGGGGATGCGGCCAATGGCGCCGTGGCCCACGTCGGCCTGACGGTGGACGCGCCGAACCCGCAGATGCTGAAGTTCAAGGCCAAGTTCTATCAGGAGTACAAGTACATCACCGACCACAACGGCATCAAGGGCTACACGGGCATCTACCTGCTCAAGGCCGCCATCGAGAAGGTCGGCAAGCTCGACCGCAAGGCCGTGGCGCAGGCACTGCACGGGCTGAAGGTCTCGGCGGCGAAGCACCCGGGCGTGATCATGGACGTGAGCATCGATGCCAACGGCGATCTCGACCGCGAGAGCTTCCTGGTCGAGGCGAAGAACGGCAAGCAGGAGATCAAGGAAATCCTGCCGGCCCTCGGCGCCAAGTAAGCTGACGCTCCCGCCCTTGCGCAACGGAGCCCGCCCGTGAGCCTCAGCCTCTTCGACGAACCCAAGCTCGACAGCCATTGCCATGTGCTCGATCCGGCGCGTTTTCCCTACGCGCCGGACGTCGCCTACCGCCCGGCCGGGCAGGAACAGGGCACGCTCGCCCAGTACCTGCAGGTCATGGACGCCTATGGCATCCGGCAGTCGCTGCTGGTCGGCCCGAACTCCGGCTATGGGCTGGACAACCGCTGCCTGCTCGACGCGCTGCAGCAGCACCCCGACCGCTTCCGCGGCATCGCCGTCGTGCGCAACGACACCCCACGCGAGGAACTGCAGCGGCTGCGCGAGGCGGGCGTGGTCGGCGTGGCCTTCAACGCCACGCTGCTCGGCACCGAGTTCTACGCCAACACCGACCCGCTGCTGCGCCACCTGGCCGATCTGGACATGTTCGTCCAGGTGCAGGTCGAGCACGACCAGCTCGTCGCGCTGCGGCCCCTGCTGGAGCGCAACGGCGCGCGCATCCTCATCGACCACTGCGGCCGACCGGCACCGGGTGGCGGCCTCGACCAGCCGGGCTTCCAGGCGTTGCTGGCACTGGCCCGCACCGGGCGAACGGCCGTGAAGCTGTCCGGCTACCAGAAGTTCTCGACCCAGCCGCCGCCGCACGCGGACGCGCAGGTCTTCGTGCGCGCGCTGCTCGACGCATTCACGCTGGACGCGTGCTTCTGGGCCTCGGACTGGCCCTTCCTGAAGGCGCCGCACCGGCTCGACATGGGGCCGCTGATCCGGCAAGTGGAGCAGCTGCTGCCCGATCCGGCCGACCGGGCGCGCCTGTGGTGGGAAACGCCGCGGCGCTGGCTCGGCTTCTGACCGGCCACCCGTTTCCCCCTCGACACCACCAGACCAGGCTGGATTCCCGCATGCGTGCAGACACCACCCCCTTCGCCCCCGCCTCGAACAGCCCGGTCCGCACCGCGTGGACCCAAGTGCCGTCGCCCGATGGCGACTTCGGCGCCTACCTCGCGCTGCCGCCGTCGGGCCATGGTCCCGGCCTGTTGCTGCTGCAGGAGATCTTCGGCGTCAACGCCCACATCCGCGGCGTGGCCGAGCAGTACGCATCGGCAGGCTTCACGGTGCTGGCGCCCGACCTGTTCTGGCGGCAGGCGCCGCGGGTCGAACTCGACTACGTCGGCGCCGACCGCGAACGCGCACTGGCACTGATGCGCACGCTCACGCACGCGCAGGCGGTGCAGGACATGACCGCCAGCCTCGCCGCCCTTCGGGCCCGGCCGGAGTGCGGCGAGCGCGTCGGTGCGATCGGCTACTGCATGGGCGGGCGGCTGGCGTTCACGGCGGCTGCGCTGTGTGGCGTGGACGCTGCCGTCTGCTGCTACGGCGGCGGCATCGCCGGGCAACTCGATCTGGCCCACCGCATCGGCTGCCCGGTCCAGTTCCACCACGCCGCGCACGATGCCAGCATTCCGCCCGAAGCGGTCGCGTCGATCGAGGCCGCGATGGCCACGGCTCCGGCCGGTGCGCAGGCCGAGTTCCACCAGTACGCCGGCGCGCAGCACGGCTTCAACTGCTGGGCCCGCTCGGCCTACCACCCGGCCAGTGCCGCGCGGACACTGGGGCGCTCGCTGGACTTTCTGGCACCGCTCTTCTGAGCGCCAACGCCTGCATGGAGCCTTCTTCCGATGACCCTCGCGCCCACCCCCACCGCTGCCCGCCCCGCCGACGTGCTCACCTGGGGCCACGGCCCGCGCACGCTCGAAGTCTTCCTGGAGCCGACCTGCCCGTTCTCGGGCCGCGCCTTCGGCAAGGTCGATGCACTGATGGCGCGTGCCGGCAAAGACCGGCTGACACTGAAGATCCGGCTGTTGTCCCAGCCCTGGCACACCTTCTCGCCGGTGACGGTGCGGGCGGTGCTGGCCGCCACGACAGCCGAGGATGGGCGCGACGCGGCGACGCGCGTGCTCGCGGCCGTGTTCGCGCACCGCGAGCGCTTCGAGCCGACCGACCACTGCGCCGGCCCGGTGCTCGACCGCTCGCCGCGCGAGGTGCTGGCCGAGATCGAACAGCTCAGCGGCGTCGCGCTCGCCGAAGCGTTTGCCCGTCCCGCGCTGACCACCGACGTGAAATGGCAGGCCAGGTACGCCCGCCAGAACGGTGTCCACGTCACGCCGACCTTCCTGATCGACGGGCTGGTCGTGCCGGACATGGGCAGCGGTGAGACGGTCGAGGCGTGGCTGGGGCGGCTCGGACTGGCCTGACGGTGTCCGCCTATAATCTCGTTTTACCACCACGGCCCTCCTGAAAGTTGCTCGCCCGGCGCCCTGACGCCCGCGACATCGGCAAGGGAGGGCCGCTCCACATGACCAAGTTCGTCTTCGTCACCGGCGGTGTCGTGTCCTCTCTGGGCAAAGGCATCGCCGCGGCTTCCCTGGCTGCCATTCTTGAATCCCGTGGCCTCAAGGTCACGCTGATCAAGCTGGACCCCTATCTGAACGTCGATCCGGGAACGATGTCGCCGTTCCAGCACGGCGAGGTCTTCGTCACCGACGACGGCGCCGAGACCGACCTGGACCTGGGCCACTACGAGCGCTTCATCACGACGCGCATGCGCAAGTCCAACAACTTCACCAGCGGCCAGATCTACACCTCGGTGCTGGAGAAGGAACGCCGCGGCGACTACCTCGGCAAGACGGTGCAGGTCATCCCGCACGTCACCAACGAGATCCAGGACTACGTGCGCCGCGGCGCAGGAGTCGGCACGCCCGACGCGGTGGACGTGGCGATCGTGGAAATCGGCGGCACGGTCGGCGACATCGAATCGCTGCCCTTCCTCGAAGCCGTGCGCCAGATGGCGCTGAAGCTCGGCCCGACGAACTCTGCGTTTGTCCACCTGACCTACGTGCCCTGGATCGCCGCTGCGGGCGAGCTGAAGACCAAGCCGACCCAGCACACGGTGCAGAAGATGCGCGAGATCGGCATCCAGCCCGACGCGCTGCTGTGCCGCGCCGACCGGCCGATTCCCGATGAAGAGCGCGAGAAGATCTCCCTGTTCACCAATGTCGCGCTGCATGGCGTGATCTCGGTCTGGGACGCGGACACGATCTACAAGGTGCCGCGCATGCTCCACGAGCAGGGCCTGGACGAGCAGATCTGCATGAAGTTCCAGCTTCTGACCAAGCCGGCCAACCTCGACCGCTGGGACCGGCTGGTCAAGGAAGTCGCCAGCCCGAAGGGCGAGGTCACGATCGCGATGGCCGGCAAGTACACCGAGCTGTCGGACTCGTACAAGTCGCTCAACGAGGCGCTGCGCCACGCCGGCATGCACCACCACGTCAAGGTCAACATCGAGTACGTGGACTCCGAGACGCTGACGCCCGAATCCGCCGGGCAGCTCTCGAAGTACGACGCCATCCTCGTGCCTGGCGGCTTCGGCAAGCGCGGCATCGAGGGCAAGATCGTGGCCGCCCAGTACGCCCGCGAGCACGGTATCCCCTACCTGGGCATCTGCCTGGGCATGCAGGTCGCCACCATCGAGTACGCGCGCCACATGGCCGGCCTGACCGACGCCAACTCCACCGAGTTCGAGCCGGACACCAGGCACCCGGTGATCGCCCTGATCGACGAATGGCAGGACGCCGACGGCTCGATCCAGAAGCGCGACGCCAACTCCGACCTCGGCGGCACGATGCGCCTGGGCGCGCAGAGTTCGGACGTCAAGACCGGCACGATCGCGCACGGCATCTACGGCGACGTCGTCACCGAGCGCCACCGCCACCGCTACGAAGCCAACGAGAAGTACCTGCAGCGCCTGCAGGACGCCGGCCTCGTCATCTCCGCGATCACGCAGCGCGAGAAGCTGACCGAGATGGTCGAGCTGCCGCAGTCGGTGCACCCGTGGTACGTGGGTGTGCAGTTCCACCCCGAGTTCAAGTCGACGCCCTGGGACGGCCATCCGCTGTTCATCGGCTACATCAACGCCGCGCTCCAGCACCAGGCGGCAGCAGGCAAGGCGGGCCAGTAAATGCAACTCTGCGGCTTCGAGGTCGGCCTGGATCGACCGTTTTTCCTGATCGCCGGCACCTGCTCGATCGAGGGCCTGGAGATGAGCCTCGACGTGGCCGGCCAGCTCCAGGAAGCCTGCACCGCGCTGGGCATCCCGCTGATCTACAAGGGCTCGTTCGACAAGGCCAACCGCTCCTCCGGCTCCAGCCAGCGCGGGGTCGGGAGGGACGCGGGTCTGAAGATCCTCGACGAGGTGCGCCGGCAGACGGGCCTGCCCGTGCTCACCGACGTGCATGACGCCGCGCAGATCGCCGAAGTCGCCAGCGTGGTGGACGTGCTGCAGACCCCGGCGTTCCTGTGCCGCCAGACCGATTTCATCCGCGCCGTCGCCCAGAGCGGCAAGCCGGTGAACATCAAGAAGGGCCAGTTCCTCGCACCCTGGGACATGAAGAACGTCATCGACAAGGCCCGCGCCGCGGCCAGGGAAGCCGGCCTGTCGGAAGACAGCTTCCTCGCCTGCGAGCGTGGCGTCAGCTTCGGCTACAACAACCTCGTGGCCGACATGACCAGCCTGGCCGAGATGCGCAACTCCGGTGCGCCGGTGGTGTTCGACGTGACCCACTCGGTGCAGAAGCCGGGCGGGCTGGGCAGCGTCAGTGGTGGCGCCCGCGAGATGGTGCCGGTGCTGGCACGGGCAGGCGTCGGCGTCGGCGTGGCGGGGCTGTTCATGGAAACGCACCCGGATCCGACCAAGGCGTGGAGCGACGGCCCGAACGCCGTGCCGCTGAAGCACATGCGCGCACTGCTGGAGCAACTGGTGGCGCTCGACCGGGTGGTCAAGTCGCAACCTTTGCTCGAAAACGATTTTTCTTGCTGAACCCTGCTTCAGGCTGGGGATTTACGATCACGGGTTGCGTCGGATTGTTCAGCGCGGGTAACGGCCGGAAGGCACCATCCGCACACCACCGACCCAGGACTTTGAAACAGGAGTGAAGAGATGAGCGCCATCGTAGACATCGTCGGCCGAGAGATCCTCGACAGCCGCGGCAATCCCACCGTCGAATGCGACGTGCTGCTGGAAAGCGGCGTCATGGGCCGTGCGGCCGTGCCGAGCGGTGCGTCCACCGGTTCGCGCGAAGCCATCGAGCTGCGCGACGGCGACAAGAGCCGTTACCTGGGCAAGGGTGTGCTGAACGCCGTCCAGAACATCAACACCGAGATCTCGGAAGCCGTGCTGGGCCTGGACGCGGCCGAACAGGCCTTCCTCGACAAGACCCTGATCGACCTCGACGGCACCGACAACAAGAGCCGCCTGGGCGCGAACGCGATGCTGGCGGTCTCGATGGCCGTGGCCCGTGCCGCCGCCGAAGAGTCCGGCCTGCCGCTGTACCGCTACTTCGGTGGCATGGGCGGCGTGCAGCTGCCGGTGCCGATGATGAACGTCATCAACGGCGGCGCCCACGCCAACAACAGCCTCGACCTGCAGGAGATGATGATCATCCCGGTCGGCGCCCCCACCTTCCGCGAGGCGGTGCGCTGGGGCGCCGAGGTGTTCCATGCGCTGAAGAAGATCCTGCACGACAAGGGCATCAGCACCGCGGTGGGCGACGAGGGTGGTTTCGCGCCGAGCGTCGCCAGCCACGAGGAAGCCATCCAGCTCATCCTGCAGGCCATCGAGAAGGCCGGCTACCGGGCCGGCGAGCAGATCGCCCTGGGCCTGGACTGCGCCGCCAGCGAGTTCTACAAGGACGGCCAGTACCACCTCGAAGGCGAAGGCCTGGTGCTGACCGCCGAGGCCTGGACCGACATGATGGCCACCTGGTGCGACAAGTACCCGATCATCTCGATCGAGGACGGCATGGCCGAAAACGACTGGGACGGCTGGAAGCTGCTGACCGACCGCCTGGGCAAGAACGTGCAGATCGTCGGTGACGACCTGTTCGTGACCAACACCAAGATCCTGAAGGAAGGCATCGAGAAGGGCATCGCCAACTCGATCCTGATCAAGATCAACCAGATCGGCACCCTGTCGGAAACCTTCGCCGCCATCGAGATGGCCAAGCGTGCGGGCTACACGGCCGTGATCAGCCACCGCTCGGGCGAGACCGAAGACTCGACGATCGCGGACATCGCCGTCGGCCTGAACGCCGGCCAGATCAAGACCGGCTCGATGAGCCGCTCGGACCGCATCGCCAAGTACAACCAGCTCCTGCGCATCGAAGAGGACCTGGGCGAGATCGCCGTCTATCCCGGCCGCGCCGCGTTCTACAACCTGCGCTGACGCTGGCGGAGCAGCCCCGTGCGCGGCGTCACCGTCGTTCTGCTGGCCCTGCTCGGGCTGGTGCACGCCGAACTCTGGTTCGGCAGCAGCGGCACGCCGCGCGTGCGGGAGCTGTCGGCGCAGGTCGCCGATCAGCAGGCCCGCAACGCGGCGGCGCGTGTACACAACGACCAGTTGCAGGCCGAGCTGAAGGACCTCAAGGAAGGTCTGGAAATCATCGAGGAAAGTGCCCGCTTCGAGCTGGGCATGGTCAAGCCGGACGAGATCCTCGTGCAGTACCCGCCAGCCCCGCGGGCGAACTGAGACTGGAAGGCCCGCCCTGCAACCGACCCGCATCATCGCCCTGGTGGGTGCGGCGGGCACCGGCAAGTCAACGCTGGCCCGCGCGCTGGTCGCCTCGCTGGAGGCGGACGGGATGGTGGTTGCCCACCTCGACGGGTATCGGCACACCTTCTCCATCGAGCGCGGTCGCGCGCCCCGGCAGGACGAACAGGCCGCCATCGCGGCCGAGCAGACCCGCCGCATCACCGCCGCTCGCGATGCCCGGCTGCGGCCGGTGGACGTGGTCGTGGCGGACACGACGGCACTGGTGACCGCGGTCTACAGCGAACTCGTGTTCGGCGACACCACGCTGTATGCACAGGCGCTGGCCGACCACCGGCAGGCGGATCTCACCCTGCTGATGGCCCCCGACCTGCCCCACCCCGCCGACGTGCTGCTGCGTGAAGCCCTGCTGGGTGCAGGCATCGGCTTCTCGGTGATCGGGGGCCAGGGACCGCAGCGGCTGGCCAGCGCCCGTGCGGCGTGGGCCGCCACGCAACGCCGGGCAGCAGCCCCCGCACGGTCCCGTGCGCCCGGTGGCTGGCGGCACCACTGCGGCCGCTGCGGCGACCCATCCTGCGAACAGCATCTTTTTTCACGCTGAACCGGCAGGCGTGCCCGACCGCGGAGAACCGCCCGCAAATCCCCATGGCAGCATCGCCGCCGTGACTGCACGCCCTCCATCCCCTGCTGCCTCGGGCCACCTCGCCCACCTGCCCTCGCTGGATGGCCTGCGCGGCATCGCCATCCTGCTGGTGCTGCTGCACAACTTCGACGTGCTCGACCTGGGCAGCGTTCGCACGCTCGGCCCGGTGCTGGTCAAGGAATTCTTCTACATCGGCTGGATCGGGGTGCAGCTGTTCTTCGTGCTCAGCGGCTACCTGATCACGCGCGGCCTGCTGCAGACCCAGGGCCGGCCCGACTACTTCGAGCGCTTCTTCCTCAAGCGCGTGCTGCGGATCTTCCCGCTGTACTACCTGGCGTTGCTGGTGTTCCTGGTGCTGCTGCCGGCCATGGGCTGGGTCGAGCAGCGCTCCATGCAGTACAGCCCCCTGTGGCTGTGGACCTACCTGTCGAACTGGACCACGCCGTTCGAGCCGACCGGCGGCCCGCTGCCGCACTTCTGGTCGCTGGCCGTGGAAGAGCAGTTCTACCTCGTCTGGCCCTTGCTGCTGTGGAAGCTGCGGCTGCGCAACATCTGGTGGCTCTGCCTGGGAATCACGGTGCTGAGCCCGCTGCTGCGGCTCGCGATGGTGCAGCAAGGATTTCCGGACGAAGCGCTCTACGAGTTCACCTTCAGCCGCATGGACGCGCTGACCGCCGGTGCTGCGCTGGCCACGTGGGACCAGGGCCGTGCGCTGCACGGCGCCACCCGCTGGCGGGCGTGGCACCTGCAACTGTTCGGACTGCTGCTGCTCATGGCGGCGGCGGTGGCCTCGCATGGGTTCCGGCGCATCGGTGCCGTGCCGCAGGTCGTCGGCTACAGCCTGCTCGCGCTGAGTTTCGCGGCGCTCACCGGCTGGGCGGTGCTGACCGACCAGGCGCGCAGCCGCGGCGCCAGTGTCAGCCGCTGGAGCGCGGCGCTGCGCTGGCCCGTGCTGCGGCGCTTCGGGCAGTACAGCTACGCGATCTACGTCGTCCACAAGCCGCTGCAGGACCTGGTCGGCGAACCGCTGCTGGTGCGCTGGACAGGCCAGGTGCACACGGCCGATCTCGGCGTCGCACTGGGCTACTTCGTGGGGGCCACCGCGGTCACCTTCGGCGTGGCCTGGCTGTCGTGGCACCTGTTCGAGCGCCACTTCCTGGCGCTGAAGGACCGGCTGTCGGCGCCCCCTGCACGGCCGACCCGCCACGGCATCCGCGGTACGGTGACGGCCGCGCAGCGCCGCAGCTTCAGGGAGCCGAAGGCAGCGGTGCGGGCTGCCCTTCTAGGTAGGCGAGCTCCTCCTCGCTGAAGCCGGCCTGCAGCCGTGCCGCGCGGTTGAACGGCGGGCGCAGCCGCGGTGCTTCGTACTGCGCGACCAGCACGCGGTAATGCACCACCGGGTCGAGGCCCGCGCGTTCGCAGGCCCAGCGGTACCAGCGATTGCCGATCGCCACATGCCCGACCTCGTCGCGCAGGATGATGTCGAGGATCTCCACCGCGCGCAGGTCGCCCGCCCGACGCAGCTTGGTCTGGATCAGCGGCGTGGCGTCCAGCCCGCGGGCCTCCAGCGTGCGCGGCACCAGCGCCATGCGTGCGACGAAATCGCCACGGGTCTTCCAGGTCATCGTCCACAGGCCGTCATGGGCCTCGAAGTCACCGTAGACGTGGCCGAGCGTGGCGAGGTGTTCGGCCACCAGCAGGTGGTGGGTGGATTCCTCGGCCGCGACCCGCAGCCAGTCGAGGTAGTAGGCCGTCGGCAGCCCCGGAAAGCGCCAGACAGCGTCGAGCGCAAGGTTGATCGCGTTGAACTCGATGTGCGCGATCGCGTGCATCAGCGCGGCCCGCCCTTCCAGCGTGAACGGCGAGCGCGGCGGCACCCCGTCCGCCCGCACCAGCACCGGCCGCACGGGACGGCCGGGCAGATCGGCGGGCTCGGCCAGCACGGCGGCGGGATCGAGCGGCAAGGTCTCCGCCTGCGCCCAGAGGGCCTGCACGGCGTATGCTTTGCGCACCGGATCGGCGATGCACAAGGCCCCAAGGGCCAGTTGTCGTAAGTCCATCCCTGGAATTTTCCCTCTATTTCTGCAAGGCAAGGAGTGGCGATGGCCATCTATCAGCTCGGCGCGCATGCGCCGCAGATCCACCCGACGGCATTTGTCGCCGACAACGCACAGGTCATCGGCCGCGTCCACATGGCCGAGGACACCAGCGTCTGGTTCGGCGTCGTCGTGCGCGGCGACACGGACCACATCCGCATCGGCCGCGGCAGCAATGTGCAGGACAACACCGTGCTGCACACGGACGAGGGCATCGAGCTGGTCATCGGCGAGAACGTCACCATCGGCCACCAGTGCATGCTGCACGGCTGCACGATCGGCGACGGCGCGCTGATCGGCATCGGCGCCATCGTGCTCAACGGCGCCAAGATCGGCCGCCACAGCGTCGTCGGCGCGGGCGCGCTCGTCACCGAAGGCAAGGAATTCCCGGACTACTCGATGATCCTGGGCAGCCCGGCCAAGGTGGTGAAGACCCTCACGCCCGAACAGGCCGCGCAGTTCACCCATGGTGCCGCCCACTACGTGGCCAACGCCCGGCGCTACCAGCGCGACCTGCAGCAGGTGACCCGATGAGCGGCAGCAGTGACGTCCAGAGCGGCGAACTCCACAAGTTCATCTTCGAGGGCCTGCCGGTGCGTGGTGTGCTGGTCCGGCTGACCGGCGCGTGGACCGACATCCTGGCGCGGCGCGCCCAGTCTGGCGGCTACCCGGCACCGGTTCGGCAGCTGCTGGGCGAGATGACCGCCGCCGCCGCGCTGATGCAGGCCGGCATCAAGTTCAACGGCGCGCTGATCCTGCAGATGCAGGGCGACGGGCCGGTGGCGCTGGCCGTGGCCGAAGCACAACCGGACCTCGCGCTGCGCGCCACGGCCCAGGTCACCGGCGAGATTCCGGAAAACGCCCGGCTCGAAGCGCTGCTGAACGTGCACGGCCGCGGCCGCTGCGCCATCACGCTCGACCCCAAGGACCGCCAGCCTGGCCAGCAGACCTACCAGGGCGTGGTACCCCTGCATGGCGACCACCACGAGCCGCTGCAGAACCTCTCCGAGGTGCTCGAGCACTACATGCTGCAGTCCGAGCAGCTCGACACCCGGCTGGTGCTGGCCGCCGACGACCATGTGGCCGCGGGCCTGCTGATCCAGCGCCTGCCGATCGAGGGCGAAGGCAACCTCGGTGGCCGCAGCAACGAGGACGAGATCGGACTGAACGAGTCCTTCAACCGCATCGCCCACTTCGCCGCCACCCTGACCCAGGAAGAACTGCTGACGCTGGACACCCCCACCATCCTGCACCGCCTGTTCTGGGAAGAGGAGCTGCGCCTGTTCGAGCCGATGACGCCGCGCTTTGCCTGCACCTGCTCGCGCGAGCGGGTCGGGCGCATGCTGGTCAGCCTGGGCCGCGATGAGGTGGAAAGCGTACTGGCCGAGCAGGGGCAGGTGGAGGTCACCTGCGAGTTCTGCGGCCAGCGCCAGCACTTTGACCCGGTCGATGCGGCGGAGCTGTTTCTCTCGGCCGCTGCACATGTGCCGGGATCTCCGACAGTTCAGTAAACAGTGATATTTGTCACACTCCGCTCCATCGGCGGAGCCTGAACAAGACAGTCTGTGCCGCCTGGAGGGGGTTCGCCCTTGCTGCCAATGGCAACGTCACGCCATGGAACAAGGGACTACCCCTCACTCAAATCTGACAGGTTGGAGCGCCCGATATTCGCTTGCAGACTGGTGCGCTGCCGTACGGTTCTGGCGCATCTCCATACCAGTGACACCTGTGGAGACACCCGCAGGTACGGGCTTTGCCTTGCATCTCCTTGCAGGGAAGCCGGGGGCTTCTCATGCGCCACCCACATGAGACTGAGGAGACATGCAATGAGTCTGTTGATCGCACTGACCATCTCGATCGGCCTGCTGGCCGTCGCCGCCACCTGGCTGTTCCTGGGCCCGCTGGCCGCCATGAACCTGCAGATCTGGCAGGCGTTCATCGCCTGGGCCTGCTTCTTCAACAACGGCGGCAAGTCGGCCGGACTGAAGACCACCGTCCTCTGCATGAGCTTCGGTGCGGTGGTGGGCATGGCCTCGGTGCTGCTGATCGGGCAGCTCGGCGGCCTGGGCGCACTGGCCGCACCGGTGGCCGTGGGCATCGGCGCGGCGGTGATCGTGCTGGCGGCGCACCTGCCGCTGCTGTCGGCCATCCCGGCCAGCGTGTATGGCTTCGCGTCGGTCGCGGGTCTCATCCTGCTGAAGGGCCTGCCCGCCACCGAAGCCATCGTGCCGACCATCCTGTCCATCGTGCTCGGCGCGCTGTTCGGCTGGGCGTCGGAGCAGGTGGCCGGCAAGCTGACCAAGTAAGTCAGGTCTTCAGGGCACGGCGCAGGACCGCCGCACAGAGGTCCACCGCCGTGTTCGCCTCGTCGAGCACACGGCCCATGGTGATGAAGCCGTGGATCTGCCGTTCGAAACAGACGTACTGGGCACGGTTGCCCGCCGCGCTCAGGCGGTCGGCGTACTGCCGGCCCTCGTCGCGCAGTGGGTCGAAGCCGGCGGTGAGCACCAGCGCCGGCGGCAAGCCCTGCAAGTCCTCGCGCAGCAGCGGCGAGGCGCGCCAGTCGCTCCACTGCCCCGGGTCGGGCATGTAGTGGCCGCGGTAGTAGGCGATCGAATCGGCGGTCAGCATGTAGCCCTGTGCGCAGGTGGTGTGCGACGGTGCCACCGCGCGCATGTCGGTGGCCGGATAGACCAGCAGCTGGAAGGCGATCGGCAGATCACCCGCATCCCGTGCCGCCAGCGCCACCACGGCCGCCAGATTGCCACCCGCGCTGTCGCCGCCGATGGCCAGCCGCTGCGCATCCACCGCCAGTTCGGCCGCGTGCCTCTGCACCCAGCGCGTGGCAGCCAGCGTGTCGTCGACCGCAGCCGGAAACCGGTGCTCCGGTCCCATGCGGTAATCGACCGACACCACCGCGCAACCGGCGCCATTGGCCAGTTGCCGACACAGCGTGTCATGGGTGTCGCAGTCACCGATGGTCCAGCCACCGCCGTGGCAGTACACCAGCACCGGCAGCACGGCCTCGGGCGCCGCGCCAGCCGGGCGGATCAGGCGCAGCGGAATGCCACCGTGCGGCCCGCTCGCCACCAGCGCCTGCACCAGCGACACCGCAGGTGGATCAGGCTGGGTGAAGAACCGGCGCTCGCGAAAGAAGCGGCGCGCCTCTTCGGGCGTCAGCAGATGGGTGGGCGGAATGCCGCGCGCGGCGACGAGGTCCATCAGGGCACGGGCTTGGGGATCGAGCAACATCGTCACCTCGGCGACAGGGTAGGACAGACAACGGTACTGCAGCGAATCAAGTCGCGCAGCAACTCGGGTTGACCGCCAGGATCCAAGGGCAAAGGCCCCTTAAACTGGCAGGTCTGCGCCTGTTGAAGGCATACCCTGATTCTCCGACTTCCCCGTTCACGAGGATACCCATGACGCATTCCCTGACCACCCGTCGCTTCCTGAAGACCTCCAGCCTGCTGATTGCCGGCCTGGTGCTGGCCGCCTGCGGCAAGCAGGAAGCCGCTGCCCCGGCCGCTTCCGCCGCATCGACTGCCGCAGCCCCTCCGCCGGCCGCTGCCAAGGTCTACGTCGTCGGCACCGACGCTGCCTACGCGCCGTTCGAATCGCAGAACGAGAAGGGCGAGATCGTCGGCTTCGACATCGACGTGGTCTCGGCCGTGGCGAAGAAGGCCGGCATCGAGGTCAAGTTCGTCAACACCCCGTGGGAAGGCATCTTCAACAACCTGGCCCAGGGCGACCGCGACCTGCTGGTCTCGGCGATCACGATCACCGACGAGCGCAAGCAGACGATGGACTTCTCGGCGCCCTACTTCGACGCGCAGCAGCTCATCGCGGTCAAGGCCGACTCGAAGATCGCCAAGTTCGACGACCTGAAGAAGCTCAAGGTCGGCGTGCAGACCGGCACCACCGGCGACGAGGTCGTCAGCAAGCTGATCGGCAAGACCAGCACGTCGGTCAAGCGGTTCGAATCGACGCCGCTGGCGCTGAAGGAACTCGAATCCGGCGGTGTGGACGCCGTGGTGGCCGACAACGGTGTCGTGATCCACTACGTGGCGAACAACACCGGCTCGAAGTTCAAGACCGTGTCCGACGCCTCGTTCACCCCTGAGCAGTACGGTCTGGCCGTCAACAAGGGCAACACCGAGCTGCTGGAGAAGATCAACAAGGGCCTGGCCGAGGTCAAGGCCGATGGCACCTACGCCAAGATCTACGCCCAGTACTTCGGCGCTGCACCGGCCACCGCTGTCGTCAAGTAAGCAGCGACATGCCGCAGACCTGCCGCCAGAGTTCGAACTCGGCGGCAGGCATCGGGCGGGCAAACAGGAAGCCTTGCCCTTGGTCACAGCCGAGCGCCTCCAGCAAGCCGCGCTGGCCCTCGGTTTCCACCCCTTCGGCGACCACCTTCAGCTGCAGGCCGTGCGCCAGCGCGATGATGGTGCCGGCGATGCTCAGATCGCGCCCGTCACGCTCGATGCTGTTGACGAAGCTGCGGTCGATCTTGAGCACATCCACCGGCAGGTGCTTGAGGTAGGACAGGCTCGAATAGCCGGTGCCGAAGTCGTCGATCGCCAGCGTCACACCGGCCCGGCGCAGTTCGCCGAGCAGCGCACCCGGCTCGCCACCGGCGTCCATCAGGGTCGACTCGGTGATCTCCAGCTCCAGCACGTTCGGCGGCAGGCCGTGCGCCGCGCGCAACCGGCGCAGCAGTGCCGGCAGCCCGGGATCGCTGAAATGCCGTGCCCCCAGGTTCACCGCCACCGGCAACCAGCCCAGCCCCTGGACGTGCCACCGCGCGATCTGGGCCGCCACCTCGGCCAGCATCCATTCGCCGATGACGACGATCAGATCGCTCTGCTCGGCCACCGGGATGAACCGTGCCGGCTGGATCCAGCCCTGGTCCGGGTGCTTCCAGCGCACCAGCGCTTCGGCGCCGATCAACGCGCGGGTCTGCAGGTCGAGCTTGGGCTGGTACCAGGCCCGCAGTTCGCCCGCCGCCACGCCGCGCCGCAGCGCCGACACCAGGATCAGCCGCTCCAGCGAGGCCTGGTTCATCTGCGGATCGTAGAAGCGCCAGGTGTTGCGGCCTTCGCCCTTGGCGCCGTTGAGTGCGCTCTCGGCATTGCGCAGCAGCACGTCACTGGCCTGGCCGTCGCTCGGAAACAGGCTGATGCCGGCCGACACCGTCACCGTCAGCTCGTGCCCCTGGATGGACAGCGGCGCCGACAGCGTGGCCAGCAGCTGCCGCACCCGCTCCACGCAGTGGTCCCGCCCGGTGCGCTCCAGCAGCACGACGAACTCGTCGCCCCCCAGGCGCCCGACGAACAGGCCCTGGTGAACCAGCGGCCGAAGGCGGGCCGCCATCTCGATCAGCACGGCATCCCCGGCCGCATGGCCCATCGAATCGTTGATGGACTTGAACCCGTCCAGCCCCAGCACCAGCAGCGCCGCCTGGACGTTGGGCGACTGGGGGGACGGCCGGACCGAGATGGCCTGCTGCAGCCGCGCGCCGATGGCCTGCCGGTTGGGCAGATCGGTCAGCGCGTCGTGGCTGCTGAGGTAATCGGTGCGTTCCTCGGCCTGGCGGAGGCGCGACAGATCGGCACCGATGCCGACGTAGTGGGTGATGCACCCATCGGCATCGCGCAATGCCGTGATGGTCTGCAGCAGCGGGTAGATGCGCCCGTCCTTGGCGCAGTTCCAGAACTCGCCCTGGAAGGTATCCTCGTCACGCAGGGCACTCCACATGCGCTCGTAGAACGCGAGGTTCAGGCGCCCGGCATCCAGCACGCCCGGATTGCAGCCCATCACCTCCTGCGCCTCGTAGCCGCTGGTGCGCGTGTAGGCGGCGTTGATGGCAACGATGCGGTTCTGGGCATCGGTGACGACGATGGACTCGCTCGCCGAATCGAAGATGCGGGCGGACAGGCGCATGCGCTCTTCCTCCCGCTTGCGCTCGCTGATGTCCCGCACGATGCCGTTGATCTCGACCGTGCGCCCACGGTCGTCGCGGACCATCTCGGCGTTGATCTGCAGCCAGCGCTCGGGCGGGCCGCCGTTCAACCGGACCTCGATGTCCAGCGCACCGCTGACGAGCGCGGACTGCCAGTGCCGGCGCAGACGCGCCTGGTCTCGCGGGGCCATCAGCGCCACGGCCTCCTCGAAATTCAGCGCCGTACCCGGTGCAATGCCGAACATCTCGCAGGCCTTCTCGCAAGGCAGCATGCAGTCCATGGCCATGTCGGCCCACCAGCTGCCCAGGCCGGCTGCACGCTGTGCACTGCGCAGACGCGCCTCGCTGCGGCTCAGCAATTCGGCCGCCGTGCGGCGCTCGAACCAGCGTGCCAGCTCCCGCGCCAGCGCCAGCAGCAGACCCGGATCGGGGAGATGGTCGCAGGGCAGCCCCGTGGTCGGATCGATGCAGGCCAGATCGATGTGGCCGATGTCCCGCCCGTCCAGTCGGATCCGCTGCGACAGACGCCAACCGGTGGACGGGGCCTCGTCGCCCGCATGGCGCCCCCCCAGCGTCACGCCGGTCTGCACGAGTTCCGGACGCTCGAACGCCATCGGCAGACAGAGCACCACGACCTGCGCCGCCTGGGCACAGCTCAGCGAGAAGTCGCCCAGCGACGCGCTCACCTCGAACAGGCAGCGGGTCTCGCGCAGCCGTGCGTCCAGCTGACGGGAGCGCTCTTCCAGCGCAGCGGCCAAAGCGGCTCGCTCGCTCGCACTGTCCTGTCCGCTGGTGGTGGGTCCTGCTGGCATCGGCTCTGGATCTCCTGGCTGTCGATCCACCCATTCTGCAGTGGTCCTGGACGTTGCAGCGACCGATCTCAGGGCCTGCCCTGATGCCCCGCGTAAACTCGCACGGCACGATGCAGGAATCTTTGGATTCGATACACAGTCAACGAGATCGACCTACACCATGATGGATTTGCGCTGGGACATTCTGACCGGTTACGGACCGCTCTTCGCCGAAGGCGTGGTCACCACCATCGAGCTGACGCTGGTGGCCATCGTCGCAGGCCTGGCGCTGGGCATCACCTTCGGGCTGATCAGCAGTTCGGTCAATGCACCACCGCCGCGCTCGTCGGCCTGGGCATGGGTGCTGAAGACGTTGCGGGCGATCACCACCGCCTACGTGACCTTTTTCCGCGGCACGCCACTGTTCGTGCAGATCCTGCTGGTGCACTTCGCGCTGATGCCTGCACTGATCCATCCCGACAGTGGCTGGCTGCTCAGCGGCGACGCCGCACGCACCTTTCGACAGGAGCATGGCGCCTTCTTCTCGGGCTGTCTGGCACTGAGCCTGAACGCTGGGGCCTACATCTCCGAGATCTTCCGCGCGGGCATCCAGAGCATCCACCTCGGCCAGACGCAAGCGGGCTATTCCCTGGGTCTCACCCATGCGCAGAGCATGCGTTTCGTCATCCTGCCGCAGGCCTTCCGGCGCATGGTGCCGGCACTGGTCAACGAAGGCATCACGCTGATCAAGGACTCCTCGCTGGT
>NZ_JBFPGY010000319.1:0-20396 GCF_041083715.1 Sphaerotilus sp.
GCGCCGGCCGCATCAGCGCCGTCAGCGTGATGAGCGGCGGACCGACCTGGCCCGCCAGTGCGGCCGCCCTGCGCGAGGCGGCCGGAACCCACCCAGTCGACGTTGGCCTGCATCTGAATCTGACCGAAGCGCTGCCTGGGGTTGCGGGCGAGCCGCTGCAGCGTGTGATCCTGAAGGCCGGTTTGCATCTGTTCGACGCACGCGCACTGCGGCGCCGGATCGACCAGCAACTGGACCTGTTCGAGGCCGGCTGGGGCGCGGCACCGGACCATGTGGACGGCCACCAGCATGTGCACCAGCTGGCGCAGGTCCGCAGCGTGCTGCTGGACGCGCTCGAAGCGCGCTACCCGGACACGGCGCTCCGGCCGTGGCTCCGGGCCAGCCGGGCGCCGGCCAGCGCCGACCTGCCGCTGCAGCGCAAGGCCCACGTCATCTCCTGGCTGGGCGCCGCAGAACTGCAGCGCGGTGCCGCTCGGCGCGGCTGGCAGTCCAACGGCCACTTGCTCGGCGTCTACGGCTTCGACACCGACGCTGCGGGTTACCGGGCCCTGCTGCGGCGCTGGTTCGCCATGGCGCAGGACGGCGATCTGCTGATGTGCCACCCGGCCAGCCATGCACCCGCCGCCGATGTCATCGGCACGGCACGGCAGATCGAATGGTCCGTCTGGCAATCCGACGCCCTGCCGGACGATCTCGCCCAGGCAGAGGTGCAGATCACGGCGCTGCGCAGCGTGCTGGCGGAACGATCATCCAGTGGAGCGTCTGGTGCGGTTCGTTCCGCTGAGTCGGAACGTCGAAACTGAACACCCCCCGCAACACCGGGCCGGATGACCACTCGTCCAGTTCCGGCGGCGAACCGAGACGGACGGCGAGGTGTCCCGCCTCGGCGAAATCCGCCAGTTGCAGCCATGGTGTGTGCAGCAGGTTGTCATCG
This sequence comes from Sphaerotilus sp., assembly GCF_041083715.1. Classification (GTDB taxonomy): domain Bacteria; phylum Pseudomonadota; class Gammaproteobacteria; order Burkholderiales; family Burkholderiaceae_C; genus Sphaerotilus. The sequence goes on from NZ_JBFPGY010000319.1 coordinate 935, forward strand.
ACCACCGCGGGATGCTCTGGCGTGTAGAGGCCGATGATGCCGGCTTCGAAACCCGGTCCGCGCACATAGCGCAGCGCACAGCCTGCTGGCACGGCGGCCACCCACTGCGCGCGCATGGCATCGGCCATGGCACGGGCCGGGTAGAACTCATCGACGCGGGTTCTGGGCGAGCGCGCCAGATCGGTCCAGCGCGGCGCAGTGTAGGCCAGTGCAAACACACCATGCAGCACCAGCGCCACCGTCACCCAGCGGCGCCACTCCGGCTGCACCCGCCGGGGCCAGAGCGCGGCCGCCACGAGGCCCATGAACTGGAAGGTCTGAATCCCCCAGTGGTCCTGCAGGCGCAGTCCCCCCATCAGCGCCGCCACCAGCACACCAGCCACCGGCACACCGAGCAGGCTGGTCAGCCAGACCCACTGCGGCGTCGGACGCCCCTCACGGGCCACCGGCGCCGTGCACGGAACCGCGGTGCCCATGCTGCGCCGGCCGGACCAGCCGGCCACCAGCGCCAGCATCAGCAGCGCCGGTGACAGCACTCTCAGCTGGATCACCAGAAACTTGGTCACCCCGGCCAGACGCTCGCCGGCAGACTGGGACACACCCGATTGCGTCGCATAGGCGACCGTGCTCCAGCCATGCGTGGCCACCCAGGCCACATGCGGCGCCAGCATCAGCAGCGCGAGCGCCACTGCCAGTGCGAGCCCCTGGCGATTCGCGGGACGCGCCAGTGCACCCGTGCGCCACATCGCCACCACCACACCGATCAGCGGCAGCGCCGCCTGGTACTTCGACAGCATCGCCAGTCCGGCCATCACGCCCACCAGCACCCAGCGGCCCGTCTGCCGCCGCGCTGGACGTGCCGCTTCCAGCTGCGTCGCCCGCAGCGCCAGCAGCACGACCGCCGACACGCATACCACCAGCACCGAGTTGTGGTTGAACAGCTGTGCCTTGCCCATGAAACCCTGCTGCAGCCCGGCAAACAGCACGGCCAGCCCCGCACGGTCCTCGCCGATCAGCCAGCAAGCGATGCGCCAGGTCAACACCAGATTCAATGCGATGCAGCCTCCGGCAAGTGCGGACGGCCACCAAGCATGCAAGCCACCCACACGGATCGCGACCGCCAGCATCCAGCTCGGCAGCGGCGGGTGCTTGTGGTAGCCCCACTCCATCGACTGCGCCCAGGACAACTGCTCGAAGTGGTCTCCGTACTGCGCCGTGTTGGTCAACCAGGCAACCAGCACCCAGGCGAACACCAGCACCGCAGCCAGCAGCGGCGGATGGGCCAGCCAGCGGCCCGACCATGCCAATGGCAGCCCACCGTCCGGGAGCCAGGGAATGGGCTGCCGACCGGCGCCGACGGCCAGACCACCCACCCGGGTACCATCCACACGACTGCTCATCATTTCGACAACGGCACCACGGCTACTCTGCTTCACAAATAGGCACGCCCAAAACCCAGGATTGTGCTTGATCCACATGGCATCTCCTACCGAAAACTTCCCGACCTCGGCGCTGCGCTGGTCCTACACCTGCCTGGCGGGAAGCATGGCGTTGGTTGGCAGCTACGTCGGGCTGTCCAAACTGCTGGTCACCGTCTTTCCGATCTTCCTGCTGGCCTGGTTGCGCTTCGGCATCGCCGCAGTGGCCATGGCCGGCTGGGTTCGCCGCCCGGCCAGCGAAGCGCCGCTTTCGCACCACGAACGCGTGCTGCTCTTCTTCGAGAGCTTTCTCGGCAACTTCCTGTTCTCGATCTGCATGCTGTATGGCGTGGCCATGAGCACCGCCCTCGCCGCCGGCGTGATCATGGCGGCACTGCCAGGCGTGGTGGCACTGCTGTCACGGGTCTTCCTGGGGGAGCGACTCACGGGACGCGTGCTGGCCGGCATCGCCTGTGCCGTGGCGGGCATTGCACTGGTGTCGTGGAGTCGGCGTGGCGTCGCAGAGGCACCTGGAGCGGCCAGCACGCTGCCCGGCAATCTGCTGCTGGTGGGCGCAGTAGTCTGCGAAGCCAGCTACGTCGTGATCGGCAAGAAGCTGTCCGGCCGCATCGGCCCGCGCCGCATCAGCGCACTGGTCAACCTGTGGGGCCTGGCGCTGGTCACTCCGCTGGGCCTGTGGCAGGCCCGGTCGTTCGATTTCACGGCCGTTGCACTGCCGACCTGGGCGCTGCTGCTGTTCTATGCACTGGCCGCGAGCGTGGTGACGGTGTGGCTGTGGATGACCGGCCTGCGCCATGTGCCCGCGGCACGGGCGGGGGTGTTCACGGTGATGCTGCCGATGTCGGCCGCCGCGGTAGGCGTTCTGCTGCTGGGTGAGTCATTCAGCACGGCGCAAACCGAGGCGTTCGCGCTGGCCATGCTCGGCGTGACCCTGGCCACCTGGCCCGAATCGCCAACACGCTGAGCAGGTTCTGGCGTCGGATCTACAGGCAGTGCCTCAATTCCACACCACGAGCAATTGTATTGCACACAATTAAAATGCACACACCATGAACACGGACACCAGCTCCAGCCCCGACTGGCTCGCCCTCGACCGGCAGTTGTGCTTCGCGCTGTACGCGGCCTCGCTGGCGATGACCAAGCGCTACCGGCCGCTGCTGGAGCCGCTCGGACTGACCTATCCGCAATACCTGGTGATGCTGGCGATGTGGCAGCGTGACAGCCGCAGCGTCGGCGACCTTGGCGAGGCGCTGTCGCTCGACTCCGGCACACTCACGCCACTGCTCAAGCGCCTCGAAGCCGCGGGCCTGCTGCGCCGTCAGCGCAGCAGCGAAGATGAACGGCGTGTCCAGGTCCGGCTCACCGAGGCCGGCATCGCGCTGCGCCAGCAGGCCCAGGCAATCCCGACCCGGATGGCGTCTGCCGTCGGCTGCTCGCTCGACGAGATCGGCGCCCTCACCGGCGAATTGCACCGCCTGCGCCGGACACTCGCCCAGGCGGAAGGCCTGGCAATCGCATCCTCCAGTTCTCCCACCCCGACCTGAACCCCTGAAAGGATTCACCATGTCCCTCGACAAAGTGCTCTACACCGCCCGCGCCACCGCCACCGGAGGCCGTGACGGCGGCGCCGCCAGCGATGACAGCCGCCTGAGTGTCAAGCTGTCCGTGCCGAAGGGTCTGGGCGGCGACGACGGTACCGGCACCAACCCCGAACAGCTGTTCGCTGCCGGCTATGCCGCGTGCTTCCTCGGCGCGATGAAGTTCGTCGCCGGCCAGAAGAAGATTGCCCTGCCCGCAACCACCTCGATCGCCTCGGAAGTCGGCATCGGCCCGATTCCGACCGGCTTCGGCATCCAGGTGACGCTCAATGTCAGCATCCCGGGTGTCGCCCGCGACACTGCCGACGCCATCGTCCAGGCTGCACACATCGTCTGCCCGTACTCGAATGCCACACGCGGCAACATCGACGTCACGCTGAACGTGGTCTGAGCGAACCGGGACCTGCCCGGCGCACAGGTTCACGCGCGGCGTGACAGCAACCGGAGCAGGATCTCGACGCGGGCCTGCGCTGCGGTGAGCGCACCGGCATCGGGCACCAGGTCGTGCCCGGTCGGCACGATGCAGCCGGAGCCACCGCGCAAGGCCCGCACGACCGCCACACCAGCGGACTGCGCCCGCAGCAATGCCGCCTGAAGCTCTTGGTGCACGGTGCCATTGCCAGTGGCCGCGACAACCAGTCCCTGCACACCAGCCTCCATGAGCAGGTCCACCACCCGGCCATCGGCACCGGCGTGGCTCACCACGATCTGCACTTCCGGCCAGATGTCTGCGGCGAGGACCTGCAGGCCAAGCGGCGTGCCAGCGGGCCAATCGCGCAGCCGCCGCACGCGGCCTTCCTCGACATGCCCGAGCGGCCCGGCATCACCCGCATCGAAGGCATCCGGTCGATACGGATGCACCTTGCGCACTTCATCACCCAGCCAGACCTTGCCAGCCAGCACAGCAACCACCCCCTGCGCACCGGCCACACCGGCAACCGTGACCGCATCCGCCAGATTCTGCGGACCGTCAGGCTGGCTCGCACTGGCCGGGCGCATCGCCGCGGTCAGCACCACGGGTTTGGTCGGCGCCAGCACCCGCTGCAGCAGGTAGGCCGTCTCCTCCAGCGTGTCGGTGCCATGGGTGACGACAATCCCGTCCACCTCGGGGCGATCCAGGTGGATCTGCACCCGCTCGGCGAGTCGCCGCCAGACGGCATGGCTCATGTCCTTGCTGTCGATCTGGGCGACCTGCTCCGACTCGATCGACCAGCCTTCTTCGCTGCGACAGCGCAGCGACGGCACGGCATCCAGCAGCTGCACCACTGCAACCTGACCGGCCGTGTAACCCACGTTGTCGTTGGCGCTTGCAGCCTTGCCGGCGATGGTTCCACCAGTGCCCAGCACCACGATGCGCCGTGGCCGGAGGTTCGGATTCGAATCTGTACTTGTCATTTGCAAATGGCTGTATAAAAATACAGGTACTGGATGTTTTCTCAGTCTACGCAGTCAACGTCACCACCTAGCGAGGAACCCGTGGACGACAGCCCCAAGCTCACCAGCCGACAGCAGCAGATCCTGGAGCTGATTCAGCGCACGATCGAACGCTCCGGCTCTCCACCGACACGCGCCGAGATCGCGTCCGAACTGGGATTCCGCTCGCCGAACGCTGCCGAAGAGCACCTCAAAGCCCTGGCACGCAAGGGCGTCATCGATCTGGTCAGCGGCACCTCGCGAGGCATCCGCATCAAGTCTGACACATTGCGCCGCCTCAATGCGTCCCGGATGCGCGTCCTCGACGAGATGCCGGTCGATGCAGGTCAGGCCGAACGGCTGTCGCTGAGTCTGCCGCTGGTGGGCCGGGTCGCGGCAGGCAGTCCGATTCTGGCGCAGGAGCACATCGAACGCACCTTCGCGGTCGAGTCCTACCTGTTCGCCCGCAAGCCGGACTACCTGCTCAAGGTTCGTGGCATGAGCATGCGGGACGCCGGCATCCTCGACGGTGATCTGCTCGCGGTCCAGAAGACCAGCGACGCCAAGAACGGCCAGATCGTCGTGGCCCGCCTGGGCGACGACGTGACGGTCAAGCGGTTCAGGCGCACGGCATTCGGCGTTGAACTGATCCCCGAGAACCCTGATTTCCAGACGATCCAAGTGCCCGCAGGCAGCGCCGATTTCAGTCTGGAAGGGCTGGCCGTCGGCCTGATCCGGAACACGCTGCTGAGTTGAACGGGCCGTTCAGGCCCGGTCAGGAGAGGTATCGCTTTGGTCAAAGACCTGTGCAGGCCATTGCGCGATCAAGTCATCTCATCGCTGGTCGATAGCTCTGGACATGTGCCAGATCTGCCGACCTCTTGGAGGTCATCCATGCATCCACTGTTTGCCCAGTTGCTTCAGCGACGTGCAACACGGCACGAACCGATCCCCGGACACGTCCTGCGCACAACACTGCCCCCCTCGCGCGAGATGTCCATCCGGCGCCCAGGTGCGACCACCCGCCCTGGCAGCGGAATGGTGCTGTTCATGAGCCCGCCGCCACAGCCAACACTCGGCCGCTCCGGTCCTGTCGCGCCTGCGGCCATCGACATCGTGCTGGAGGACCTGCAGGCACTGGCGCCCTCTGCGGACATGAAAGCCGCACTGGCCATGGCCCCGCGGTCGTCCGAGCAGGACGGTGTCCACCTGCGGATCGATCCGCAGGACCATCAGCGCGTGCGCATCAGCGGCAGCATGCGCGAAGTCTGCGCAGCGCTGGACGCGCTGATCGCTGTGCAATGAAAAAACCGGGCAAGCCCGGTTTTTCGAATCGGTGAACCGGCCAGCAACCGGCCGTACACCGATCAGCCCATGTGCAGACCGCCGTTGCAGCTGAAGTCCGCACCGGTCGTGAAGCCAGAATCTTCGCCCGCCAGCCAGGCGACGATGGAGCCGATTTCTTCCGGCGTGCCCAGGCGCTTCACCGGGATGGTGGCGACGATCTTTTCCAGCACTTCAGGCTTGATCGCGCGAACCATGTCGGTGCCGATGTAGCCGGGGCTGACGGTGTTGACCGTGACACCCTTGCTGGCCATTTCCTGGGCCAGGGCCATCGTGAAGCCGTGCATGCCAGCCTTGGCGGCCGAGTAGTTGGTCTGCCCCGACTGGCCCTTCTCGCCATTGACCGAGCTGATCTGGATGATGCGGCCCCAGCCCTTGGCCACCATGTCGGCCACCACTTGCTTGGTGACGTTGAACATGCTGTTCAGATTGGTGTCGATGACCGCGTCCCAGTCGTCGCGGGTCATCTTCAGGAACATGCGGTCCTTGGTGATGCCTGCGTTGTTGACCAGCACGTCAATGATGCCGTGCTCGGCCTTGGCGCGCTCGAAGGCTTCGACAGTCGAGTCCCAGCTCGCGACATTGCCCACCGAAGCGTAGAAGGTGTAGCCGGCTGCAGCCTGCTCGTCCAGCCACTTCTGTGCATCGCGGGTCGGACCGCAACCAGCGATGACCTTGAACCCCTCCTTGTGCAGACGACGGCAGATCGCGGTTCCAATGCCACCCATGCCACCCGTGACGTAAGCAACTTTCTGAGTCATGTTGTCTCTCCTACTGATTCGAGCCCGCCCCCGATGGGCAGGCTTCAGGCCCGAGTTCGGCCCCTGCCAACTCTGAAAACTCAGCGCTCGACCGTGAGCGCCACGCCCATGCCACCACCGATGCACAGCGAGGCAATGCCCTTCTTCGCGTCGCGTCGCTGCATTTCATGCAGCAGCGTGACGAGGATCCGGCAGCCGGACGCGCCGATCGGGTGACCGATGGCGATGGCGCCACCGTTGACGTTGACCTTGCTGGTGTCCCAGCCCATTTCCTGGTGCACCGCGCAGGCTTGTGCGGCGAAGGCTTCATTGATCTCCAGCAGATCCAGATCGGCAGGCGACCAGCCGGCACGCTGCAGCGCCTTGCGCGCAGCAGGCACAGGACCCATGCCCATGTAGGCGGGATCCAGACCAGCGCTGGCGTAGCTGGCGATGCGGGCCAGCGGTGTCAGCCCGAGGGCGGCTGCCTTGGCCGCCGACATCAGCACGACGCCCGCAGCACCGTCGTTCAGACCCGAAGCATTGCCGGCCGTGACGCTGCCCGCCTTGTCGAAGGCCGGGCGCAAGCCAGCCAGTGCCTCGGCAGTGGACCTGCGGTTGATGAACTCATCGCTGTCGAAGACGACCGGGTCGCCCTTGCGCTGCGGAATCGACACGGCGGCAATCTCGTCCTTGAAGCGACCGGCCTCCTGCGCTGCAGCGGCCTTCTGCTGCGAGGCCAGCGCCAGTGCGTCCTGCATCTCGCGGGTCACGCCGTACTTCTTGGCGATGTTCTCGGCCGTCGTGCCCATGTGGTACTGGTTGTACACATCCCACAGGCCGTCGACGATCATCGAATCGACCATCTTCCAGTCGCCCATGCGCTGACCTTCGCGCGAGCCGGCCAGCACGTGCGGGCTCATGCTCATGTTTTCCTGACCACCGGCGATGACGATCTCGCTGTCGCCATCACGGATGGCCTGGGCACCCAGCATCACGGCCTTCAGGCCGGAGCCGCAGACCTTGTTGATGGTCATGGCCGGCACGCCTTGCGGCAGGCCCGACTTGATGACGGTCTGGCGCGCCGGGTTCTGGCCGGAGCCGGCCGTCAGCACTTGGCCGAAGATCAGCTCGCCGATCTGCTCGCCGGACAGGCCCGAGCGCTGCAGCAGCGCACGCACCACGGTGGCGCCGAGTTCCGGCGCAGGGGTCTTGGCCAGGCTACCGCCAAATTTGCCCACGGCAGTGCGTGCGGCGGCAACGATCACGATCTCAGTCATGGAATTCTCCAAATGCAAAAAACAGAAGTCTAATCAAGTACCCGAGGACATCATCACTCTATCCCAGACTGTCGCCAAACTGACAATCAGACTTTTGCTTTCACGTAACGGCCCGGGGCCGGCTCGATCGCCTTGTACTGGCGGCTGCCGAACGACTTGGGCGCCGCCTTCTTCTTGCCAGCATGCTTGGCCAGCCATTCCGACCAGTCGGTCCACCAGCTTCCCGGGTGGCTGGTGGCGGTATCCAGCCACGCATCGGCCGATTCGGCAGCGACTTCGTTGATCCAGTAGTTGCGCTTCTTCTTGGCAGGCGGATTGACGACGCCGGCGATGTGGCCGGATGCGCCCAGCACGAAGCGATACGGGCTCTTGAAGAGGCGGGTGCTCAGGAAGGCCGAGTCCCACGGCACGATGTGGTCTTCACGCGACGCATACAGGTAGACGGGTGCCTTGATCGCCCCGAGATCCACCTGTTCGCCACAGACCGTCAGCGCACCCGGCACCTTCAACTGGTCTTGCAGATAGGTGTGGCGCAGGTACCAGCAATACATCGCGCCGGGCAGGTTGGTGCTGTCGGAGTTCCAGTACAACAGGTCGAACGGCGGCGGCGTCTCACCCTTCAGGTAGTTGCCGACGACGTAGTTCCAGACCAGATCGTTCGGACGCAGGAAGCTGAAGGTGCTCGCCAGCTCCTTGCCTTTGAGCATGCCGGGACCTTGTGGCGCGTCCGGCCCGATCGTCATCTCGCGCAGGCGCACGGAGCCTTCGTCGACGAAGATATCGAGGATGCCGGTGCTGCTGAAGTCGAGCAGCGTGGTCAGCAGCGTCAGACTCGCGGCAGGATGCTCGCCACGGGCCGCCAGCACGGCCAGCGCGGTGGACAGGATCGTGCCGCCCACACAGAAACCCAGCATGTCCAGCGTCTTGGCACCGGTGATCTCCTGCGTGACGCTGATCGCCTTCAGGACGGCCTTCTCGATGTAGTCGTCCCACGTCGTGGCCGCCATGTCGTCGGTCGGATTGCGCCAGCTCACGACGAACAGGCGGTGGCCTTGTTCGACGGTGTAGCGAATGACCGAGTTGTCCGGCTGCAGGTCGAGGATGTAGAACTTGTTGATGCACGGTGGCACGAACAGCATCGGCTTGTCGTAGACCTGCGCCGTCAGCGGCTTGTATTCGATGAGCTGGAACAGCTCGTTCTCGAACACCACGGCGCCTTCGGTGGTGGCCACATTGCGGCCCACCTCGAACAGCGATTCGTCGGTCTGCGACACATGGCCCTGCTTCAGATCACCCAGCAGGTGGTTCATGCCCTGCGTCAGGCTTTCACCCTTGGTGTCGACGGCCTTCTTCAACGCCTCGGGATTGAGCGCGAGGTAGTTGGACGGCGCGGACGCATCGACCCACTGCTGCACGGCGAAGCGGATGCGGGCGCGGGTTTTCTCATCCCCCTGCACCACTTCGGACAGCGCCATCAGGGTGCGCGCGTTGAGCAGATAGGTGGCCGCAGCGAATCCGGCCAGCGGGTTGTCGCTCCATTCCGGGGCGGAGAACCGGCGGTCCTTGGGCAACGTCACCTTGCCGCCAGCACCCAGGCTGCTGTTCCACAGTTCGCTGGCGCTGCGCAGATAGTCACCCTGGATGCGCGCCAGTTCGGCCGGCGGGATCTGCAATTGCGAAAGGGTCTTGAACAGACCGGCGACGTCCTGACCCAGCTCGGGTGCGTTGAACAGGGGCTTGCCAAACGGGTTCATTCATCTCCTCCGGTGCATGGATGCTGCATTCGAAGGCATTATGCACGCCGCATCCATACAGCCACCTTGCTAACTGCGTTGCAACAGATAACGGAAAATCCCCATGTACTTGGTCGCAATTGCGTGGCTTTATGTCACGTTGATGATGGCGCTGGCTGAAGCCACGAATCCCCACGGAACCATACTTGGCGCCGTATTCACACTGCTGCTGTACGGCATCGGACCACTCGCGCTGGTGCTGTACCTGATGGGAACGCCCGTGCGCCGCAAGGCACGTCAGGTCGAGCAGGCCGAGGAAATGGCCCGGACAGCCGAAGCCCAGCCCGATGCTGCGCCTGACATGAAGCCCCCAGGCTGATGGTTCTATCGGTCGTTCAACGCAGCCAGACCAGTGCCGCCATGCGTCCGGTGCGCGGCGCGTGCCGGTAGGAGAAGTAGCGCTGCGGATGGCTGAGCGTGCACCAGTCAGGAGCACCGTTGTTGCCATGCATCCGTTGAACACCCGCCACGGCCAGCCGTTGGCGGGCGAGTGCAGGCAGATCGGCCAGCCACTTGTCCGGTTGGCTGGCATGGAAGCACGCACCAGGTCGCTCGGGCGACACACCGAACGCCAGCAGCACATCGGCGCCGACCTCGAACCGCGTCGGCCCGATGCATGGGCCGAGCCAGCATTCGATCTCGCCCGCCGACGCATCGGCCAGTGCGCAGACACGTGCCAGCGTGGCCTCCAGCACGCCTCCGGCCAGACCGCGCCAGCCCGCATGCGCCGCCCCCACGGCCCGCCCGCCGACATGCGCGAACAGCACCGGCAGGCAATCGGCCACCTGTATTTCGCAGGCCACAGCCGACGAAGCGGTCACGACCGCATCTGCCACCGGGGGCGTCGCGGGCGGCTCGGCCACCGACTCCAGCAGGTGCACCGCCACGCCATGCACCTGCGACAGGAGCCGCGTCGGCCGGCCGATGATCTCCTGCAGCAATGCCCGGTTGGTCTGCACCGCGGCGGGGTCATCGCCCAGGCCAGCCCGCAGGTTGAAGGCATCGAACGGAGGCTGGCTGACACCGCCCGAGCGTGTCGTCATCACGGCACCGATGCGGGGGTGGGAGAACGGCGGCCGCCACCAGTCGGCAGGCACGCGACCATCGAGGCGCTCAGGCATCGGCATCCGGACACGCCGAGGGTTGCGCCGCCTGGAAAGCCGGCATCTGCATGCAGGTCTCGAAGATGCGCATGACCGTGGGAACCTGGTCCAGGCGGCAGTCGAACCGCTGGGCATTGAAGATCTGCGGCACCAGCAGGCAGTCGGCCATCGTCGGCATGTCGCCATGGCAGAACCGGCCCGTGGCCGGGTGGCCGGACAACTGCCGCTCCACCACCTCCAGCCCGACTTCGACCCAGTGCCGGTACCAGGCGTTCTTCGCGTCTTCGCTGGCACCAAGCTCCTTGACCAGATAGCGCAGCACGCGCAGGTTGTCGAGCGGGTGGATCTCGCAGGCGATGTCCTGCGCGAGAGCGCGCACCCGCGCGCGGCCGAATGGGTCGGCCGGCATCAGTGGCGGCTCGGGGTAGACCTCATCCAGGTATTCGATGATGGCCATCGACTGTGTGAGGGTGGCTTGGCCGTCCTGCAGCAGGGGCACCAGACGCTGCGGCGACACGGCTGCAAACGCCGGACTGGCTTGCTCGTTGCGCACCAGATGGACCGCCTTGTAGTCGTAAGGCAGGGACTTCAATGCCAGCGCGATGCGCACCCGAAACGAGGCAGACGAACGGAAATAGCTATAAAGCTCCATGGTGGACGGTTCCTCTTTGTTCGTGCGGTTGTTTCAGATCATGCCATGCGAAGCATGGCGATACACTGCCGGAATGCTACTGCCGCGACGTATCAAGCACTGCCGAGAGTGCGGATCTCAGGTCCTCTACCAGATCCCCGCCGACGACAATCGAGAACGTGCCACCTGCACGACCTGTGCCACGATCCACTACGAAAACCCACTCAACGTGGTGGGAACCGTGCCCTACTGGGAGGATCAGGTCTTGCTGTGCCGCCGCAACATCGAGCCTCGGCATGGCTTCTGGACCCTGCCCGCCGGCTTCATGGAACTGGGTGAAACCCTCGCGGAAGGCGCACTCCGCGAAACCGTCGAGGAGGCCGGCGCGCACATCGCGCTGGAGGGCCTGTTCTCGATCCTCAACGTCGTCAAGGTCGGACAGGTGCATGTGTTCTACCGTGCCGCGCTGCTGGACACGGTGTTCGATCCGGGCCCGGAAACCATCGAGGCCCGCCTGTTCCGCCAGCAGGACATCCCCTGGCACGATCTGGCGTTCCGCACCGTGCGGGTGACGCTGGAACGCTATTTCGAGGACCGCGCACGCGGTCAATTCGGCCTGCATTGCACCGATATCGGCTGAACCCTTCAGCGTCTACCGACCACACCATGACACTGCCTCGACCCGGCGCCCCCGGAGCGCCTCAGCCGGCGCCTGCCTCCGTGGCGGCCGCCCTCGCCAGACCGGCACCTGCCGCCCGCGATGCGGCCACGGAGCGCCTGCGCGAGGATCTGCTCAACCCAGACCCGCTGCTGGACTGCCTGCTCGAAGTCTGCCGCCTGCACGGCGTGAATGCCTCGCGCGCCTCGCTGTCGGCGGGGCTGCCGCTGCAGGAGGGCCGTCTGACGCTGGGTCTGGCCGAGCGCGCTGCCCAGCGCGCGGGCATGTTCAGCAAGCTGCAGCGCATCAAGCCCAACCGCATCGACGCGGCCACGCTGCCCGCTGTTCTCATCCTGCGTGGCAACGATGCCTGCGTGCTGCTGGGCTGGACAGCAGAAGGTGACGCCCGCGTGCTGATGCCCGAGACCGGCCAGGGCGCGGTCGTCATGGCACGCAAGGACCTGGCGCGGCGCTACAGCGGCGTGGTGCTGTATGTGCGGCCGCATTTCCGCTTCGACGAGCGCACCCCCGAGGTCCGCGCCACCACCAAAGGCCACTGGTTCTGGAGCGCCATCGCGAGCCAGCGGCTGGTCTACCGGGATGTGCTGTGGGCTGCCTTCCTGATCAACCTGTTCGCGCTGGCCTTCCCGATCTTCACGATGAACGTCTATGACCGCGTGGTGCCCAACCATGCGATCGAGACGCTCTGGGTGCTGGCGCTCGGGCTGATGCTGGTGCTGCTGGCGGACTTCTACATGCGCAAGCTGCGCAGCCACTTCGTCGACGAGGCCAGCGCACGCATCGACGTGCAGCTGTCCTCGGTGCTGATGGAGCGGGTGCTGGGCATGCGGCTGGAACACCGGCCGCAGTCGGTCGGTTCGTTCGCCTCGAACCTCCGCGGCTTCGAGTCGGTGCGCGACTTCATCGCCTCCAGCACCGTGACGGCGCTGATCGACCTGCCCTTCGCGCTGATCTTCCTCGGCGTGATGGCGTGGATCTCGCCGTGGATGGTGCTGCCGGTGCTGCTGGCCTTCGTGCTGATCCTGGTCATCGGCTACGTGCTGCAGCAGCGGCTGCACGAGTTGTCCCAGTCCACCTACCAGGCCAGCGCCCAGCGCAATGCCACGCTGGTCGAGGCGCTGACCGGCATCGAGACCATCAAGACCCAGGCTGCCGAAAGCGTCATCCAGGCCCGCTGGGAACGCGCCAACCAGTTCCTCGCACAGACCAATGTGCGCATGCGCGCACTGTCCAGCACCGCCAGCTATGGCACCAACTGGCTGGCCCAGGTCGTCAACCTGAGCATCGTGCTGATCGGCGTCTACCTGATCTCGCAGCACGAATTGACGATGGGTGCGCTGATCGCCTGCACCACGTTGAGTTCACGGGCGCTGGCCCCCGCCGGCCAGATCGTCGGCCTGCTGATGCAGTACCAGGGTGCACGCACCGCGCTGGAGTCACTCAACAAGGTGATGGCCAATCCGGTCGAGCGCGAAGCAGGCCAGAACTTCCTGCACCGGCGCGAACTGAAGGGAGACATCGAGTTCCGCGACATCAAGTTCGCCTATCCCGGACGCGATGACCCGGTGCTGGATGGCATCAGTTTCCGCATCCAGCAAGGAGAGCGTGTCGCGTTGATCGGCCGTGTCGGCTCGGGCAAGACGACGCTGCAGAAGCTGATGCTCGGCCTGTACCAGCCGACCTCGGGCGCGGTGCTGCTCGACGGCATCGACCTGCGCCAGCTCGACCCCGCCGACGTGCGCCGCAACCTCGGTTACGTCTCGCAGGACGTGACACTGTTCTACGGCTCCCTGCGCGAGAACATCACGATGGGCCTGCCCTATGCGGATGAAACCGCGGTACTGGCCGCTGCCGAGACCGCGTGCATGACCGAGTTCGTCAATCGCCACCCGCGGGGCTTCGACATGCCAGTGGGTGAGCGCGGCGAGCTGCTCTCGGGCGGCCAGCGCCAGAGCGTCGGGCTCGCACGCGCGGTGCTGCACAACGCGCCACTGCTGCTGCTGGACGAGCCGACCAGCGCCATGGACTTCTCCACCGAAGCACTGGTCACCCGCAAGGTCACCGAATTCGCCCAGGGCAAGACGGTCGTCCTGGTCACGCACCGCACGTCGATGCTGGCGCTGGTGGACCGCGTCATCGTGGTCGACCAGGGCAAGATCGTCGCCGATGGTCCGCGTGACCGCATTCTGGAAGCCCTGCAAGCGGGCCGCATCGCGAGAGCCGCATGAGCACCAACACCCCCAACGCACGGCAGGATGCCGCCGCCACCGGCCCGGACACCACCGGCCACGGGTCCGGCCGCCTGGGCGCCCTCGCCCGCAGCCTGTTCGGCAAGACCGTCGCCGATGGCGCCGGCCCCCAGGGTCTGCGCGACTTCGAGCACGAAGCCGAAGACATCATGTCCACCCGGAAGACAGCCCGTGCGCAGCGCATCGTGCGCACTGCGGTCGTGATCGTGGTGCTGTTGATTGCCTGGGCCGGCTTCGCCGAGATCGACGAAGTGACCAAGGGCGATGGCCGCGTGATTCCGTCTCGCCAGCTGCAGGTGGTGCAGTCGCTCGATGGCGGCGTGGTGTCCGAGATCCTGGTCAAGGAAGGCCAGGAGGTCGAAGCGGGCCAGCTGCTGCTGAAGGTGGACGAGACCCGTGCCACCTCGGGCGTCAACGAGAGTGCCGCCAACGTGTTCGCGCTCAAGGTCAAGGAAGCGCGGCTGAAAGCCCTGGCGGAAGGCGGCGCCTTCAAACCTCCCGCCGGCAATGGCGGCCCCGACGAGGATCGGATCATCGCCGAGGAGCGCAACCTCTACCTGTCGCGCATGTCCGAACTGCAGTCGATGCTGTCGGTCGTGCAGCAGCAGGGTGCCCAGCGTCAGCAGGAAGTCTCGGAGGCCCTGGCACGGCGTTCGTCCTCCCAGCGCTCCATCGACATTTCCCAGAACGAACTGCGCCGCACCAAGCCACTGCTGGCCACGGGTGCCGTGTCCGAAGTCGAGATACTGCGCCTGGAACGCGATATCAGCCGCTACCGCGGCGAGATGGAGCAGGCCGCGGCCAACATGAGCCGCGCACAGGCGGCCATCGGCGAGTCTCGCCGCAAGGCGCAGGAGACGGAGCTGACCTTCCGCAATGAGGCTCGGCGCGATCTCTCCGAGGTGCTCGGCAAGCTCAATGCCATGAACCAGGGAGCCGCGGCGCTGGTGGACAAGGTGGACAAGTCCAGCGTCAAGTCGCCCGTGCGCGGCCGCGTGCAGCGCCTGCTGGCCAACACGGTGGGCGGCGTGGTGCAGCCGGGCAAGGACATCGTCGAGATCGTGCCGGTCGATGATGCCTTGGTGCTGGAAGCCAAGGTGCAGCCGAAGGACATCGCCTTCCTGCATCCGAACCAGATCGCCACCGTCAAGTTCACGGCCTACGACTTTTCGATCTATGGAGGCCTGGAGGCCAAGGTCGAGAACATCAGCCCCGACACCCAGGTCGACGAGAAAGGCAACGCCTTCTACATCGTCAAGGTCCGCACCGCGCAGCCACGCTTCAGCGAGAGCCAGCCCATCATCCCTGGCATGACCGCCGAGGTGGACATTCTGACCGGCAAGAAAACCGTGCTGTCCTACCTGCTCAAGCCGGTGCTCAAGGCCAAGGCCTACGCCATGCGTGAACGCTGACACGAGCCGTGTCCCGCCGACCCTCCGCGAGCCCCTCATCCGAGGGGCTTTTTCTTGGTCAGGAGGCGGGACCACCCTCGGCCTCGCTATCCTTGGATGATCGCTCGCTCAAGTGCATCAAATCACGTTTTCCGGCGTATTCGCAGCGTTAGCGAAACCGGGTTTGGTCTATTCTGGCGAGGTCGCCTCCGTCGAATTGAAAGAACTCCATGGCCGCAACCAAAGCCACGACCCTGAAATCAGCCCTGCTCACCGGCAAGGCCGGACTGCTGCAGAGTCTGCAGCGCCTGACACTGGACCCGACCTATGTGCCGGCGCGCTTGCCGGAAGGCATGGTCGTGGGCATCTGGGGCGAGGCGGTCGTGCGCACGCCGGACGGCACCGTGCGCGAACTGCACGTGGGCGAGGTGGTCCACAAGGGCTATGTGATCCTGACCTCGCAGAACGGCATCGTGCAGCTGGAGGTCGATGGCGACCGCCTGGCCCGCGTTCCGCCAGACCGCGATGGCCTGGAGCCAACGGGCATCGGCCTGACCGGAGGCGAACCGGGCTCGCTCAGCGACAGCGAACGCGCAACACGCGTCATCGAGGTCGTCAGCCCGAACGGTTTCGACTTCAGCACCATTTCCGGTGATCCGTATGTGCCACCGGGCGTCACGGCCAACGTGTTGGGCGTGGCATCCGGCCTGCCCGGCCTGAGCGTGAACCAGCCGACCGTCGACGAAGGCGCAGGACACGCCGTTTTCACGGTCCAGCTCACCCAGGCGTCAGCGACGCCCACCACGGTCAACCTGACATTGGCCGACGGCACCGCCAATGGCGCCGGGGTCGACTATGGTTCGACAGGGCCAGACAATCTGCAGGTCTCGCTCGACAACGGCCAGACATGGGTCAATGCCACCAGCGTGACGATTCCGGCGGGCACCACCGCCGTGCTGGTGCGCACACCGATCCACGACGACAACATCCGGGAACCGGACGAGACCTTCACGCTGACCGCCACCGTCGTCAGCGGTGACGTCACCACCACGCAGCCGACCGGCACGGCCACCATCATCGACAACGGCGACACGCTGCCGTTCTTCAAGCCGATCACCCCGGTCGCCGTCAATGAAGGCGCCGGGCAGGCAACGTTCACGATCACGTTGTCCGAGCCGTCCAAGGACACCGTCACGGTGCACTACACCACGGCGGACGGAACGGCGACCGGTGGCCTCGACTACACCCCGGTGGCGGGGGTGCTCACCTTCGCGCCGGGCGAGACGACCAAGACCGTCGCGGTTCCGATCATCAACGACAGCCTGTACGAAGGTCCCGAGACCTTCGTCCTCCAGCTGAGCGACCCCGTCAACGCCGGCCTCACTCCGACCGGCCAGGGCACCATCCTGGACAACGGCACGGGCACCGGCGGCACCGACGATGACACGCCGCACGTCGCCAGCATCACCAACCCGACCGCAGCAGAAGGCCAGCCACTCGACTTCACCGTCACGCTGACCCATCCGTCCACGCAGCCCATCGTGCTCGACGTGTTGCCGAAGTCCGGCACCGCCACGCTGGGCGTCGACACCGAACCACCGCTGGTCTCGGTCGATGGCGGCAAGACCTTCACACCGCTCACGGGCACCTCGGTCACCGTGCCGCCAGGCATCGACACCGTCATCGTGCGCATCCCGACGGTGAACGACACGGTCCAGGAGCCCGCCGAGACCATCACCCTCGACGCCAAGGTCCCCGCCGACACCGCACCCACCACAGGCACGGGCACCATCAGTCCGGACCCGAATGACGCGGTCAAGGTCTCGATCACCGGGCCGGCGGAAGTGGCCGAGACCGTGGGCAATGCCACCTACACCGTCCATCTGTCCGGCACCGCCAGCGAACCGATCACCGTGCAGGTCAAGACCGCCGATGGCATCGCCAAGGCCGGCAGTGACTACGTTGCAGTCGACCAGGTGCTGACATTCGCCCCGGGCGAAACCACCAAGACCATCCTGGTGCCCATCACCAACGACAACATCTTCGAAGGAAAGGAAGATTTCGTCGTTGCCCTGAGTGCGCCCACCAACGCCACGGTGCTCGCCACCAGCGCCAGCGTGACCACGCTGATCGCCGACGAGATCAACAAGGACACCGGCGCCAGCAACGACACACCGACCCTGGCCGTCAGCAGCCTGAGCGTGCCGGAAAGCGCCGGCTTCGCGGTCTTCAACGTCACGCTCACCAACGCCTCCAGCGCGGCCACCACCGTCTCGCTCGCGCTGGCGGATGGCACAGCCAAGGGCGGCGGCGTCGACTACGGCACCACAGGCGCCGGCAACCTGCAGGTCTCCACCGACGGCGGCACCACCTGGACCGATGCCACCACCGCCACCTTCGCGCCCGGCCAAATCGGCGTGCTGGTGCGCACCCCGGTGGTGGCCGACACCATCGACGACCCCAACGAAACCTTCACGCTCCACGCCACGACGGTCGCGCCAGTGGGCGGCACGACCAACCCGAGCGCCACCGGCACGGCCACGCTCCTCGAGGTGCCCGGCCTGCTCATCAACGACATCACCGTCAACGAAGGCACGGGCACCGCCACCTTCACGGTGACGATGACCAGTGCGGCCACCGCTCCGGTGACCGTGCACTTCGCCAGCGAAGACGGCACGGCCCATGCCGGCAGCGACTACACCGCCGTCAACGGCACGCTGACCTTCGCCCCGGGTGAACTCACCAAGACCATCAGCGTCCCGATCACCGACGACACGGTCTTCGAAGGTCCCGAGACCTTCAAGATGAACCTGAGTGCCCCGAGCACCAACGCGTTCATCGTCGACAACCAGGGCCTTGGCACCATCAAGGACGACGGCACCGGCACCGTGCCGCCCGGTGTCACGCCCACCGACGACCGCCCGCACGCGACGATCAACGACGTGACCGTCAACGAAGGCGCCGGCACGGCCACCTTCACCGTGACACTGGCCGGCACGGCCACCACGCCGGTCACCATCGACTACGCCACCGCCGATGGCACCGCCAAGGCCGGTCAGGACTACAGCGCCGTCACCGGCACCGTGAGCTTCGCACCGGGCGAGACCACCAAGTCGATCGTGGTCCCCATCCTCAACGACACCGTCTACGAAGGTACCGAGACCTTCACCGTCAACCTGGCCAACCCCAGCAGCAACGCACTGATCACCGACCCGGTCGGTCTGGGAACGATCAAGGATGACGGCACAGGCACGGTCCCGCCTGGCGTCACGCCGGACGATGACCGACCGGTCGTCACCATCAACGACGTCCTGGTCAACGAGGCTTCGGCGCACGCCACGTTCACGGTCACGCTGTCGAACCCGTCGGACCTGCCCGTCACCGTCAAGTACAGCAGCGTCAATGGCACGGCCGAGGCCGGCTTCGACTACGACGCCGTGCTGGGCACGCTCACCTTCGCCCCGGGTGAGCTGACCAAAACCATCGACGTCCCGCTGCACAACGACACCGTCTACGAAGGCGCCGAGACGTTCCAGATCGTGCTGACCGATCCGACCAATGCCAAGGTCACACTGGCCGGGGCCGGCGTGGACACGACCAAGGACAACATCGGCATCGGCACCATCA
The DNA here is from genome assembly GCF_041083715.1 of Sphaerotilus sp. GTDB lineage: Bacteria > Pseudomonadota > Gammaproteobacteria > Burkholderiales > Burkholderiaceae_C > Sphaerotilus. Next base: position 20,222 of record NZ_JBFPGY010000319.1, read on the forward strand.
TGGACGACGGCACCGGCACCGTCCCGCCCGGCGTCACGCCGGACAACGACACACCGGCCGTGGCCATCAACGACGTCACCGTCAACGAGGGCGCCGGCACCGCCACCTTCACGGTGACGCTCACCAATGCCGCCAAGATGCCCGTCACGGTGGACTACGCCAGCGCGGACGGCAC
>NZ_JBFPGY010000320.1:0-20357 GCF_041083715.1 Sphaerotilus sp.
CAAGCTCATCATTCTTCCCACCCGCTGTACGCCAGCCGGCCGGACCCGGCATGGTCCTGGCGCAGCAGGGCACGCCGCTCGCGCGTCTGGGCCCACTCGTCCAGCCACATCGCCACCTGCCAGACCGTCCCCGTCCAGCGCGAGGCGGCAGGACGATGCACAAGCGTAGCGACCAGCCAGCGCGGCAACCGCTGGAACAGCAGCCCTTCTCCGACGCACACCAGTGTTTCGGCAGATCCGGGATCACCTTGACGGGCAGATCGGCCGACGAGCTGGCGCCATTGCCGCGAAGGCAGCGCATCGGCGCATGCCATGACATGCAGCCCCCCTGCGGCGCGCACGTCGGCGCTCAGCCGGATGTCGGTGCCGCGACCGGCCATCTGGGTGGACACCGTGATGCGCCCGGGCTGTCCGGCGCGGGCGATGACCTCGTTTTCCAGCCGGCTCTGCACGGCGTTGAGCACCATCGGACGCAGTCCGCGGGCCCGCAGCCGCTGGGCCAGCTGCTCCGATTCGGCGACCGAGGCCGTGCCGATCAGCACCGGGCGGCCCTGCGCGACCAGCGTGGCCGTGCGTTCGACGACGGTCTGCCAGCGCGCCTCGGCGTCGCGGTGCACCTGCACACCGAGGTTCTGCCGCCTCGACGGGTGGTGCCGGGGAATGCGCAGAACGGGCGTGCCATGGGTGAGCGCCATCTCGGGCGCCACCTCGGCCAGCGTGCCGCTCATGCCGCCGATCTGGTGGTAGCGGCTGAACAGGCGCTGGTAGGTGAGCTGCGCCAGGGTCTGCTGCGCGGCGGGCATCGGCAGCGACTCCTTCAGCGCCAGCAGCTGGTGCAGGCCGCGCGACCACTGCCGCTCGGGCGCCGCCCGGCCGGTGATCGGGTCGATGAACACGATGCAGCGGTCCTGCACCGCGTAATCACGGTCACGCTGCAATGCGTGCAGCACGGTCAGGGCCCGCAGCACCCAGTCCTCGCGCCAGCGCAGATCGGACCACGGCCGCTGCGCCGCCCACGGCTGTGCCGCCAGCCAGTCGCGCCCGGCGCGGGTCAGGCGCACGGTGGCGGCGCCACTGCCGGTGGCCGCCACGACCATGGCATGCCGCCCGGTATCGGCTGCACGTGCCCAGTCGAGCAGCGCGCGCAGGGCGTCTTCGGGCAAGGCCTGCGTCCCATGGCCGGAGAGGATCAGCGGCACGCGGGCCTCGTCGCACAGCACGCTGTCGGCCTCGTCGATCAGCGCCAGGCAGAGCCCGCGCATCAGCGGACCGCGGTCCGGATCTGCCGTGTCCGACCAGGCCAGCCGACCGCCGGCCCGCCCGTGGGCGACACGGTCCCGCAGGTGGTCGAACGCCACCTCGCGCGCGGCGGCGTAGGTCACCTCGGCGGCGTAGGCCTCGCGGCGCTGCGCCGGTGTGGACACGGCCGTGATGCAGCCCACGCGCAAGCCGAGTGCCGCATACAGCGGCCCCAGTTCGGCGGCGTCGCGCTCGGCGAGGTAGTCGTTGGCCGTGAGCACATGCGCCGGCACCCCCGCCAGCCCGGCGCAGGCGGCCGCCAGGAACATCGCCACCGTCTTGCCTTCACCCGTGGCCATTTCGACCAGGCAGCCTTGCAGCATCGTCCAGGCGGCGAGGTACTGGGACTCGTGTGGCACGAAGCCGAGGTGGCGCTGCACCAGATCGGCCAGCCGCAGGAACACCCCGGCGCAGAGCCTGGGCGTGTAGCCCTCGCTGCGCAGCCGACCCAGTGCATGCGCCCATGTGGCAGCATCCGGTGCGGGGTGGCGCAAGGCGGCCAGGAAGGCGGAACGATCGCGATGCACCCGCCACGCGGTACGCGCGGCCAGGGCCAGCGGTCGGGGTTCGGTCCGCTGCGGATAGGCGCCCCAGATCGGCCCCGGCCGCACCAGCGCAACGGCGGAATCCACGGCCATGCCAGACATGTCAGCGTCCCCCGGGCACGTCGGTGGCATCGCCGAGGTGGCGCAGCGTGAGCTGCTGCAGGCGCCGCAGCAGCCGGGCCCCCAGCGGCTGCGCACCGTGGTCGAAGCGCACCAGCAGCCGCGCGCCGAGCCGCTGCACCGCCAGATCCGGCACCTGGACATCGATGACCGCCACCGGCTGCAGCGTGCGCAGGCCGTCCGCGTCGGCCGGATCCGTCTCGATGCGACCGCCTGCGTTCACCCCCAGCGCCGCAGCGGGCAGGACCGAGCCGGTCTCCGGCACCACGCCGTCCCAGCGTCCCACGTGCACCTGCCCGACCGCCTCCGGCCGCATCACCGACACCGCGCGCACCCCGGACAGCAGCCAGGCGATGTCCTCGTCCGGCACCACCGTGCGCGCGACCAGCCGGTCGTCCGCCAGCACATAGCCCAGGACCTCGCCGCGCTGCACGTGGCGACCGAGCAGCGTCTGCGGCTCGATCCAGCTCACGCGACCGACGCGGGTGCTGCGCATCGACATCTGCGCGATGCGCGCCTCGAGTTCCGCTTCGCGCGCCTGCAGGGCACCCGCTTCGGCCTCCGCCCGCTGGGCGGCGGCCGCGTCGCGGACCTGCAGCCGGTTGACCTGCACCTCCAGCTCCAGCCGCCGGGCACGCAGATGGGCGAGTTCGATCGGCTGGTCGTCATTGCGCACGGTCAGCAACGGCGTCTCGGGCTGGACAGCCTGGTCGCCAGGCGTCTCGATGGCCGTCACGAACCCGTCGGCCGGAGCGCGCACCAGCGCTTCCTCCGGCATCCAGGCCTGGGCCTGCGCAACCGTGGCCTGCGGCAGGGGCAACAGCAGCACAGTCGCCACCAGCACCACCACACCGCCCAGACCGATCGCCGTGGAACGCAGACGCCGCCCGTTCAGCGACGGCGACTTCGCGAGCCAGCGCAAGCCCGCCGCCGCCGGCTGCACGACCTGCATCCACAGCACGATGGCCCCCGCCAGCAGCGCCAGCAGGGCCGCCGTGTGCGCCAGCCACAGGCAGGCCGACGACGCGACCAGCATCCCGAACAGCCATGCCGCCGGCGCATACGCGAGCGTCACGCTGCGCTGCAGCCACGACCGCGCCGGCAGCAGCGAGCCTGGCGGCGCACCCAGCAGGTGCTGGACCTGGTCGAGCCACCAGCGCCGGCTGCGCTGCGCCAGATTGGGCAGATCGAGGGCGTCGGTGAGCACGTGGTAGCCATCCATGCGCACCAGCGGATTGGCGTTGGCCAGCAGCGTCGACACCCCACCCACCAGCGCCACCGACAGCGCCAGATCGCGCACGCCCCCTGGCTGCACCGCCGCCCAGACCAGCACGCCGATCGCCGCCAGCACGCACTCGACCAGCACGCCGGCGGCGCTGATCAGGATGCGCTGGCGACGCATCGCCAGCCCGGTCGCAGCCGACGCATCGACATACGGCGCCGGCACCAGGTAGAGAAAGCCGATGCCGACGTGGTGGACATCCGCTCCGCAGTGCCGCACCGCCAGCGCATGCCCGAGTTCGTGCAGCGCCTTGATGCAGGGATAGACGGCCCAGCTCAGCGCCAGGAAGGTCGGGCTGGCCAGGCGCTCGCGCACATCGGCCTGCAGCGCCGGCCACTGCAGCGCCACCTGCATCAGCCCGATGCAGACCAGCAGCACGGCCGCCAGCTGCGCCAGCGGATGCGACAACCCATGGGCCAGCGGATCCAGCCGGGTCAGCCAGCGGGTCGGATTGCCCAGCGGCACACGCCAGGACAAGGGATTGAGCGAGGCCCGGCGGCGGCGGCGGTCCACCTGCTGCTCGCCACGCATCAGCGCCTGCAGGTCCGGCAGGCGGTCGCACTGCAGCAGACCGGCGCCGTCCAGCGTGGCCAGCCATTCCAGCACCTCGTGCTGGGTCGGCGGCTGCGGCACGTGGGTGCTCAGCCAGGTCCAGATCTCGCCGATCGTGCGGCGACCATCGAACCGACCGACGAAGGACCAGCCCGCCTCGTCGAGCAGGTGGTGGCGCCCGGTCAGCAGGTCGGCGAGCACGTGGCGCAGGACACCATCGGCGCTGCGGTGGCGCACGCGGACCGTCGGGCGCAGCCGCGGCACGATGTTCGCCACCCGGTACCAGAGCGGGCTGTCGAGCGGAACCGGGTCGACCGGCTGCCGGCCCGCGGCCAGGGTCAGGTCCGGCGTCATCCGAGCAGGGTCCACCAGCCCATGCGCAACCAGTCGAACAGGCGCCCGAACAGGTCCGCCACCAGCGGATGGCGACCGGTGTCGAGCCGGGTCACGCCTTCGAAACCAGGGCGCAGCGTGGCCGCGGCCGAGACCAGCGCCCCCTCCACCTCGAAGCCGTTGCGCCCTTCCCGCACCCGGGCCACCGGCGTGATGCGGGTCACGGTCATCGGCAGCGCCTGACCCGGGCGGGCCGCCACGCGCAGCGCGCCGATCGTGCCGACCTGCACGCCAGCGATGTCGCGTTCGTCCACCCACAGCACCAGCCGGAAGCCATCGACCGGTGCCACCGTCATCATCACCTCGCCGCGCTTGACCGGCGCGCCGATCGAGCGGCTGAGATCCCCCGACACGACCACGCCGGTCAGCGGCGCCAGCACACGGCCCCGCTCCAGATCGCGGCGCGCCAAGTCCGCACGGGCACGCGCCTCGTCGACCTTGGCCATCTGGACCACGATCTGCGACTGGTCATGGCGCGCCAGCGCCTCGCTGACAGCGCTTTCCGACTGGGACAGCGACGCCTCGGCAGACCGCAGCTCGCTGGAGGCCTGTTCGCCGTCGAAGTCGATCAGGGACTGGCCGGACTGGATCTGCACACCCGGGCGCGCGTAGACGACCGAGATGAACCCGTCACGCGGCGCCACCAGCTGCCGCTCGTGCAGCCCTTGCACCCGCGTGGGCGCCACCACGTCGTGGCGCACCGGCAGCAGGCCGATCACCAGCGTGGCGCCCAGCACCACCGGCCAGACATGGCGGCGCAGCGGCGCCAGCCACGCCGGCCAGGTGATCAGCGACGCCGCTCCGCGGGTCGCGGAGCGGGTCAGGTACAGGCGCAGCAGGGGCGTGAAGTAGATCGCGGCCTGCTCCAGGCGCAGGATTTCCTCGGTGCGGAACGGTGCGCCAAGGTCACGCTGCAGCGTCAGCGCGCCCAGCACCACGCCGTCACCGCCCAGCGGCACGGTGCAGACCGCGCAGGCCCCCATCGACCGGCTGAGCTGGACGTGGGCAAGCCCCGCCTGCATCGGGCCGTGGCGGCGGGCGGGATGGGTCAGCGTGCAGGCGCTGGCAGCGGCCTCCTGCATGGCGGCGTGGAGATCGCGCACGAGTTCAGCCGCATCGGACAGCCGCGGCAGGTCCGACACCGCCAGCACTTCCAGATCAGCGCGTGTCTGCCGGCGCAACCCCAGCGCCACACGGTCGCAGCGCAGGCTCGACGCCAGATGCAGCACCAGCGCCCGCAGTGCATCGGCGTCGCGCGGCGCCTGCAGCAGCACACCAACCGCCTCCATCAGCCACTCGGCCGCCGGCACCGCCCGGGTCGGCGCAGGTGCCGGCGCAGCGGACAGGTCCCGGATCGCCGCACTCAGGCGCGCTTCCACCTGCGCAGACGGACTGGCGGGTGCGGCCACTTCGCGGGCGACGGAATGGGGAACGGAGGAGGTGCTCACTGGCAGACAGACCCATGAATGCCCGCCAGTGTGGCGCCGCCGCCTTCACCCCCAAGGCGCGATCAGCCCGCCATTCACCACGCAGATTTCCTGTGCAGTGGCGCCGAGTCAGGCGCCCAGTGCATCCGCCAGCGCGAGCAGGTCGTCCAGGTGGAGGTGCTTGCCGGGTGGTGCATCGTCTTCGGCAGCGCTCGCCGGGCCATGGTGCAGCGCCGCCTCCGGGCGCCGGATCCACGCCGTGTGCAGTCCCGCCTGGCGGGCGCCCATGACGTCGAGCCGCCAGTCGTCGCCCACGTGCATCACCTGCCCTGCCGCACAGCGCAGCTCCGCGCAGGCCATCTCGAAAATGCGCGCCGCTGGCTTGGCCACCCCGCAGCTGCGGGCACTCACGGCGCCGACGAAATACGCCGACAGCCCGGTCGCCGCCAGTTCGGCATTGCCGTTGGACAGCGCCAGCAGCGGAAACCGTGCCGCCAGCCGCTCCAGCGCCGGCCGGACATCGCCGTACCACTGCACCTGCTGCCGCTCGGCGAAGAAGACGTCGAACGCAGGTTCGGCCAGCGCCGGGTCGTCCCCGGACGTGGCCAGGGCTTCGCGCAGGGTGATCCGGCGCAGCGTGGTGAGGTCGTGCGCCAGTTCGGGGTGCCTGCGCGCCACGTCACCGCGCAGGCGCTGCAGCGTCGGCACATCGAAGGCGGCGGCGGTGGCGGGCGCGTGGGTGCGCAGCCAGTCCTGCAGCACGGCTTCCGCGCGCAGCAGCGTGGGAACGACAGGCCAGAGGGTGTCGTCCAGATCGAGAGTGAGTGCGGCAATCATCCGCGCAGTGTCCACGAAGCACGGGACTTTGCCGGCTCGGCGAGAATGCACCCGCCATGAAAACCCAACCCGAACCCGAATACCGCCACGGCAGCCCGGCCCGCGTCGGCGTGCTGCTCGTCAACCTCGGCACGCCCGATGCCCCGACCGCCGCTGCGGTGCGGCGCTATCTGGCGCAGTTCCTCAGCGACCAGCGGGTGGTGGAGATCCCGCCGGCGGTGTGGAAGCCGATCCTGCACGGCATCATCCTGCGCACCCGCCCGGCCAAGTCCGCGGCCAAGTACGCCAGCATCTGGACGCCCGAAGGCTCGCCGCTGGCCGTCTGGACACGCCAGCAGGCCGAACTGCTGCAGGCCAGCGCCACCGCACACGGCCTGGTGCTCACCGTGCGCCACGCCATGCGCTACGGCAATCCCTCGATCGCCCACGAACTGGACGCCCTGAAGGCCGCCGGCTGCGACCGCATCCTGGTGGTGCCGATGTACCCGCAGTATTCGGGCACGACCACCGCCAGCGTGATGGACGACGTGCACCACTGGCAGCTCCGCCAGCGCACGCTGCCCGAGATCCGCTGGATCCGCCAGCACCACGACGACGAGGGCTACATCGACGCCCTCGCCCGCCGCGTGCAGGACCACTGGGCGCGCGAAGGCCGTGGCGACCACCTGCTGCTGAGCTTCCATGGCGTGCCCGAGCGCACGCTGACGCTGGGCGACCCCTACCACTGCCACTGCTACAAGACAGCGCGGCTGCTGGGCGAGCGCCTGGGGCTGGGCAAGGAGGCGCTGTCACTGAGTTTCCAGAGCCGCTTCGGCAAGGCCAAGTGGCTGGAGCCATACACCGAACCGACGCTCCAGGCGCTGGCGAAGAAAGGCGTGAAGCACCTGCAGATCTTCTGCCCCGGCTTCCCGGCCGATTGCCTGGAGACGCTGGAGGAGATCGCCATCGAAGGCCGGCAGGTCTTCCTGACCGCGGGTGGGCAGCGCTACGACCACATTCCCTGCCTGAACGACCACCCGGCCTGGATCGACGCGTTGCGCGGCCTGGTCGAGCGCAACACGGCGGGCTGGGCCGTGCGCGCCGAGGCCCAGCCACGGACCGCGCTGCTCGAAGGCCAGCGCCAGCGTGCGCTGGGGCTTGGCGCCAAGGTCTGAGGTCGGACGGCCGGTACCACGCAGAATTGGCACCTCGCCGGCCGACTGTTCCGCTCCATTCCGAAGCCCGTGCAGGTCAGAATCGCGGATACTGCGGGCCGTGTCCCCGCGGGGCTGTCAGGGGATTCGCATCATCCAGGAACCCGCGACCGATCGATTCGAATCGATGCCGGCGACCTCGTCTCCCGACCGGGAAGCGGCGCTGAAAGCCCGCGTCGATCTGGAGCGCGCGCGCATCTTCTTCGGACACGCGAAGGGCAACATGCTCAGCATGCTGGCCGGCGCGGGCGCCGTGGTGGCCGTGATGTTCACCGGCGGCGTGCCGCTGCCGCACATCGGAGTCTGGAGCCTGCTGTTCAGCGTGGCCTGTGCCGGCGTGCTGTGGCTGGAGCACCACGTCCAGCGCTACGGTCTGTACAGCCACAACTACCGCCGCCTCCTGCGCATGCGCATCGGCATCGGCGCGGTCGCCTCCAGCTTCTACGGTGTGTCCAGCTGGATGCTGCCGAGCAGCTCCCCCCCGATCCAGGATGCACTGCTGTTCATCCTGCTGTCGGCCGTGGTGACGGTGGGCAGCCTGAGCTTTGCGGTGATGCCGGCGCACTACCTGGCCATCAGCGTCGCAACGCTGGGTCCGCTGGTGGTGCATTTTCTCCAGCGCTATCTGGCGTTCGGCAACGAGGTCCATCTCCTGCTCCTGGTCATCGCCATCGGCTGGCTCGGGTTCGTGCTCAACAAGGCCCGCGCCGTGTCACGCACGGCCATCGAGGCCATCCGGCTCAATCAGGACCTGCACGACGAGGTCGAGGAGCACAAGCGCACCCGCGAGGCCATGCGCTTCATGGCCATGCACGACGCGCTCACCGGACTGGGCAACCGCCGCTACTTCGACCAGGTCCTGAAACGCGCGATCGCCAACGCGCGGCGGGGCCAGTACCGCTTCGGACTGGTCGCGCTGGACCTGGATGAGTTCAAGCCCGTCAACGACCGGCTGGGCCATGCAGCCGGAGACCAGCTGCTGCAGTCGGTGGCGCTGCGGCTGAAGGAGTCCACACGCGAGGGTGACTTCTGCGCCCGGCTGGGCGGCGACGAATTCGCACTGCTGCTGTTCGGCCCGATCGACCAGGCCGGCATGGCGCATGCCACCGAGCAGCTGCGCGCACGGTTCGAAGCGATGCACTACCTGGACTGTGTATCAACCGCCCTGCAGGCCACGGCCAGCATCGGCTGGGCGGTCTACCCCGACGACGGGGAAGACTTTGCCAGCCTCATGGGCATCGCCGATGGGCGCATGTACCGCGACAAGCAGTCGCGCAAGGCCGGGATCGCTCAGCCACCGGACGACAGCGACCTCAGCACCGCCCGCACCGGCGATGCGTCTGCGAGCACCAGTCTGAGCGGCAACGCGATCAGCTCGTAGTCCCCCTCGGAGACCTCGTCCAGCACGAGGTTTTCCAGCACCCGCAGATCCAGCCACCGCAGACGCTGGTGGCTGTCGAGCGTTGCGCTCGACGCCGGATCGACCGAGGGCGTGTCGATGCCCACCAGGCACACGCCCAGCGCCGCCAGCCAGTCGATCGTCTCGGGAGCGAACGCGGCGAAATCGTCCGTCCAGACCGTCGCGGCCTGCCTGCAGGTGCGCACCAGCACGCGTGGCGGAAGGCCCTCGGCGGCATGGCACAAGTGCTCCGGCCGGATGAGCGGCCCGCAGCCGATCGCATGGACCACGCGGCAGCGTCCCAGGAACGGTGCGAGATCGACTGCCCCGATCGACGGCGCCCCCTCGGCATAGTGCAGCGGCGCATCGGCGTGGGCACCCAGGTGCAGCGACAGCGTGATCGCGCTGACGTTGGCCGGACATCCGGGGCCGAGCGTGGCCGTCCAGTGCTGGCTGTAGGGCTGGTCACCAGGGAAGACCGGTGCCCCGGGACCGATCGGTGGCGAGATGTCCCACAGGCGCCGCGTGTTCACGGCGCGGGCATCTGTGGTGGCAGCGGCGCGGACACCTGCAGGTCGAACGCACTGAAGGCCTGCGCCAGGTCACTGAAAACGCCCATGTCCAGCGGGGACAAGGGCACCGCGGACGCTACACTGGTCTCCGGTGTATCCAGCGGCAGGCTGAGCTGCGGCGGTGCCCCGAGCGACGCAATGTCCCCCATCGACACGAAGGCCACGCCGGCCAGCGCGGCCGCCGCATCCAGCCGTGGCGCCTCGCCGACCAGTGACGCCTGCCGCACGACGGCCAGTGCCACCAGCTGCCGCTGCTCGCGGCTGGCGCGGGCCCAGCGGTCGTCGTCGGTCGTGCCGGCAAAGGTGTGCAGGCGCACCAGTTCGCGGGCAGCACGCTCGTCGAAGGTGGCGACCTCCACTGGCCGGGCCGTTCGAAGCGCCTTGAATGCCGCATCGCCGGCCGACCCGGTTTCCACCAGCCAGTCGGCCAGCACGGCAGCCGGGATCAGCAGCGTGGCGCGCTGCCGCTGGGCTTCGGCCAGCCAGGCCAGGCGGTGCTCGTCGTGGGCCGGGTCACTGTCCAGGCGCAGCAGCCAGGCCAGCGCATCCGCATCGAGGAGACACCGCAGCATGGATCCACCTTTCTTCCTCAGTTTCATCAACTGCGGCAAGATTAGCACCATCACCACCAGCAGCAGGTTCGCCAAGGTCGAGCCGTTGCACCAGCAGGGCCGGACACCGGTGCTGGAGTGGGACCGCGCGGGCTGGCGATCTGCCAGGAGATCGTGCAGTCGCTCGGTGGCACGCTGGTGCAGGACAATCGACGCGCCCCCGACGGGCACACCACCGGGTTGAATGCCACCGTGCGCCTGCCTCTGGCCGACCCATCGTCCCCCGACCTCTCCCCGTCCATCAACCGATGAGCAGCAAGTCCCGATCTCCCGCCCCGCCCGCTCCGACGCCAGGCCAGCGCCTCGACAAGTGGCTCTGGGCCGCGCGGTTCTTCAAGACCCGCACCCTCGCCGGTGACGAGATCGAGCGCGGCCGCGTGCTGGTCAACGCGCAGCACGCCAAGCCTTCGCGCGAAGTGCGCCCCGGCGATCGCCTGAGCCTGCGCCAGGGCAACAGCCCGGTACCACGCGAAGTGCAGGTGCTCGGACTGTCGGAAGCGCGCGGCCCGGCACCACAGGCGCAACAGCTGTATGCAGAAACGCCCGAAAGCATCGCGGCCCAGGCCGAATGGCAGGCCCGCAAGCCATACGCGGTCGATCCGGCCGTGGCCATGGAACAGGGCCGCCCCACCAAGGCAGACCGCCGCCAGCTCGTCGAATGGCAGCGCTGGAGCGCGTCGCTCGACGACGAGCCCTGACCGCGTCCGCAGCGGTCAGGGGCCCGGCATGCGCAGCTTGATCTTGCGTGCAGCCATCTGCAGCCCGTCTGCCGACAGCGTGCCTTCGACTTCGATCTCGCTCGAAGTTCCGGCCAGCGCGGCCAGCGACGCCACGGTCAGCGGCTCGCTCAGGTAGAGCGGGTCGGACCAGGTCACCGTCAGCACCGGATCGCCCGGCTGGCTGCGCATGGTCAGCTTGCGCGCCGTGGCGTCGGCGGTCAGCACCAGACCGTGGCGCTCCAGCCGGCTCTTGGTGCCCGTCGGCTCCGGCGCGCAGACCACCGTGCTGGCTGCCAGGCCTTGCGCGGTGGACAGTCCCTGGACCTCGACATACAGACCGTTCGCAAGCGACGACGCCCGGCAGGCGGCCAGATCGATCTGCGCCGTCGACGCCAGTGTCACCACGGTGTCGCGCAGGCGAAAGGTGCGTGCCGCGGCCGACCAGTCGTCCAGCGTGCCCCGCAGTTCGGCACTGGCGGTCGAGGCCGTCAGACGCGCGATGCGGGTCGCCAGCCAGCGACCGCTGCCGTTCAGCACCGCCGTGGCCTGCACATACGCCCCGTCACCCAGCGGCTGCCCCGCCGAGACGATCTGCGTGTCGGCATTGACCAGCAGCCCCACACCGTCCAGCTCGAACGTCGTCCCGGTCCAGGCGCCCACCAGTCCGGCGCGAGTCAGCATGCTGGCGGCGCCACCACTGCCGGCCGTGCCGACCGACATCACCTGCACCTTGCCGGCGCCGAGACTCAGCGTGGCTGCGTCAAACGCCGATTCGGCAGCAAACACGGTCACCGCGCGGCCATCGAGCAGTTCGATGCCCTGTGGCAGCAGCGCCGCCGCCGACGGCAACTGCACCGCCAGTGCACCCAGGCGGAAACTGCGTGCACCGCCACTGCCGGCCGCCGAGAGCGCGGCCACCGTCCCGCTGACCCGTACCCCACCCGAGAGCGCGCTGCGCCGCGTGATGCGCGTGGCCACCAGACGCACATCGGTCGGGCCGGCTCCGGTGCGCTGGGTCAGCGCATGCACGTCCACCGCGTCACCGAGCTGCAGATCCGCCAGACTGTTCAGCGGCGAATCGAAGGCGGTGACCGGCCCGTGGCCAGGATCACTGTTGACGGTGACCGTCTGGCCCAGCACGCCAATGGTGTCTGCCGTGCGCTCGCTGACGCGGCCCGAGACACTCGGCAGAAGCTCGATGCGCTGCAGCACCTGCGCGCCGGCAGCATCCGTGCCGAACTCCAGCGACACCCGGTGTCCCAGACGCACGTCGCCCACCTCGACGTCGGTGCCATTGCGGCTGATCTCGGTCTTCGCGGCACTGTCGTCGTGGCGGGTGCCGTCGACGATCACGCTGCCCAGGCCCGACACCGTGCCCACGTTCAGGCCCACCAGCACCGGACTGCCGGTGCCATTGGTTCCGACACTGCCACCGCCGCAGGCCACCAGCACCGCCAGCAGCCCGGCCACAACCGCGACCGCCAGCCCGACCCGTCGATTCGAAACATGCATCTGATCGTCTCCTGCCAGATCAACTCCAGCCATTCAATCCCCCCTGGGATCGTTCGATTTATTCATTTCAAGATGGTAGTAAATCCCGAAACGCACGCGGGTGTTCCGGTCATCTGAATGATCCGGTGTCGGCTGGCGACCACGCTCCACGTCCAGCGCGATCTGCGCACGCGCCTCGCGCACCATGCTTTCCAGCGCCACGCCCCAGAGCTGCCGCGCCACATCGCCCAGGTGGCTGGCCGATGCCGCGCTCAGTCCGTCGGCATAGACACTCTGTTCGAGCACACGCTCGGACGGCCTCTCGGCCTGCAGGTTGTGCACGGCCGCCGCGATGTGGTCGGCCACATTGACGGCCATCGTGCGCACAGCGGCCGGATCATGCAGGGGCAGGACAAAGCGGTCGGAGAGCAGCCGCACCTGTTCGGATTGCACTTCGACCAGTTGCAGCCGCTCCAGCTCTTCCAGCAGCGTGCGGGGATGGACGTCGCGCGACACTTCGCGCGCCAGCGCCTCGAAGCTCGGGGCGGGACCGTGCCGTGGCAGCGCGCGCCGGATCTCGCCGGCCGGGTCCCGGTAGTCCGGATCGGTGATCCACTGCGAGAAGAGCGACGAAGCCGGTGTCGGCGCCAGGCGCGAGACGGGCGCCGGCGTGCAGGTGGAGGCAGGTTCATGGCGCGCCTCCATGAAGGCGCGCACTTCCTTGCGGTGGATGCCGGTCAGCACACTCAGTGCAGAATCGGTCACGCGGCGCCCGCGCCGGCCAAGATCACCGTGGGCCTCGGCCAGATAGACTCCACGCAGAGTCCGGACGAGCGCATTCAGCGGGATGCCCTGCACCAGCAGCCAGCGCACCAGCGGCGCCAGCATCACGGCAATGTCGTCGAGCGACTGCTCGGCAGGGGTGGGCAAGATCGGATCGGTCATCATCGGCAAACGTGCCCGCACCCCGGCCGAACTCCCCCGGCCGCACAGCGTGCGGACATTCCAATCTGTAAGTGTGACAGTTATCACGTCGCCAACCGGGGGTGATTCGTCAACTTCTGTCACAGGGCCCCCTTGAAGTCTGAAGGGTCATCCTCATTTCGCAATCCAGTCGCCGCAAAACAGGCCAGGAAACGACCCCCATGTCCGACACCCAGAACTCCGCTCCCTACCAAGACACCGAACCCGCGTCGCTGAACACGAGCGCCGACACTGCCGAGGCCGTGGCCAGCGAAGCGGCAGCCCGCATCGCCGAACTCGAAGCCAAGAACGTCGAGCTGGCCGATGCCTATCTGCGTGCCAAGGCCGAAGCCGACAACACCCGCCGCCGCGCCGACGAGGAAATCGCCAAGTCGCGCAAGTTCGCGGTCGAAGGCTTCGCCGAGAGCCTGCTGCCGGTCAAGGACAGCCTGGAGGCCGCGCTGGCCACCCACGCCAGCGGCCAGGGTTCGCCGGAGCAGGTGCTCGAAGGCGTGAACATCACGCTGCGCCAGCTCGTGCAGGCGCTGGAGCGCAACAAGGTCGTCGAGATCAGCCCGCCGGTCGGCACCAAGTTCGACCCGCACCAGCACCAGGCCATCAGCGTGGTCCCCGCCGACCAGGACGCCAACACCGTCGTGATGGTGCTGCAGAAGGGTTATCTGATTGCCGAGCGGGTGCTGCGCCCGGCCCTCGTCACCGTGGCCGCGCCGAAGTGAGGCCTTGACCCAGCACAAACGAACAGCCCGTCCGGCCGCATGGTTTCCCTGATCCCCCTTGAAACCGGCCAGACCAGCCACAGATCACAGACAACCAACCAATTTCCGGAGCTTCAACACCATGGGCAAGATCATCGGCATCGACCTCGGCACCACCAACTCGTGCGTGGCCATCATGGAAGGCAACACCACGAAGGTGATCGAGAACAGTGAGGGCGCGCGCACGACGCCGTCCATCATCGCGTACCAGGAAGACGGCGAGATCCTCGTCGGTGCCTCGGCCAAGCGCCAGGCGGTGACCAACCCGCGCAACACGCTGTACGCGGTCAAGCGCCTGATCGGTCGCAAGTTCACCGAGAAGGAAGTGCAGAAGGACATCGACCTGATGCCCTACACCATCGCCGCCGCCGACAACGGCGACGCCTGGGTGGAAGTGCGCGGCAAGCGCATGGCGCCGCCGCAGGTCAGCGCCGAAGTGCTGCGCAAGATGAAGAAGACCGCCGAGGACTACCTGGGCGAGGAAGTGACCGAGGCCGTCATCACGGTGCCGGCCTACTTCAACGACGCGCAACGCCAGGCGACCAAGGACGCCGGCCGCATCGCCGGCCTGGATGTCAAGCGCATCATCAACGAGCCGACCGCCGCGGCGCTGGCCTTCGGCCTGGACAAGCACGGCAAGGGCGACCGCAAGATCGCGGTGTACGACCTGGGTGGCGGCACGTTCGACGTGTCGATCATCGAGATCGCCGACGTCGATGGCGAGATGCAGTTCGAGGTGCTGTCGACCAACGGCGACACCTTCCTGGGCGGCGAGGACTTCGACCAGCGCATCATCGATTTCATCGTCACCGAGTTCAAGAAGGAACAGGGCGTCGACCTGACCAAGGACGTGCTGGCCCTGCAGCGCCTGAAGGAAGCCGCCGAGAAGGCCAAGATCGAGCTGTCGAACTCGTCGCAGACCGACGTGAACCTGCCGTACATCACGGCCGACGCCTCGGGCCCGAAGCACCTGAACATCAAGCTGACCCGCGCCAAGCTGGAGTCGCTGGTGGAAGAACTGATCGAGCGCACGATCGCCCCCTGCCGCACCGCGATGAAGGACGCTGGCGTCTCCGTCAGCGCCATCGACGACGTGATCCTGGTCGGCGGCATGACCCGCATGCCCAAGGTGCAGGACAAGGTCAAGGAGTTCTTCGGCAAGGAGCCGCGCAAGGACGTGAACCCGGATGAAGCCGTGGCCGTCGGTGCCGCGATCCAGGGCCAGGTGCTCGGCGGCGACCGCAAGGACGTGCTGCTGCTGGACGTCACCCCGCTGAGCCTGGGCATCGAGACCCTGGGCGGCGTGATGACCAAGATGATCACCAAGAACACGACCATCCCGACCAAGTTCGCGCAGACCTTCTCGACCGCGGACGACAACCAGCCGGCGGTGACGATCAAGGTGTTCCAGGGCGAGCGCGAGCTGGCCACGGGCAACAAGCTGCTCGGCGAGTTCAACCTCGAAGGCATCCCGCCGGCCCAGCGCGGCACGCCGCAGATCGAGGTGAGCTTCGACATCGACGCCAACGGCATCCTGCACGTCGGCGCCAAGGACAAGGGCACCGGCAAGGAAAACAAGATCACCATCAAGGCGAACTCGGGTCTGTCGGAAGAAGAGATCCAGAAGATGGTGCGCGACGCCGAGGTGAACGCCGCCGAGGACAAGAAGAAGGTCGAGATCGTGCAGTCGAAGAACCAGGGCGATGCCATGGTCCACTCGGTGCGCAAGTCGCTGACCGACTACGGCGACAAGCTCGAAGCGGGCGAGAAGGACAAGATCGAAGCCGCGATCAAGGCCGTCGAGGAAGCCATCAAGGGCGACGACAAGGACGTGATCGAGGCCAAGACCAACGAGTTGATGACGGCCAGCCAGAAGCTCGGCGAGAAGATGTACGCCGACATGCAGGCCCAGCAGGGTGCCGCGGGCGCAGCCGGTGCTGCGGCGGGTGCAGGTGCGGCCGGTGGCGAAGCCCCGAAGTCGGACCCGTCGAACCCGGACGTCGTCGACGCCGAGTTCAAGGAAGTCAAGAAGTGATCTGCTGATCCACCGTCTGGTGGTCCCCGCCGCGTTCGAGACTGGTGCTGCCTGCAGCACTGTTTGCTCGGCGCGGCGTTCCTGTTTGAACAGCCCGCCTCCGTGCATTCGGAAAGGGCTGGCTGCTGTCGGAACTGTCCATGGCAAAGCGTGACTACTACGAAGTCCTCGGCGTCGCCAAGAACGCGAGCGAAGACGACATCAAGAAGGCCTATCGCAAGATGGCCATGAAGCACCACCCGGACCGCAACCAGGGTGAAGGCGCCAAGGCGTCCGAAGAGAAGTTCAAGGAGGTCAAGGAGGCCTACGAGATGCTCTCCGACACCCAGAAGCGCCAGGCCTATGACCAGTTCGGCCATGCGGGCGTCGATCCGAACGCCGGCGGCTTCCGCGGCGGTCCGGAGGGCTTCGGCGGCGGCGGTTTCGCCGAGGCGTTCGGCGACATCTTCGGCGACATCTTCAGCCAGGGCGGCGGTGGTGGCCAGCGGCGCGGCGGCCAGCAGGTCTACCGCGGTGCGGACCTGTCCTACGCGATGGAGATCACGCTCGAAGAGGCGGCACTCGGCAAGGAAGCCCAGATCCGCATCCCCACCTGGGAAGAGTGCGACACCTGCCACGGCAGCGGCGCCAAGCCCGGCACCAGCGCCAAGACCTGCACGACCTGCCACGGCTCGGGCACGGTGCATCTGCGCCAGGGTTTCTTCAGCATCCAGCAGACCTGCCCGCACTGCCACGGCACCGGCAAGATCATCCCCGAGCCCTGCACCACCTGCAATGGCCAGGGCAAGGTCAAGAAGCAGAAGACGCTGGAGGTGAAGATCCCGGCCGGCATCAACGAAGGCCAGCGCATCGCCCTGCGTGGCCACGGCGAGCCAGGCACGCAAGGCGGCCCGGCCGGCGACCTGTACGTCGAGATCCGCATCAAGCAGCACGACATCTTCGAGCGCGACGGCGACGACCTGCACTGCACCGTGCCGGTCAGCGTCATCACGGCGGCACTTGGCGGCTCGGTCTCCGTGCCGACGCTGGGCGGCGAGGCCGAGATCGAGCTGCCCGAAGGCACGCAGCACGGCAAGACGTTCCGCCTGCGCGGCAAGGGCGTGAAGGGCATCCGCTCGAACTACCCCGGCGACCTGTACTGCCACATCCAGATCGAGATCCCGATCAAGCTCAGCGAGCACCAGCGCAAGCTGCTCAAGGAGCTGGACGAGTCGCTCAAGAAAGGCGGCGACAAGCACTCGCCGACCGCCAAGAGCTGGACCGACCGCATGAAAGATCTGTTCAAGTAAGCCGACCTCGCCAGAAACCGAAGCCCCATGTCCGATCGATTCCTGAACACCGACAAGGTCGATGACCTGCTCGACACGCTCTTCCTGCACGAGGACGTGCGTGTCGATCTGGTCTCCCGACTCCGGGGGCTGGTGCTGGCGGCCGATCCCGCCATCTGCGAGGAGGTGAAGTACGGCGGGATCCTGTTCTCCGCCGGCTCGCCCTTCTGCGGCATCTTCTCGCACCCGCGGCACGTGATGCTGGAGTTCAGCCGCGGCGCCGAGCTGGCGGATCCGGACCACCTGCTGGAAGGCGACGGCAAGAAGCGCCGGCACCTCAAGCTGACGGTGCCCACCGACCTCAAGCGCAAGAAGGTGCGTGAGTTCGTGCTGCAGGCGCTGGCGGCCACGGTCACCATGCCACGCCAGCGCATGGCAAAAAAGACACGGTCCTGAGCGCTCCAGGTGGCACGTGTCAGTTCACAGGAGTACCGTGGGGCTCCACCACACAGGAACTGCCCGTGACCACCTCCGCCCAACGCTCGCTCGCCGACATCCAGCGGCAGATCCATGCGCTGGGAACCGCCGTCCCCTATGTCGTGCACCACCGGCTCAGCCGACTTGCCACAGCCGCCACAGCCGGAGCCCAACCGTCGGCAGTCGACCAGGAAGAGTTCACCGCGATGGGCATGGAAAAGCTCGCCGCCCTTCAGGAGTCGCTGCAGGCGATGACGCTGGCCAGCCTGGATGCCTCGCAGAAGCTCGTCACCGCCTGTGCGCACTGGTCGGCCATTCCATGGTCGATGGCCCCCACACAGGTCGCCTGGACGCTGATGACGGACACGCCGCTGGCGGTGCTGAGCGCTGGCCTGAGCCCGGTCAGCGAGCGTGCCAGCGACAACGCGCGGCGACTCGGTCACGCAAACGGCATCGCTCCATAAAGACAGGCGTTGTCGCGGCCATCTCGCTTGGCCTGGTACATCGCCATGTCGGCGTGCCGGAGCAGCGTCGATGCATCGTGTCCGTTGTCGGGGTAGAGCGCGATGCCGATGCTCGTCGTGAGCGTGATGGCACGGCCCTCGATCAGAAAGGGCTGGCGCATCACCTGCCCGATCCGGTGCGCGACCACCAGGGCGTCCTCCGGCCCGCCGATGTCCAGGATCAGCGCGGTGAACTCGTCGCCGCCCAACCGGGCAAACTCGACCTCCAGCCCATCCGGACAGGCGCGCGACACCATGTCGGCCGGGCGCAGCTCCAGTCGGAAACGATCGGCAGCGGCCTGCAGGATCAGATCCCCCGCGCTGTGGCCCAGCGTGTCGTTGATGGCCTTGAAACCATCCAGATCGAGAAACAGCACCGCCAGCCTGTGACGCGCATGGTCGGCGCGCCCGATCTCCCGGCCGATGCGCTCCATGAAGGACACACGGTTCGGCAGACCGGTCAGGCCATCGAAGTAGGCGGCGCGGGCGGCCCGCAGTTCGATCTCCTTGCGCACGGTGATGTCCCGCGCCAGCGCGATGAAGCGCGGCGCCTTTCCAGCCGCAGTGGCCTTGCGGGCCACGGACAGCTCGAACCAGCGCAGGCCATGTGGCAACGCGAGTTCGTACTGCTTGCCGAAGGAAGTACCCTGGGCGTATGCGATCTGCAGTGCCGACAGCCCCACCGCAGCGACGTCCGGCGGCATGACCTCGCTCATCAGCCGGCCGACGAACTGCTCGGGTGGCAGGGACAGCAGCGCCGAAGTCGGTGAATGGCAGTCGAGGAAGCGGCCATCCAGATCCAGCTCGAACAGCAGGTCCGGAATCGCGGCCAGCACCGCCTCATGGCGGGCCTGCGCCTGCTTGAGTTCGACCAGATTCTGGTGGCTGCGCAGCAGATAGCGCACACGGTGGCCCAACAGGGCCCAGTTCAGTGGCTTGGAGATGAAATCGGTCGCCCCGGCCTCGTAGGCGCGTTCCACAGACTGCACATCGTCCATGCCGGTGACCATCGCGATGGGCAGCAGATCCCCGGACTCGGCACGCAGCAGGGCACAGACCTCGTAGCCGCTCAGGCCGGGCATCTCGACATCGAGCATGACCAAGTCGAAGGCCCCGGCGCCGAACTGCCGCAGCGCATCCGCACCATCGACCGCCAGCACGACGACGTAGCCCGCCTTGCGCAGGGCGACCCGCATCATCAGGCGCACGGTGGCGTCGTCATCGACAACCAGAATCCGGGGAAGCGTCGCCGTCACGTCGGCGCCTCCAGAGGACGTAGCCGCGTGCCGTGGTGGGATGGAAGCCGGCGGCAGACGGTGACTTTGTTCATGGCACACAGGAGGCTGAATTGCCCAGATCCTATGCAGCCTGGCGTGGCGACAGCCCCGGGATAAGGTCCCCGGATCCCGGCTTGTTCAACCAGCGAACGCGCGCTCGCCGTCTGGCGGCAACCCTGGGTGGTCCCGGTCCAGCCAATCGGCCAGCACCTCGTCGGTGTGCTGGCCCCGCAGCGGCGGTGCAGTGCGGTACACCACCGGCGTCGCCGAAAGCCGGATGGGATTGGCCACGCCCGGCACCATTCCGACCAGCGGGTGCGGCAACTCGACCCGCAGGCCGCGCGCCACCACCTGCGGATCGGCGAACACCTCGTCCAGCCGGTTGATCGGTCCGCACGGCACGGCCTTCGATTCCAGTGCCGTGATCCACGCCTGTGTCGTCCGCATCACGGTCGTCTGGCGCAGCAACGGGATCAGCACCGCGCGGTTGGCCACCCGCGCCGCGTTGGTGGCGAAGCATTCGTCCACCGCCCACGCCGGGTGGCCCGCCACCTCGCAGAAGCGCGCGAACTGCCCGTCATTGCCGATCGCCAGGATCATGTCGCCGTCCGCAGTCGG
>NZ_JBFPGY010000321.1:0-6189 GCF_041083715.1 Sphaerotilus sp.
TGGAGGCCGCGGCCCAGCGTGCCGGGCTCACGGCGGCCTCGCATCCCGCGCTCCACCGGTGGTTGCAGGCCATTCACGCCCGACCTGCTTGGCAGCGGGCGCTGGCGCGGGGCGGGCCGTACGCCTTCGCCTGAACGCCTCCGTGAGTCGGACTTTCCGGAGTCGGGTGGCCGAGCCACTAGACTCCCCCGGATGCCTATGCCCCACCGATCCGTCTCGCCAGTCCGCATCGCCGTCATCGGCGGCGGACCCGCCGGCCTCATGGCCGCCGAAACCCTCCTCGCCGGTGGCGCCCGCGTCGAGCTGTACGACGCCATGCCCTCCGTCGGCCGCAAGTTCCTGCTTGCCGGCAAGGGCGGCCTGAACCTCACCCACGCCGAGCCGGCCGCCACCTTCCGCGCCCGCTACGCCGAGCGCCAGCCCGAGGTGTCGGCCTGGCTCGACCGGCTCGACGCCGACGGGCTGCGCGCCTGGGCGGGCGAACTGGGCATCGGCACCTTCGTCGGCAGCTCCGGCAAGGTCTTCCCGGCCGAGATGAAGGCCGCGCCGCTGCTGCGCGCATGGCTGCACCGGCTGCGCGTGGCCGGTCTGACGCTGCACATGCGCCACCGCTGGAACGGCGCGCTCGTGCCGGCCACCGAGCCTGGCGCCAGCCGCTGGCAACTCACCTTCGACGCGCCCGCCGGCCCGCAGACCACCACGGTCGACGCCGTCGTGCTGGCCCTCGGCGGCGCGAGCTGGGCGCGGCTCGGCTCGGACGGCGCGTGGCAGCCGTGGCTGGCGGGGCAGGGCGTGGACGTGCGCCCGCTCGCGCCATCCAACTGCGGCTTCGACATCACTTGGAGCGAGCACCTCCAGGGCAAGCAGGCCGGCGCGCCGCTCAAGGGCGTGCGGCTGACGTTCACCGACCGCCTGGGCCGCCACTTCAGCCGCCTCGGCGAGGCCGTGGTGAGTGCCGACGGCATCGAGGGCAACCTCGTCTACGCGGCCTCGGCCCTGCTGCGCGACGAGATCGCCGCCAACGGCCATGCCGACCTGCACCTCGACCTGCTGCCCGCCAAGGACCTGCCGACGCTGACCACCGCGCTGGCCAAGGGCCGTGGCGCCCGCTCGATGCCCAACCACCTGAAGGAACAGGCGGGGCTGACCGGCGTGAAGGCCGCGCTGCTGCGCGAGGGGCTGGACGCGGCGCAGTGGACCGCGCTGTGCAGCGATCCCGCCGCGCTGGCGAACCGCATCAAGGCGCTGCCGCTGCGCCTGACCGCCCCGCGCCCGATCGACGAGGCGATCAGCAGCGCAGGTGGCGTGCGGCTGGAGGCGATGGACGCGGGGCTGATGCTCGCGGCGCTGCCCGGCGTGTTCTGCGCGGGCGAGATGCTGGACTGGGAAGCGCCGACCGGCGGCTACCTGCTGACCGCCTGTTTCGCCAGCGGCCGGGTGGCGGGGCAGGGCGCGCTGGACTGGTGGGGCGCTGCCACTCAGGTCGACTCTTCGCCGTAAACCAGCCGCGCCGCGCCGCCTGTCTGTGTCTTCCACCACAGCAGCGCGGCGTCACTCGGAAAGAAGCGCACCGCCGGCCCCAGGTCCACATCGCCCACCGCCATCTCGCGCTGGATGCGCAGGCGGATCGACACGCCTTGCGGCCGGGTTTCCTCGCCGTACTCGGACGGTGCGCCCGGCTTGGCGGGGTGTTCGGCCAGCAACTGCTCCAGCGCCGGCAGCGTGTCCGTCACGGGCACCAGCAGGTGGCGGGCGCTGCGGCTGCGGGCCGTGGCCAGGTCGCTGATCTGCTGCACGTTGAAGCGCAGCCCGCCGCTGAAGCGGTCGTTCTGCACCTTGCCTGTGAGAATGAGCAGCTCGTCGTCCTTGAGCTGCGCCAGGTGGGCGTTGAGCAGCTCTTCGGCCACCACCGACTCGATCGAGCCGCTCTTGTCGTCGAACTTGAAGATCGCTGCCTTGCCGCGCTGTCCGTTGACGATGCGCAGGTCGGCGACGATGCCGGCCAGCGTCTGCGGCTCGCGGCTGTCCTGCGCGTCGCCGATGCAGCGGCGGGCGAACTGGCGCACCTCGGACTCCACCTGGTCGAACAGGTGGCCCGAGAAGTAGTAGCCCAGTGCCACCTTCTCGTGCGTGAGCCGGGTCTTCACGTCCCAGGTCTCGGCGACGGGGTAATCCGGTTCGCGGGTCGAGCTGCCGTGGTCGTCGCCGAAGTCGAACAGGCCGCACTGGTCGGCGTGGGCGGCCTGTGAATCGGCGTATTCGAGGGCGAGGCCGACACTGGCGAGCAGCTGCGCGCGGCCGTCCAGCCCGAGCGGGTGCAGCTTGTCGAACGCGCCGGCCTTGATCAGTGCCTCGATGACGCGCTTGTTGAGGCTCTTGCGGTCCACCCGCGCCGCGAAATCGAACAGCGAGCGGAACGGCCCGCCCTCGCTGCGCGCCCGGATGATGGCTTCGATCGCGCCCTGGCCCGTGCCCTTGACGGCGCCCAGGCCGTAACGGATCAGCTTGTTGCCGGCCTTGCCCGGCGCCGGCTCGAAACGGTAGACGCCGAGGTTGACGTCGGGCGCCTCGAAGGCGATCCCGAAGTTCTTCATGGCATCGTCGCGCAGCACCTTGAGCTTGTCGGTGTCGTCGAGTTCGATGGTCATGTTGGCCGCGAAGAACTCGGCCGTGTGGTGGACCTTGATCCAGCCCGTGTGGTAAGCCAGCAGCGAGTAGGCGGCGGCGTGCGACTTGTTGAAGCCGTAGCCCGCGAACTTCTCCATCAGGTCGAACACCTCGTCGGCCTTGTCCTGGCCGATGCCCTTCTCGGCGGCGCCCTTGCGGAAGATCTCCCGGTGGGTGGCCATCTCGTCGGCCTTCTTCTTGCCCATCGCGCGGCGCAGCATGTCCGCGCCGCCCAGGCTGTAGCCGCCGAGCACCTGCGCGGTCTGCATCACCTGTTCCTGGTAGACCATGATCCCGTAGGTCTCGGCGAGCACCTGTTCCACCAGCGGGTGCGGGTACTCGACCACCTCGCGGCCGTGCTTGCGCGCCACGAAGCTCGGGATCAGGTCCATCGGGCCGGGGCGGTAGAGGGCGTTCAGCGCGATCAGGTCTTCCAGGCGGCTCGGCTTGGCGTCGCGCAGCATGCGCTGCATGCCGCCCGATTCGAACTGGAACACCGCCTCGGTCAGCCCGTCGGAGAACAGCCGGTAGACCGCGGCGTCGTCGAGCGGGATGGTCTCGAAGGCGAAGTCCTTGCGGTGCTCGTGGCGCGCCACGATGAAGTCCTTGGCGAGTTCGAGGATGGTCAGCGTCGCCAGCCCCAGGAAGTCGAACTTCACCAGGCCGATCGCCTCCACGTCGTCCTTGTCGTACTGGCTCACCGCCGAGTCGCTGCCGGGCTGCTGGTACTGCGGACAGAAGTCGGTGATCTTGCCGGGGGCGATCAGCACACCGCCCGCGTGCATGCCGATGTTGCGCACCATGCCTTCGACGCGCATCGCCAGGCTCAGCAGCTCGGCGACTTCCTCTTCGTTCTGCTCGCGCACCTCCAGCTCGGGGGCCTCCTTGCGGGCGTAGATGACGCCGCTGTCCGGCTCGGCCGGCACGCGGGCCAGCGTCACCGACTTGCCTGGCGGGGCGGGGATCAGCTTGGCGATCGAGTCCACATGCCCGTAGCCCATGCCGAGCACGCGCCCGATGTCGCGCAGCGCCGCCTTGGCCGCCATCGTGCCGAAGGTGGCGATCTGGCTCACGGCAGCGCGGCCGTAGCGGTCCTTCACGTAGTCGATGACGCGGTCGCGGTTGCCCTGGCAGAAGTCGATGTCGAAGTCGGGCATCGACACCCGCTCGGGGTTGAGGAAGCGCTCGAACAGCAGGTTGTATTGCAGCGGGTCGAGGTCGGTGATCGACAGCGCGTAGGCCACCAGCGAACCGGCGCCCGAACCCCGCCCCGGCCCGACCGGACAGCCGTTGGCCTTGGCCCAGCGGATGAAGTCCGACACGATCAGGAAGTAGCCAGGGAAGCCCATCTTCAGGATCGTGCCGATCTCGAATTCGAGCCGCTCGACGTAGCGCGGGCGCGCCTTGTCGCGCTGCTCGGTCTTGGGGTAGAGCATGGCCAGACGCTGCTCCAGCCCTTCGAACGAGAGTTCGCGGAAGTAGTCGGCCATCGGCATGCGGCTGCCGTCGGCGAGTTCGGGGGTCGGGAAATCGGGCAGCTGGGGCTTGCCCAGCACCAGCGTCAGGCTGCAGCGGCGGGCAATCTCGACCGAGTTGGCCAGCGCGCCGGGCAGGTCGGCGAAGAGGGCGGCCATGTCGGCCTGTGTCTTGAAGTGCTGGTCGCGGCTGAAGCGCTTGACGCGCTTCGGGTTGCCGAGCGTGTCGCCTTCGGCCACGCAGACACGCGCCTCGTGGGCATCGAAATCGTCGGCTTCGAGGAACTGCACCGGGTGCGTGGCGACCACCGGCAGTTTCAGCTTGGCGGCCAGCGGCACGGTGGCGCGCACATTGGCCTCGTGACCTGCGAGCTGGGCACGCTGGACCTCCAGATAGAAGCGCGTCGGGAACATCGTTGCCAGCCGCTTCGCCAGATCGCGTGCTTTGGGCAGATCGCCTGACGCCAGCGCCTGCCCGATGCAGCCCATCACGCCACCAGACAGCACGATCAGTCCGTCGCCCAGTTCCTCCAGCCACGCCCATTTCACCCAGGCCTGGTTGTTGCGCTGCACATTGGTGATCCACGCCCGTGACAGCAGCTCGCACAGGTTCAGATAGCCCTGGCGGTTCTGGACCAGCAGCAGCAGCCGCGATGGCGGGCGGGCGTCACCCGCGGTGGCCGGGCCTTCGGGTTCGAGCCAGATGTCGGCGCCGATCAGCGGCTGCACGCCTTTCTTGCGGGCTGCGTTGTAGAACTTGATGGCGCCGAAGAGATTCGACAGGTCGGTGATGGCCATGGCTGCCTGGCCGTCCTTGGCTGCGGCCTTGACCGCGTCATCGATCCGCAGGGTGCCATCGACGACGGAGTACTCGGTGTGGGTGCGCAGGTGGACGAAGTTCATCCCGGAATTGTAGGCAGCCGTGTCACCCCCCGGATGGATGTGCCGGATATGCCGGAAAGTGCCGTTTAACGCGCGCGCCCAGAATTGAGAATATCGCAAAATGGCGCCGCTTTCATCCCTCTGTTTCTGGTGCACTCCGGGCCCATTCGGGGTAAGTTGACCGGCTGAACGCCCTCACCATCTGCGCACGTCGTTGCCGATTTCGAGCAGCAGCGACACGGACGATCTGTATTCAAGGCTTGACCATTCAATGAATCATTTGTTTCTCGGGCTCGGGGGAGCCGGTGTCCGGGTCTGGCAGGCGCTGCAGCGGCGTCTGCAGTCCCGGGTAGAAGGAGCGCCCGCCAGTCGCCGGCCAGCCATCGAGGCGGTTCTGCTGGACACCGATGCCCGCATGCTGGCCGACAACGCGCCTGGTTGGCGCGTGCTGGGGGTGCGTGCCATGCCGCCTGCATCCCAGCGGGTCCTGCTGGGTGCCGACACCGAGGCGCTGGCATCGCTGCTCCAGGCCCGCACCGAACTGCGCTCCACCGTGGCGCCGGATGGCCAGGGCTGGGCCGCCCGCCTGCAGCAGCTCGGTGCCTTCGATGCGCCGCTGTCGCGGGTCGGCGAGCGCCTGCCAGGCTGGCCGACGCGCCGGCTGGGCCGGCTGCTGCTGGCGCTGCACCAGGCACGCGTGCGGTGCGCCGTCGATGCAGCGGTGCAGGCCCTGCAGGCGCGCACCAGCGACACGGCGCTCACCATCCACGTCGTGGCCCACCTGGGCGGCACGACTGGCGCTGCCCTGTTGCTGGACATGCTGGCGCTGCTGCACCGGTATCCGCCCGCACTGCGCTGCGTGGTGCAGGTCCACGTCGAACTGCCTGACCACGACAGTGCCGGCCTGCACCCGGCGCCGCTGGCCGAGGTCCAGGCCTATGCCGCGTTGCGCGAGCTGCAGGCTGCTGCGCAGTCGGGGCTGTTCGAGCTGTGTTTCCTGGGCGCGATGACCGACGAGCGCGGGTTGCAGCCCTTCGACGCCGCTGGCAGGGAACACCGGTTGGCGGACTGGCTGTTTCACCGCATGGCCGAGGCGTCGGATCCGCTGTCGGCGCCGGTGCGTGCGCCCGGTGCGGGACGCGTCGGCGAGTTCGCCGCCTTCGGC
>NZ_JBFPGY010000322.1:0-20123 GCF_041083715.1 Sphaerotilus sp.
CGTGGAAGAAGCCATCGCGGAACACCTGGGTGAAGAAGATGGTCACACCGTCGCGGGCGAGCTTCGGGATGTCGACTCCGGCGGCGCGGAGCTGCTCGACCTGGCTGATCGGCGTGCCGACCATGCGCTCCATCACCAGCACGTTCTCGCTGATGTGGTCCCAGACCATCTCCGGCACCATCAGCAGTTCGAGCCCGCTCATGTTGCGGCGCAGCTGCGCGGCGTTGGCGGCCTCGCGGCCGAGGTCCAGCTCGTCGTGCAGGTACTTGTCGAATTCGGCCACCACCTCGCGCGGACGCAGGCGCCGGCCATCGGCGGACAGCCGCTCCAGCCACTCCGCACCCTTGCGCAGCAGGCCGAGGTCGGCGTCGATCACCGTCAGCACGTTCGGCCGCAGCACCTTGACCGCCACCGGTCGCCCGTCGTGCAGCACGCCGAAGTGCACCTGCGCGATCGAGGCACTGGCCACCGGGTCGGCGTCGAACTGCGAGAACACGGCCTCGATCGGCTTGCCAAGCGAAGTTTCGATGATCCGGCGGGCCTGGTCGCTCGGGAACGGGGGAACACGGTCCTGCAACTTCGCCAGCTCGTCGGCGATGTCGGGCGGCAGCAGGTCGCGCCGCGTGGACAGCACCTGGCCGAACTTGACGAAGATGGGCCCGAGCCGCTCGAAGGCCAGCCGCAGCCGCTCGCCGCGCGGGGCATCCAGCCTGCGCCCGACCGCCAGCACGCGCGCCAGCAACCGCAGGCCGGGGTGGCGCATCTGCGCGAGCACGAGCTGGTCCATGCCCTGGCGCAGCATCACCCACGCGATCAGGGCCAGCCGGGGCCAGTGTTTCATGCTGGACGGCGCACGCGCTGCACGAAGGCACCGACCGTCTGCGCCAGCCCGCGGCCGAGCTGGCCCAGCACGCGCGCAGGACCGTCGCCGACCACGCGTGCCAGGTCATCCTCGATGTCCCAGCGCAGGTGGTCCGCCAGCCAGCTCACCTCGGCGGCCAGCGCCGCGTCGCCGCGGATGTCCATCGGCGGGCGCCCGGCCATGCCACCGAACACCCAGCCCAGCAACGCCGTGCCGTCGAGCGTGACCATCAGCGTCTGGTCGTCACCCACGCCGACCGGCACGAGCAGCATGTCCTCGTCCAGATCGAGCAGTCCGGCCGGCGAGATGGCCCACACCGCACGCGGCGGCGGTGGCAGCATCGCCGGCCACTGGTGCCATTGGACGCCGATGGTGCGGCCGACCTGACCGGTCAGGCGGCGGGTGGCTTCAGGTTCGGCGCTCAGCACGTGGTTGAGCAGCAGGGTGACGCGGCCGAGGGCCTCGCGTCCCAAGGGTTCCAGCAGGGCTTCAAGCATCCTGTGATTGTAGGTGGGCGGTGAAATTGCTCGCTCCGGGTGGGCGGATCGACGCTGTTCATCGGCAGGTCAGCGGATCGGGGTGCGGGTTTGCCACAATTCACCGCATCGCAGTTGCCTGAGAAACCATCCCCATGCCCACCATTCTCCTGACCGGCGCCACCGGCTACATCGGCTCGCACACATGGATCGCGCTCAAGGAAGCAGGTTTCAAGGTGCTCGGCGTGGACAACTTCGCCAACAGCTCGCCGGTCGTGCTGGACCGCCTGGCCACGCTGCTGGGCGAGCAGCCGGTGTTCGAGGAGGCGGACGTGAACGACACCGCCCGCATCGAAGACATCATCGCCCGCCACGGCGTCTCGGCCGTCGTCCACTTCGCCGCGCACAAGGCGGTCGGCGAGTCGACGCAGAAACCACTCGAATACTTCCGCAACAACCTCGGCGGGCTGGTCAGCGTCGCCACTGCGATGAGCCACCAGGGCGTCAAGGCGCTGGTGTTCAGCTCGTCGGCCACCGTCTACGGCCAGCCCGAGCGCCTGCCCATCACCGAAGACAGCGCGCTCTCGACCACCAATCCCTACGGCATGACCAAGCTGCTGGGCGAGCAGATGCTGCGCGAGCTGGAGGCCTGCGACCCGAGCTGGGCGATCGCCTACCTGCGTTACTTCAACCCGGTCGGCGCGCACGCCAGCGGCCTGATCGGCGAAGACCCGCGCGGCATCCCGAACAACCTGATGCCCTACGTGACGCAGGTCGCCGTTGGCAAGCGCGCCCACCTGCAGGTCTTCGGCGGCGACTACGACACCGCCGACGGCACCGGCGTGCGCGACTACATCCACGTCGTCGATCTGGCCGCCGGCCACGTCGCGGCGCTGCGCCACCTGCTGGAAGCCAGGTCCTCGGTCACGGTCAACCTCGGCACCGGCCAGGGCTACAGCGTGCTGGACGTGGTGAAGGCCTTCGAGCGGGCCAGCGCCCGCCCGGTGCCCTACCAGATCGTCGATCGCCGCCCCGGCGACATCGCGGCCTGCTACGCCGATCCGGGTGCGGCGCAGCGCCTGCTGGGCTGGAAGGCCGAGCGCGGGATCGACCAGATGTGCGAGGACAGCTGGCGCTGGCAGTCGATGAATCCGCAGGGATTCTCGGCCTGAGCCGGCGTCCCATGAACCGGAACTTGTCGACTTTTCTCAACCTGTCGCGCTGGGTGGCGGCCTGGCTGGTGCTGTTCGGCCATGTGCGCCACATCGTGCTGGTTGATCTGGTGGGCGTGCACAAGGCCACCCTCGTCGACAAGGGCCTCTATTTCTTCACCGGCCTGGGCCACGAGGCCGTGGTGGTCTTCTTCGTCATCAGCGGGTTCCTGGTCGGGGGCACGACGCTGGAGCGGTGGCAGCACCGGGGCCCGGATCTGAAGCGCTACGCGATCGCCCGCTTCAGCCGGATCTACACCGTGCTGGTCCCGGCACTGCTCGTCGGGTTGCTGATGGATGTCGCCGGCCTGCGCTGGTTCAACGCCAGCGCGCTGTACACCAACGCAGTCCGCTACCACACCATCTCGCTCAACACCGATATCAGCGCCGGCCTGGACACCGGCACGCTGCTGGGCAACCTGTGCATGCTCCAGGGCATCTCGACCGGTATCTTCGGCAGCAACAACCCGCTGTGGAGCCTGGCCTACGAGTGGTGGTACTACGCCCTCTTCGCGCTGCTCGCCACGGCCTGGACCAGCCCCGGTCCAGGCCACTGGCGACCGGCCAGCGCGGTGGCCGGTGTGCTGCTGGCTGCGTGGTTGCCCGCACATGTCACGCTCTGGGGCGGCATCTGGCTGCTCGGGCTGCTCACGCACCGCTGGATCTCGTCGGGCATCTGGCGACCACAGCCGGTCCTCGGCCTCGGTCTGCTGGCCCTGGCCCTCGTCTGGTCACGGCTGAGCCACAACATGGAGAACATCGACCATCCCGAATCGCTGCTGGCCGGATTTGCACGTGATCTGGTGCTGGGGGCAGCGTTCTCGGCCGCGCTCGCCAGCATCACCCGCCTGCAACCCCTCCTGGGCTTCAGCCGCTTCCATGCACGCATGGCCGACTTCTCGTACACCACCTACCTGTGCCACTTCCCTGCGATGCTGCTGCTGATCGCGATCGCCTACCAATGGGCAGGTCTCCCGTTCCAGCTGCAGCCGGACATGCGGGGCATGGTCTATCTGGCAGGGCTGTCGGCGGTGCTGCTGGCGTACTGCCAGGCATTCGCGTGGCTGACAGAACGCCACACGGCGGCGGTGCAACAGTGGTTGCAGGCGAGACTGACGGAACCGCAATTCACACCGGAAGGCCAGCTCCCATGAAAATCGATTTTGTCTCCGACGTCTCCTGCCCGTGGTGCGCCATCGGGCTCAACGCGCTGGAACAGGCGCTCGCACGGGTCGGCCCCGAGGTGCAGGCCACGCTGCACTTCCAGCCCTTCGAACTCAACCCATCGATGGCGCCCGAAGGCCAGGCCATCGTCGAGCACCTGACCGAGAAGTACGGCATCTCCGCCGAGCAGGTCGCCACCAACACCGAGGCCATCCGCCAGCGCGGCGCGGGCGTCGGCTTCACGTTCGGCATGGGCAAGCGCAGCCGGATCTACAACACGTTTGATGCGCACCGGCTGCTGCACTGGGCTGGGCTGCAGTCCGCAAACGCCCAGCGCCAGCTCAAGCACGCGCTGTTCAAGGCGTACTTCACCGACGGCCTGAGCCCGGGTGACCACGCCGTGCTCCTTGAGGCTGCGACGGCAGCCGGTCTGGACACCGACGCCGCGCGCACCGTGCTCGACAGCGACGCCCACGCCGATGACGTGCGCGAGATGGAAACCTTCTACCAGCAGGCAGGCATCCGCTCGGTGCCCGCGGTGATCATCAACGACCGGCACCTGATCTCCGGCGGGCAGCCGGTCGAGGTGTTCGAGCAGGCGTTGCGGCAGATTGCCGCTCAGGAGGGCTGAGGCCCGCGGCCGGCGGGGCTCTGCGACAATTCCGGCATGAACACCCAGGACATCCCCGCCTACATGGCCCGCGTCGGCGAAGCCGCCCGCGCCGCCGCCACGCTGATGGCCGCCGCCTCGACCAGCGCCAAGAACCGCACGCTCGTCGCCCTGGCCCGCCTGCTGCGTGACAACGTGGCCGCGCTCGACGCCGCCAACGCGCTCGACCTGAACGCTGCCACCGCGAACGGCCTGTCCGGCCCGATGCTCGACCGCCTCAAGCTCGGCGCCAAGGTCCTCGCCACCGTCGCCGAAGGCTGCGAGCAGCTGGCTGCGATGCCCGACCCGGTCGGCGAGATCACCGGGGTCAAGCGCCGCCCGACCGGCATCAGCGTCGGGCAGATGCGCGTGCCGCTGGGCGTGTTCGGGATGGTCTACGAGAGCCGGCCCAACGTGACGATCGAAGCGGCATCGCTGGCGATCAAGAGCGGCAACGCCTGCATCCTGCGCGGTGGCTCGGAGGCGATCCACTCGAATCTGGCGCTGTGGAAGCTGGTGCAGGCCGCGCTCGTCGAAGCCGGTCTGCCCGCCACCGCCGTGCAGCTCGTCGAGACCACCGACCGCGCCGCCGTCGGCCAGCTGATCGCGATGCCTGCGTTCGTGGACGTGGTCATCCCGCGCGGCGGCAAGGGCCTGATCGAGCGCATCTCGGCCGAGGCCAAGGTGCCCGTCATCAAGCACCTCGACGGCAACTGCCACACCTACATCGACGCGCAGGTCGACATCGCGCAGGCGCTGGTCGTCACCGACAACGCCAAGACACAGAAGTACAGCCCCTGCAACGCCACCGAGTCGCTGCTGGTCCACGCCGATCAGGCAACGGCCTTCCTGCCGCAGATCGGCGCCATCTTCGCCAGCAAGGGCGTCGAGATGCGCGCCTGCCCGCGCGCCAAGGCGGTCCTGTCGGACGTGCCGGGCGCGACCGTGGTGGACGCCACCGAAGCCGACTGGTCCGAGGAATACCTGGCGCCGGTCATCAGCGTGAAGGTGGTCGACACGCTGGACGAGGCCATCGCCCACATCAACCACTACAGCTCGCACCACACCGACGCGATCCTGACCACCAACCACCCGAACGCCATGCGCTTCCTGCGCGAGGTCGATTCGGCCAGCGTGATGGTCAACGCGAGCACACGCTTCGCCGACGGCTTCGAGTACGGCCTGGGCGCCGAGATCGGCATCTCGACCGACAAGTTCCACGCACGCGGCCCGGTCGGGCTGGAGGGGCTGACGTCGATGAAGTGGGTCGTGCTCGGCCAGGGCGAGATCCGGCAATGAACGCCACCGCCGCCCGCGACCCACGCACCGCCCTCGTGCTCTTCTCGGGCGGCCAGGACTCGACCACCTGCCTGGCCTGGGCGCTGGAGCGCTTCCGGCGCGTCGAGACCGTCGGCTTCGACTACGGCCAGCGCCACCTGATCGAGATGGACTGCCGCCTGACCGTGCGCGAGGAGTTGCGCGTGCAGTTCCCGCACTGGGCCGACCGGCTTGGCGACGACCATGTGCTCGACCTCGGCCTGATCGGCCAGCTCTCCGACACCGCGCTCACCGCCGAGCGTGAAATCGAGTACCAGGCGAACGGACTGCCCAACACCTTCGTGCCCGGCCGCAACCTGCTGTTCCTCGGCTTCGCGGCGACGCTGGCGTACCGACGGGGGGCCTCGGTGCTGGTCGGCGGCATGTGCGAGACCGACTATTCAGGCTACCCGGACTGCCGCGACAACACGCTCAAGGCGCTGCAGGTGGCGCTGTCACTCGGTCTGGCCACACCGATGACGCTGGAAACGCCACTGATGTTCCTGACCAAGGCGCAGACCTGGGACCTGTCCGAACAGCTGGGGGGGCAGACGCTGGTCGAGCTGATCATCGCGCACACCCACACCTGCTACCTCGGCGAGCGCGGCACGCGCCACCCGTGGGGCCACGGCTGCGGCCACTGTCCGGCCTGCGAGTTGCGCCATGCGGGTCACACCGCCTGGCTGGCCGACGCCGGCTGACCCCGGCGGCCACCGTGCCGCCCACCCTGGAGACACGAGATGGACATTGCCACCCTGGTGATCCTGGCGGTGCTGGCCTTCTGGATGCTGGGCGCCTACAAGCGCCTCAAGCGGCTGCGCGCCAAGACCCACCACAGCTACGACCCGCTGGCCAACCACCTGCGCCAGCGCCATGCCGTGGCACTGGCTCTGGCGCAGGCCGCCCGCCCGCTGCTGTCCGGTGACCAGCAACCCGTGGCCGCCCAGCTGATCAATGCGGCCCGGCAGGCCGGCCGCGCCACGGACGAGGCACAGGCCCGCAGCATGCGCGGCCATGCGCTGCAGGTGGTGGGGGCCGCCGAAGAGTCGCTCGGCGCCCTGCTCGACACGCTGGTCGGCGAACTGCAGGACCTGACCTCCGGCCTCGGCCCCGAGCCCGCCGTCACCGAACTGCTGCGCCAGCGCGATGCCCTGCAGGAGCAGATCCACATCAGCCGGCTGGTCTACAACCGCGAAGCCGAGCGCTACAACCACGCGCTGCACGTGTTCCCGACCACACTGGTCGCGCTGGCCTGCCGCTTCAAGGACGCGCCCCTGCTGTCCGGCCACACCACGCTGCGTCTCAAAGGCCAGCCCAGCAAGCCGATGCCGCTCTGAACACAGCCCGGCAGAAACACTTTTCGGCTGGACAAGGCCACGCCTCGGAAGGCAGGATGCCAAGACTTGCCGGATTTGCAACTTTTGTTCCATGCACGCCCCTCCTCTGCCGCGCACTCCGCCCAGGCTGGACCCCGAGTCGCAGGCGGTGTGGTTGCGGCTGACACACCTGCGCACCGAAGGTGAGCGGCGGGCCGCCGTGCTCGCGCTGTTGATGACGCCGGACAGCGACCGCGAACGCCGCGCCTGGCTGGACACCATCCGCAGCGTCGAGACAGGCACACAGGTGCGCGACTGGACACAGCGGCTGCCGCCGAGCGCACGCTGGCCCGCCCTGGCAAGGCTGCTCCAGCAATGCGCCACCGAACCCCTGCAGCAGCGCCAGGCCCTGCTGCAGAGCCTGCGCCGCATGATGTGTGCCGATGGCCAGATCCGCCCGCTCGATCGGCTGGCCTGGCTGGCGGCACGCCACCTGCTGGCAGGGCCGGCCCGTCCACACCGAGGTGGCGTGCGGGAACACAACGAACTGGAACACCTGCCGCTCGCACTGCGCCAGGCCATCGCGCACTTCACCGCCTACCTCGCCCGGATGGTCCCGGAGGGTGCGCCGGACGTGGCCGGTGTGCTCGTCGGCGCGGCCGGCACCACCTGGTACGACGCGGTGATGCGCGGCGTCTGGGGCACCGAAGCCCACCCGCCAACCTGCCACGTGCCCGATGTGGACGGCCTCGGCCGGGCGCTGCAGACGCTGCAGGCGCTGGGCTGGATGCACCGCCCGGTGCTGGCACGGCTCTGGACCGACGCGGCCACCACCCGCCCGGGTCTGCGCGTGCATGCAGGCGAAGGTCTGCCAGTGGCCGCCGAGGCACTCTGGCTGGCCTGCGCACTGCTCGATACACCACAGCCGCCCGCCCTGTCGTGCCACTTCATGCAGGCCGAGAGGCCCTCCGGTCAGGAACTGCAGGCCGGCGGCACGTAGACTGCCGCCCGTGAACTCCACCGCTGCAACCTCCTCCCACGCGCACAGCCTGCCGCTGTCCCGCCTGCTCGCCCACACGGCCGACGCCGTCGCCGCCGTGCGCGGCGGCCGCTCGCTGACGGAAGCGCTGGCCGCCTGTCCGTCGGTCGCCCGCCCAGGCACCCAGTCCCTCAGCTTCCACGTCATGCGCTGGATGGGCGGCGCCGAGGCCGCCCGCGAGCGCCTGGCACCGCGCATGCCGCCACCGCGCGTCGATGCGCTGCTGATCACCGCACTGGCCCTGCTCTGGCCGGACGCGGCCGCGCCCTACCCGGACCACACGCTGGTCGACCAGGCCGTCGCCTGCGCGCACCAGATCGCCCCCAAGAGCGCGAGCTTCGTCAACGCGATCCTGCGCCGCTTCCTGCGCGAGCGGGACGCGCTGGTCGCCGAGCTGAAAGCGACGCTGCCGGTCGCCCGCCACCAGCACCCGCGCTGGTGGATCGACCAGCTGCAGCGCGACTGGCCGCGCCAGTGGACCGAACTGCTGGCCGAAGCCAACCAGGCCGCGCCGATGGTACTGCGCGTGCATGCCAGCCATGGCGACGCGGTCGGCTACGTGGCCGAACTGGCCGCGGCGGGTCTTGGCGCGATGGCCGTCGGCGTCCACGCGGTCGTGCTGGACCAGCCGGTGCCGGTGCAACAGCTGCCCGGCTTCGCGGAAGGCCGGATCTCGGTCCAGGACCTGTCCGCGCAGCGCGCCGCACCGCTGCTGCTGGGCACCGGGCCGGACGCCCTGCCCGCCGGCGCCCGCGTGCTGGACGCCTGCGCCGCACCGGGCGGCAAGACCGCGCACCTGCTGGAGCTGCGACCGGATCTGGAGCTGCTCGCCCTCGACAGCGACGCCGTCCGGCTGAAGCGGGTCGAGGACACCCTGGCGCGCCTGCACCTGCACGGCGCCCGCACCGCAGCCGCCGATGCCCGCGACACCGCAGCGTGGTGGGATGGCCGCCCCTTCGACGCCATCCTGCTCGACGCGCCCTGCAGCGCATCGGGCATCGTCCGCCGCCATCCGGACGTGCGCTGGCTGCGCCGCGCCAGCGACATCGGCGACCTCGCCCGGACCCAGCGCACGCTGCTCGACACGCTGTGGCCGCTGGTGCGCCCGGGTGGACGGCTGGTGTATGCCACCTGCTCGGTCTTCCGGGCGGAAGGGGCTGGGCAGATTTCGGCGTTTTTGCAACGCCACGCCGAGGCCCGCGCCGGGCAGGCCCCCGGCCACCTGCTGCCGCTGACCGACAATCCGTCCCAGCACGGCGCCACCGTGCCCATCCCGGCCGGCGACGGCTTCTTCTACGCCCGGCTGGACAAGCAGCCCTGATCCGTTCTTCACCCACTCCGGAAACCCCGGCCCCACGCCAACGTGCCACACGTGTCGATGCCCCCGATTGCCCGCAGCGCCGACAGTCCGAAGCGCCTGCGCACGGCTGCAGCCATGTGCCTGGTGTGGCTCAGCCTGCTGCTGACCACGGCACCGGCACATGCGCTGGACCTGCTGCGCCTGGACGCCCAGCGCAGCGAACGGGGCGTGCTGGTGAATTTCGAGACCCACTTCGACCTGCCGGGAGGCGTGGAAGACGCATTGCAGCGGGGTGTGGCGCTGCACTTCCTGGCCGAGGCCGTGCTGATGCGCTCGCGCTGGTACTGGCGCGACAAGGAACTCGCCCGCGCCACGCGCACCTGGCGCATCGCCTACCAGCCGCTGACCTTCAGCTACAAGGTCAGCCAGGGCGGGCTGTCGCAGACCTACCGCTCGCTCGGCGAAGCGCTGCGGGCGCTGCAGCGCTTCAGCCAGTGGCGCATCGCCGACCAGGTGTCCGCCGACGAGGACCGCTGCTACATCGAGTTCACGTACAAGCTCGATACCGAACAGCTGCCGCGCCCGCTGCAGATCGGCATCGGCAGCCAGCCCGAATGGACGCTGGGGGTGGCGCGCACCATCGCCCTGCCCGACTGACCCTGCCGATATGAGCCGCCGTTCACTGCGCTGGACCCTGCTGATCGCCCTGCTGGCGGTGGGTGGAACCGTGCTGGTGCTGGCCTTCCTGCTGTCGATCGCCACCAACAACCGCGCGCTCTACGAACGCCATTACGAATGGCTGCTGTGGGTCAACATCGGTGTGGCCACTGCGCTCGGACTGGTGATCCTCGTCGCACTGACCCACCTGGCACGGCGCATGCGCCACGGCAAGTTCGGCAGCAAGCTGCTGTTCAAGCTCGCCGCCATCTTCGCCTTCGTCGGCGTGCTGCCGGGGGCACTGATCTATGGCGTGTCCTACCAGTTCGTCTCGCGCTCCATCGAGAGCTGGTTCGATGTCGAGGTCGAAGGGGCGCTCGAATCCGGTCTCAACCTTGGCCGCACCACGCTGCAATTGCTGGTCAACGATGTCGCCACCAAGACCCGGCTGGCCGCCGAAAACGCCACCGAGAACGCCGATCGGCTCAAGCTGCTGACGCTGGAGCGCCTGCGCGAGCAGCTTTCGGCGCAAAGCGTGGCACTGCTGTCGCCGACCGGGCAGGTGATCGTGTCGGCCGGCGGCGTGGTCGGCGCAGCCATGCTGCCCGACCGGCCGACCACGGCCATGATGCGCCAGGCGCGCAACCTGCGCGTCTTCGCCCAGCTCGAAGGCCTGGACGCGGACACGCCCCCCGACCCCAAGAACCTGGCCGCCAACCAAGCCCGCGTGCGCGCCATCGCCTGGATGCCCTCCACCAGCTTCAGCCTCGGCAACGAGGACCGCTACCTGCAGGTCACGCAGCTCGTGCCCCCGGAGCTGGCCGCCAACGCGCTGCGCGTGCAGACGGCCTACAGCGAGTACCAGCAGCGCGCACTCGGTCGCGGCGGTCTGCGCAAGATGTACATCGGCACGCTCACGCTCACGCTCATCCTCGGCGTCTTCAGCGCGCTGCTGATGGCCGCGGGGCTGGGCCACCAGCTCGGTCGACCACTGGTGATGCTGGCCGAAGGCGTGCGCCAGGTGGCCAGCGGCGACCTGAGCCCGACCGAGGTCTTCGCCTCGCGCGACGAGCTGGGCGGACTGACCCGCTCGTTCGCCGTGATGACGCAGCAGCTCGCCGATGCACGCGGACTCGTGCAGCGCAGCCTGGCCGAGGTCGAGAGCGCCAAGACCCACCTGCAGACCATCCTCGACAACCTCACCTCCGGCGTCATCGTCTTCGATGCCGACGGCACCATCAACACCGTCAATCCCGGTGCCACCCGCATCTTGCGGGTGGCACCGAGCGCCTGGACCGGGCAGACGCTGGACCGCCTGCCCGGTCTGGAAGAATTTGCCCGCACGGTCGCCCGGCACTTCGCGACCCACAGCGCCGATCTCGACACCAGCGAGCACGGCGAACCCGGCCGCGGCCACTGGCAGGAAGCGCTGGCGCTGGGCCATGCCGAATCGGGCCAGACGCTGCTCGTGCGGGGAGCCA
The DNA here is from genome assembly GCF_041083715.1 of Sphaerotilus sp. Classification (GTDB taxonomy): domain Bacteria; phylum Pseudomonadota; class Gammaproteobacteria; order Burkholderiales; family Burkholderiaceae_C; genus Sphaerotilus. Next base: position 11,473 of record NZ_JBFPGY010000322.1, read on the forward strand.
TGCTGCCCGAAGGCGCCCGCCTGATCGTGTTCGACGACATCACCGACGTGGTCTCCGCGCAGCGCAGCGTCGCCTGGGCAGAGGTCGCACGGCGGCTCGCCCATGAAATCAAGAATCCGCTCACGCCCATCCAGCTGTCGGCCGAACGGCTGCAGCACAAGCTCGAATCCAAACTGACGGGCACCGACCAGCAGATGCTGGTGCGCTCGGTCGGAACCATCGTGGCACAGGTCCAGTCGATGAAAACGCTGGTCAACGAGTTCCGCGACTACGCCCGCCTGCCGGCGGCACAGCTGCTGCCGATCGACCTCAACGCGCTGGTCACCGAGGTGCTGGGCCTGTACGCCGTGCAGCAGGAAAGCGGTCGGCTCCATGCCCATCTGGCGCCTGATCTGCCTGCGTTGGCCGGAGATGCGAGCCAGTTGCGGCAAGTCATCCACAATCTGGTTCAGAATGCGCTCGACGCCGTCGACGATCAACCAGGTGGACAGGTCACCATTTCGACCGAGGCCGCGCGGCTGGATGACAGGTCGGCGCGTGCCATTCGCCTCAAGGTGGTAGACAATGGCCCCGGTTTCTCAGAAAAGATCCTGAAACGTGCGTTCGAACCTTACGTCACCACCAAAGCCCGCGGCACGGGTCTCGGGCTGGCGGTGGTCAAGAAGATCGTCGAGGAACACGGCGCCAAGATCCGGTTGAACAACTTGTCCGACGAAACACAGGAAGCTGCCCACGGCCCGACGCGAACCGGGGCGCAGGTGTCCATTTCCTTTTCGCGGTGGGCTCGCCCACCCTCTGCCGACGTCAGCGCGTCCTGATCACCCATGGCCAATATTCTTGTCGTCGATGATGAAATGGGCATTCGTGCCCTGCTGCAAGAAATCCTGACCGACGAAGGGCACAGCGTCGAGCTGGCCGAAAACGCCGCTCAGGCACGCACCCTGCGTGAACGCCAGCGCCCCGATCTGGTGCTGCTGGACATCTGGATGCCCGATGTGGACGGCATCACCCTGCTCAAGGAATGGGGCACGGGCTCGCAGCTCAACATGCCAGTGATCATGATGTCCGGCCACGGCACCATCGACACCGCGGTCGAAGCCACCAAGTACGGTGCGATGGCCTTCCTCGAAAAACCGATCACACTGCAGAAGCTGCTGCGTGCTGTCGAGCAGGGGCTGTCCAAGCCGGCCCCACGCAGTGCAGCGCCGGCTGGTGGCACCAGCACGCCCGAGATGGGCAACCAGGGGCTCGCGCGCATCGAACGCACGGACTATCTGCCTGCCGTGGAAACTGCCCACTACGCCGCGCCCTCCCACAGCCATGCCAACGGCAACGGCAACGGCTCGAGCCTGACGCCCAGCATCACCATGGCCAGCGGCCCGCAGGCCGAGCAGATCTTCTTGCTGGACCGGCCGCTGCGCGAAGCCCGTGATGCGTTCGAGAAAGCCTATTTCGAGTTTCATCTCGCCCGCGAGAATGGCAGCATGACCCGCGTCGCCGAGCGCACCGGGCTGGAGCGCACCCACCTGTACCGCAAGCTCAAGCAGCTCGGCGTCGATCTCACCCGCAACAAGCGGGGTGCGGGTTGAAGCTCTGCAAAAATTTTCGGGCAAAGCTATTGCATGGTTTGAAATTCTCATGCAATAATAGCATTCTCTTGACGGCCAAGTAGCTCAGTTGGTAGAGCAGCGGATTGAAAATCCGCGTGTCGGTGGTTCGATTCCGCCCTTGGCCACCAGAATTCAGCAAAAAACGGGTTAGGTGCTAAAGCTCCTAACCCGTTTTTTTCTGCCCCAAACGCACCAGGACTTCTGCATCCAAAGCCTTCACCACGGAACGCTCTTCCACCTCAATGAATCCGCCGGTTTGGCCCAATTCGGCCTGGCCCACACGAAAGTCGTCGCCTACCTGAGCGAGTCCGTGTGCAGAGCGCGTTTCAAGCCCACGCACCAGAACGCCAGCTTCTCCGAACTGCTGGCGACCCACGCCGAACACATCACCGCCGCGGTGCTGCGCCGGTTCATCTCAGGAGCCGAAAGCATTTTCGTGCTGCGCCCGATCGACTTCTGATCGACGGCGGCGGCTCAGAAGCGCTCCCAGTCGTCGGTGCCAGCGTGCTCCTGCGCAGCCTCTTGTGGCACAGGTGAAGGTGGTGCAACGTACTCGGACTGGTATGCACTCGATTTGGCCGCCTTCTGCGCAGCGTCGGAGCGGGTCACGTTGCCGCCGACCCGGTCATCGCCGCGGCGCGCAGAGCTGCTCCCGGCTTCGTTCGCGACCGACAGATGTGCCATTGCGCTCACGCCCGGACCTGCAACACCGACAGGCCCGAGTTTGAACAGCGCCACGGCCTGCACCAGATCGTGCGCCTGCTGCTTGAGGCCTTCCGCCGCTGCCGCCGACTGCTCGACCAGCGCCGCATTCTGCTGGGTCACCTGGTCCATCTGACTGACGGCCTGTCCGACTTGCTGCACACCGAGACTCTGCTCGGCGCTGGCCGCACTGATCTGGGCAACGATTCCGCTGACACGCTTGATGGCACTCACCACTTCGTCGACCGTGCGGCCCGTCTGGTTGACCAGCGCGGAACCTTGTTCGACACGCTCGACGCTGGTGTTGATCAGGGTCTTGATTTCTCGCGCCGCGGCGGCCGAACGCTGCGCCAGCGAGCGCACTTCCCCTGCCACCACCGCAAAACCACGGCCCTGCTCGCCAGCCCGCGCGGCTTCGACAGCGGCGTTCAGCGCCAGGATGTTGGTCTGGAAGGCAATGCCGTCGATCACCCCGATGATCTCGGCGATCTTGCGCGATGCCGCACTGATGCCATCCATCTTTTCCACGACCTGCCCCACCATCTCGCCACCACGCACCGCGATGCTGGTGGCGCTCTGGGCCAAGGCGTTGGCCTGCTGGGCACTGTCAGCGTTGTTGCTGACCGTCGTGTTGAGCTGGTCCATCGTGGCGGCGGTTTCCTCCAGCGCACTGGCCTGCTGCTCGGTACGGGCGCTCAGGTCCAGATTGCCCTGGGCAATCTGCACACTGGCCGTGGCCACGCTGTCGGCGTTCTGGCGCACGCTGCCCACCACCCGGATCAGCGAGGTCTGCATCGCGGCCATCGCCGTCATCAACTCGCCCAGCTCATCGCGGGACGTGGCTGGTGGTGCATTGCTCAGGTCTCCGCTGGCGATGCGCACCGCCGAGGCATGTGCCGATTCCACCGCGTCCGAGATCGAACGCGCCACCGTCCGGCCCAAGGCCAGCCCCAGCGCGCTCAGCAGCAGACAAGTGCCGATCAGCAGCCATTCGAACTGACGGACCTCCTGCATGTGCGCAGCCAGTTTCGCCTCCAGGACCTCGCTGGACTGCTGCTGCAGTCCGTAGACCTGGTCAATCGACTCCGTCATGACCTTGAAATAGTCGGTCGATGCCAGCGTCAGCGCGGCAGCATCCACGATCTGTTCCCGCATCAGCTTCTGCGCCGTCGCGGTCGCCGTCTGGACGCGGACCAGATGGTCGGCCAGGCGGGCCTTCGCCGCTGGATCCAGGTCGAAGGCCTTTTCCAGATTGAGCGTCACCTCGCGCAACTGGAGCTGTACCAGATTGCCCAAGACCAGCATGCTGGCCTTCTGGTCGGATGTCACCTCCTGCCGGGACAGTGCCAGTGACCCGAAAGCCCGCAGCTGCCCCAGCAGCTCGGACAGCGCAGGCGCCTTTTGCAGCGCGGCGACGGTGAGAAAGTGGGAGCCGGGATCGGAGTCCAGCATCAACCCGGACGCATCCAGCACCCGGCCATGGAGTTCAAATTCGTGCGCAATCAGCGCCGTGTGGCGCTCGAAACTCTGCGAAGCAGACACGTTGCGGCCTGCCACATCCTTGGCCAGCGCATGCCACTCGCCGGCCACCTGCTCCCACTCCGCGCGCATGCGCGGCAACTCGTCCAGAGTCTGGAGCAGGGCGTTGAAGGCCTCGACCGCCTGTTCCGTCTCGGCCTGGCGAGCGCTCCGCTGGGATTCGAGATCGGCCTTGCCACCCAGTGCAGCGGCAGACAGGCCACGGTGCTGCTGGGTGAGCTGGATCACGCGCAGCAAACCATGGGAGGGCGCGATCCCTGCCAGCTCGGCCCGGTCACGCGCCAACTCTCGCTCGACGCTGCCCACGGAGTACGACAGTGGCAGCAGGAGCACCCCCGCAGCGACCGCACTCAGCAGAAAGAATTTGCGCGAAAGTCGAAGGTTTCGGATGAATTGGGGCATGTTGGACTCGTTACTGCAGGATTCGACGCGCTCCCTGCGTGCGGGAATACGCTGAGTGAAGTATCGACATCCCGTCCGCACGCTGTGGTCCGAAGTGCCCGCAGAACGCCCGTCAATTCTGCGGAATTCGGCAGCATCAGGACCAAACGCTGGTCCCAGAAATCACTCACCGGGATCGGTCCTGCCGTCAAGCAGAAATGTGGCGACGTGGACCATGCATGCCGTGCTCTATACACCGCCCTGTATCAAGCGCCCTGCGGCAGGTCATGGTGCCCACCCCGACTGCGGCGCACGATGGCGCCATGAACACCACCACCCTGTCCACCGCGCTGCCACTGTCTGCCGACACCACCGACCCGGAGCGCCGCACATGGCTCCTGGCCGCCGGCAGCATGGGCGCGGCCGCCGTGCTGACCACCGCGGTTCCACTGGTCTCGACCCTCGCGCCGAGCGAACGGGCCCGTGCGATGGGTGCGCCAGTCGAGGTCGATATCGCCGATCTCCGGCCGGGCGAACTCCGCACCGCCGAGTGGCGCGGCAAACCGGTCTGGGTGCTGCGCCGCACGCCCGACATGTTGGCCGGACTGGCGCCACTCGCCAGCCAGCTCGCCGATCCAGACTCGCGCCGTGACCAGCAACCCGCCTACGCCACCAATGTCCAGCGCTCCATCCGGCCCGATGTCCTGGTGGTCGTGGGCATCTGCACCCACCTGGGCTGCTCGCCGTCCGCCGTGCCACAGGGCAGCGCCAACGCCAGCGTCGGCGACCACTGGCCCGGCGGATTCCTGTGCCCGTGCCATGGTTCCACCTTTGACCTCGCCGGCCGCGTCTTCAAGAACAAGCCCGCACCCACCAACCTCGAAGTGCCGCCGCACCGCTACGCAGGGGACACCCGCCTCCTGATCGGCGAAGACAGCGCGACCTGACGCTGGAATCCGCCGCCGCAGAGGTGGCAGCGTCGAGCACAGTGATCTACCCTGTCGGACATCGATGTCCGGAGTTGATCCATGAGGACTGCCCGCGCCCGTGGATCGCCCAGGACAGTCAGGTCACCCGCCCCACCCCGATCACGTTCGACTGATCACTTCGCTGATCCCCTGTCCATGACCTCGACGCAGTTCCCGCTCAAATTCCTCTCCCCCGCCTGGTTCTCGATCGTGATGGGACTGTGCGGCCTGTCGCTGGCATGGCTGCGCGCCGCACCGCTGATGGGCGAGGTCGCCCACCACATCGCGATCGTCTTCGGCGGATTGGCGGCGCTGGTCTTTCTGGCGCTGGCCATCGCGAGCGCCGTGCGGCTGCAGCGCCATCCCGACGCATGGAAGGACGACCGCACCCACCCGGTGCGCCACACCTTCGTGGCGACGATGCCGGTCTCGCTGATCCTGCTGGCCACGGTCGCGGTCGGACTGCTCGGCGCAAGCCCGATCGCCGACGCGCTGTGGTGGGGCGGCAGTCTGGGCCAGCTTGGCGTGACGCTGTGGGTCGTCAGCCGCTGGTGGAACGGCAACAAGGCCGGCGGGCTGCAGTGGCAGGGGGTCACGCCGGCTCTGGTCATTCCGGTGGTCGGCAACGTGCTGGCGCCGCTCGCCGGCGTCACGCTCGGCCATGCCGAGTGGTCGGCGGCGCAGTTCGGCATCGGCGTGCTGTTCTGGCCGGTGGTGCTGGCGTTGCTGGTGGTGCGCATCGCCGTGCAGGGGCTGTGGCCAGAGCGGCTCATGCCGTCGGTCTTCATCCTGGTGGCGCCACCGGCGGTGATCGGCCTGTCGGCGCTGCAGCTCGGCGCGCCACCCGCGCTCGGCTGGATGCTTTGGGGCATGGCGCTGTTCAGCTTCCTCTGGGCAGCCACACTGGCGAAGCGCATCGTCGCGCAGGCGTTCACGATCGCGCACTGGGGACTGTCGTTCCCGATGGCCGCACTGGCCGGGCTGACACTGCAGCTCGCCACGCCGGGCGGGCTGCTGGCCGTCCTCGGGCCGATGCTGCTGGCGCTGACCTCGCTGGTGGTGTTCGGCCTCGGCATGGGCACCGTGCGCGGGCTGCGCCAAGGCACGCTGCTTGCGCCTGAACCAGTGGCCATGATCCAGCCGATCAGCGCACCGGCCTGAAGTCGTCCGGTGCACACGGCCAACGTCATGCGCTGACCCCGGCGTGACAGCCAGCCCGCGGGAGACCATGGTCTGCTGCAGATCCGAGCATTCCGGTACACCACACCATGGCCAACCCCCCCCGCACGTCCGCCACCCCCCACCACGACACCGCCGCCACCCTCGCCCGCTGGGCAGCCGACGAGGCGCGCGTGCGCGCCACGCTGGCTGCCCCCGGCATCGCCCGCCCCGAGCAGATCGCCCACCTGAGCGGTCTGGACTGGTTCGCCGCCATCGGCCGCGGCGAGCTGCCCTCGGTGCCGATCGGGGAGACGATGGACTTCGTGCCGATCGAGTTCGCGCACGGCCGCTTCGTCTTCCAGGGCCGCCCGCACATCCGCTTTGCCAATCCGATGGGCACGATCCACGGCGGCTGGATCGCCACGTTGCTCGATTCATGCGTCGCTTGCGCGGTCCACACCACGCTGCCGGCCGGGCGCGGCTACACCACGGCCGAACTGAAGGTGAGCTACATCCGCGCACTGACGCCGCAGGTCGGGCTGGTGCGCGCCGAGGGGCAGATCATCAACGCGGGCCGACAGGTCGGTTTTGCCGAAGGGCGGCTGGTCGGCGCGGACGGCAAGCTGTACGCGCACGCGACGACGACCTGTGTGGTGCTGGCCGCCAGCCGGGCCACCGGCACCTGAGCCAACCGACGGGCCGGACACCCCCCGCCGTCCAGCAAGGTCAACCACCCAGCCGGAAAGTCGTGACCAATTACCGCCCGCCGGTGTGGTCCGGCATCCGGCTTGCCCGGCGCCTGCCGATAACGACTCGCCACACCTCTTTGCTCCCCCACGCCTTTCCCCCGACCGTGCGAGACACGCATGACCGAAGCACTGGACGACCACTCGATGCAGACCTTGTTCGCCCGCCTGCACCGCACCGAGGCCGACCTGAAAGCGCAGACCGCGCTGCTGCGCACCGTGCTGGACGAAAGCCCGGACTTCATCCTGCTGAAGGACCACGAAGGCCGCTTCCTGCTGGCCAACGAGCCGGTGGCCACCTTCTACGGCACGACCCCGGAGGCGATCGTCGGCCACCTCGACCGCGATTTCGGGGTGCCGCCCGAGATGGCCGAGGCGATGCGCCAGAACGTGCTGGCCATCATGGCCAGCGGCCACACCGAGATCGTGCTGGAGGAGTCGCGCGACGCCCGCACCGGCGAGATCAACCATTTCCGCTCGATCAAGAAGCCCTTCACCGGCCCGGACGGCCTGCCCCGGATCCTCGTGATCGCGCACGACATCACCGACCTGCGCCGCGCGCAGATGCGCGTCGAGGACAGCGAGCGGCGCCTGCTGCACGCGCTGGAGGCCACCGGTGACGCCGTCTGGGACTGGCACCTGCCCAGCGGACAGCTCACGCTGAACCAGCGCTGGTACACGCTGTTCGGCTACGACACAGCCGAATGCAGCGGCACGCTGGATGATTTCTGGCGTTGCGTGCCGGACGAGGAACAGGCCGACGTGCTGCGCGCTCTTGACGACTGCCTCGCCGGTCGCGCCACCTACCTGCAGGAGCACCGCATGCGCCGCAAGGATGGCCGGCTGATCTGGGTGCAGGACCGCGGCCGCATCGTCGAGCGGGATGCGAACGGCCAACCGCTGCGCATGGTCGGCAGCATCGGTGACATCACCCAGCAGAAGCGCGCGCAGGATCTCATCTGGCAACAGGCCAACTACGACACGCTGACCGGCCTGCCCAACCGCAACATGTTCCTCACCCGGCTGCAGCAGGAGATGTCCCGCAGCGACCGCACCGGGCAGTCCCTGGCGCTGCTGATGCTCGATCTCGACAACTTCAAGGAGGTCAACGACACGCTAGGCCATGCCTGGGGCGACATGCTGCTGCAGGAGGCTGCACGCCGGCTGCAGCAGTGCGTGCGCGGCACCGACATCGTCGCGCGACTCGGTGGCGACGAATTCACGCTGGTGCTGGGCGGGTTGGAGGATCCGTCGTCGGTCGCCCGGGTGGCGCAGGCCGTGCTGCAGGCAGTGAGCGAACCCTTCGCGCTGGGCTCGGACCAGGCCTATGTCTCGGGCAGCCTGGGCATCACCCTTTACCCGACCGATGGCGTCCACGACGTCAACGGACTGCTCAAGAACGCCGACCAGGCGATGTACGTCGCCAAGCAGCAAGGCCGCAACTGCAGCCAGTACTTCACGCCCTCGATGCAGCAGGTCGCGCAGGAGCGCATGCGGCTGATTTCCGACCTCCGTCCTGCGCTGGAGAAACAGCAGTTCCACCT